>NZ_CP051516.1:3353854-3658750 GCF_012689525.1 Paraburkholderia aromaticivorans
CGTTGTGGTCCGCGCTCGGCGCGCTGGGATTCTCGCTGCTGTATTGGGGCGCGGGCTCATGGATCGTCGAACGCCTGACGGATCAGGCCGCCGTGCGCGCCACCGCTGAACTATATCTGCCGTGGGCCGCGCTCTCGCCGGTGGTGTCCGTGTGGGGCTTTCTGCTCGACGGCGTGTTCATTGGCGCGACTCGTACGCGCGAACTCATGATGTCGATGGTGGTGTCGTTCGCGCTGTTCGTGGCGGCGTCGTGGGCCTTGCTGGCGCTGTACGGCAATCACGGCTTGTGGGCCGCGATGCTGCTCTTCATGGCGCTACGCGGTCTCACGCTCGCGCGATATGTGCCGGGCGTCGTGCGCAGCATGGCGGGCGCGGCGGCTTGAGCGCTAAGGCGTCGCCCATTTCGCATCGCGGCACCCGGTTACGGCTTGAAACAAGCGCATACATATCGCGCGCGACGCTCGCCCTAGAATGACTTCAGCCCGCGCTCTCCGCGCGAAAAGTCTGCGCGGGTCAGAAGCGCCGGCGTGCCCGCGCCGGAGCTTCGCTTCCGCTCTCGTCACCGTTGCCGGGTCCGTTATCAGCCGACGCTCAAGGCGTGACCGGCGCAGGTACCATCGCGGGCGGACGGCTGTCGGTGGGCACGCCGTGGTAGTCGGCGGGATCTTGCGGCGGTGGGCCGCCGTGATGGCCGGACGGACCATTCGCACAACCGGCAACGCCGGCAACCAGCAGCAACGCAAGCATCGAAACGCGGATCATAAACGGGAGTCTCTCGAAGCAGAATGAATGAGCGGCTGGCCGGCGGTGAGCAGGCAAGCGCGAGCGCCGAGAGTCTAACCGCAAAGCGCTTTCCACGACGCCGCGGCGAGCAGCGTGCCCCTCCCATTTCGTTGCGCGTGACCTACTATAAAGTCACGGTCGCATCTCATAGGAGACTGCCATGGACGCTGAAACGATCGCGGGTCTGATTGGACTTGCAATAGGTCTGCTCGTGCTGCTCGTGTTGTCGATCTACGAATCGAGAACCTATCGGCGCGAACACGACGGCGAAGGCATGGTGCACCACTGGCTGACTCATCAGCACATGCCGCACTGGATGCGTCGTCGGCACTGAACGGACAACCGGATGCCAACTGCGCCTGCGCACATTCCGAATAACTGAACGGTTGATGCGCTGCACTGCATGTGCGAGCCCGCGCTCGCACATCGACTCCTTGCGCAGTGACACCAGGCGCGCATCCACCGTCACCGCGCAAGTTTTTCCTGTCTGCCATTTCCCTTAACGCATCGCCTCGCCTCGCCACGGCTGGAGCACCCAGCCGCCCGCCATTTCCCCCTCCGGCCTGCGTTTCCGTTTAGGCACATGCCTTGCTGCTTGTAAGCGTGCAAGGAGCGCGCAGCGTGCGCGTCGAGCGTCCCGGCGTGAATGCGCCGAACCAACCAGACTAACTGGCACAGGCCAGACAGGGAGAACTCGAATGACCATCGGAACCATACTGCTTATCCTGCTCATTCTTCTGCTGATCGGCGCGTTGCCGAGTTGGCCGTACAGCAGTGGCTGGGGTTATCGGCCGACCGGACTCGTGGGCGTCGTGCTGATCATCGTGATCGTGTTGCTGTTGATGGGACGTATCTAACGCAGCTGCATCGCGCTTTCGAGCTTCCGTTTCGCACCGCCGCAATTCGCGATTGACTCTGGCACCCAATGCCACGTAGAATCTCGGCTTCGTCGGAGCGTAGCGCAGCCTGGTAGCGCATCTGATTTGGGATCAGAGGGTCGTAGGTTCGAATCCTATCGCTCCGACCACGAAAAGCAACACGAAACCCGCGTAGCCTCCGGCTTCGCGGGTTTTTGCTTTTTGGGCCCTTTTGGGCTTTTGGGCTTTTGGGCTTTTGGGCTTTTGGGCTTTTGGGCTTTTGGGCTTTTGGGCTTTTGGGCTTTTGGGCTTTTGGGCCCTTTCGGGCTTTCGGGCTTTCGGGCTTTCGGGCTTTCGGGCTTTCGGGCTTTCGGGCTTTCGGGCTTTCGGGCTTTCGGGCTTTCGGGCTTTCGCCTGCGATATACCGGAACACTTATCCGGTCAGCCGAGCCATTGCCTTGCGGCCTGACGAGCCCGCGTGCGACAGTGACTAAAACCTGGCGCATGCCTCATCGGGCTCAAGCGCCGCAACCAGAGTCAAGGAGACACACATGGATCTGATTCTCTGGCGTCACGCCGAAGCCGAAGACATCGCCAGCACCGACCTCGCGCGAGCGCTCACCACCCGAGGCCGCAAGCAGGCGCAAAACGTCGCCAAATGGCTGCGCACTCGCCTGCCCGACGACGCCGTGGTCCTCGCGAGCCCTGCCGTGCGCACCATCCAGACCGCCGAGACGCTGAGCGATCAATATCGCGTCGTGCGTGAACTCGCGCCCAACGCGAGCGCGGACGACGTGCTCAACGCCGCGGGCTGGCCGAAGGGCATCGCGCAGACGGTGGTGATCGTGGGCCATCAACCGACGCTCGGCCACGTCGCCGCGCGGCTGCTCGGCAATAGCGACGCGAGCTGGCCGCTGAAGAAAGCGGGCGTGTGGTGGATCGCAAGCCGTGAGCGCGACGGCGACGACCAGGCCGTGCTGCGCGCCGCCATGAGTCCCGATCTGGTCTGATCCGGACTCGCTTCAACCAGGCGAGGCTTGCGCCCATAAAAACCCACGCGCCGCACAAAACGCCGCCGAGCCACCCAGACCGATCACACGCGTCACCCACATCGCCGAGACCTTACCGTCCCGGCGCTTGAATCGCTCCCACCCATTCCGCCATTCCCCCACGTTTCGCGCGGAAACAACACTCGGCGTCCCCACTCACGACATTACAAGCCGCGGGCACGCAGCTTACGGGCAGTCATCCAATCGTCATGGCTTTGCCATGCGAGCGTCACCAGGCGTTACTACATTGGCGAAAAAAGAAATCTCCCTTTTTTCGACCAGGACCCCCCATGCGAGAACTGCCGACGCCTACCCTGCCCCTCGCTTCGATCTTCGAGTCGCGCCGTCTGCCGCGCGCCGAGGAAACGGTCACCGCCCAGCATCGCCTGCAAGTCACGTGGGCGCGCACCGACGAAGAACTGCGCGAAGCCCAGCGTCTGCGCTACCGCGTGTTCGCCGACGAAATGGGCGCACGTCTGACGGGCCCCGCGGGTCTCGACGTCGATTCGTTCGACTCCTACTGCGATCACCTGCTGGTGCGCGATCTCGACACGTTGAAAGTGGTCGGCACGTATCGCGCGTTGCCGCCGCATCAGGCCGCGCGTATCGGCCGTCTGTATGCGGAAAGCGAATTCGACGTGTCGCGCCTGACGCACCTGCGCGCCAAGATGGTCGAAGTGGGCCGTTCGTGCGTGCATCCCGACTATCGCAGCGGCTCCGTGATCATGTCGCTGTGGGCGGGCCTTGCCGCTTACATGAAGCACAACGGCTACGAGACGATGCTCGGCTGCGCGAGTGTGGCGATGGTCGATGGTGGTCACTACGCGGCGAATCTGTATTGCTCGCTGCGCGACAACGCGCTGACCGCGCCGGAATATCGCGCGTTTCCGCACACGCCGCTGCCGGTCGATGAACTGCAAACGGGCGCCGAGGTGGCACCGCCGCCGCTGGTGAAGGGTTATCTGCGACTCGGCGCGAAGATTTGCGGCGCGCCGGCATGGGATCCCGATTTCAATACCGCGGACTTTCTGACGCTGTTCCGCTTGTCCGATATCAATGCACGTTACGCTCGCCATTTCCTTGGCGATGCGCTGCCGCGCTGAGCGGATTCGCTCGCGCGACGCGCTGTGATGCGCGTCGGCGAAACAAAAACAGGCGGCCACAAAAAAGCCCGGCAAGATGCCGGGCTTTCTCATTCATGCGCAGTGCGCAAGGCTTCAGTCGTCCGTATAGACCACACGATACGGAATCCCGACCTTCTCCCACTCCGCGGCCTCCTGAATCAGGCTGTAGTCGGTCAACGGATTGTTGGCCACCCACTCGTTCGGCAAACGCACCTCGTAACCGCCGTTGACCTGCGCCACCGAGATGCCCGGCAAGCCGACATCCGCACGCCGACGGCACAGCAGCGCCGCGAGCCGCAGACAGAACAGCAGCGGCCACTCCACTTCGCGCGTTTGCGACAGCTTGCCGAGCTTGCCCGCGTGACCGAGCACGAGCGCGGCGAGCCGTGCCTGATCGGTGCGCGAAAAGCCCGGCATGTCCGCGTTGCTCGCGATATAGGCCGAATGCTTGTGATATGCGCTGTGCGAGATCGACAGACCGATTTCGTGCAGCGCCGCCGCCCAGCCGAGAAACATGCGGTTTTCCACGCGGCGTTCTTCGTCGGGTTCCGCGAACTGGACGTAGAAGCGCACCGCGAGTTCGCCGATGCGCCCCGCCTGCGCGCGATCCACGCCATAGCGGCGCATGAAGCCTTCCGCCGTGACCGTACGCATGTCTTCGTGCTGCGAACGGCCTAGCAGGTCGTATAGCACGCCGAGGCGCAGCGCGCCGTCCGTCGTATCGACGTAATCGACACCGAGTTCGTCGAACACCGCGATCATGATCGACAGGCCGCCTGCCAGCACCGGAATACGATCGCCCTTCAACGCGACGAGCTTCAGCCGATTGACGTTCTCCGCCTTGATCAACGCGCGCTTGAGCCGTTCGAGGCCACCACGCGAGATGCCGTGCGTGACGCCCGGATCGTTGAAGCCGTTCGCCTCGACCAGTTCGGCCAAGGCGCGCGCGGTGCCCGATGAGCCGATCGCCTGATCCCACCCGGTTTTCTTGTACTCGGCGGAAATGATCTGGATTTCGCGGCCCGCGGCGAGTTCGGCCTGACGCATCGTGTATTCGTCGACGTTGCCGGCGGGGAAAAACGCCCGGCTATGGCTCACGCAGCCGATATACAGGCTCTCCATCTTGATGGGCGTGTAATGCGAGCCGATGATGAATTCCGTCGAGCCGCCGCCGATGTCGACCACGAGACGTTTGCCCGGACTCGCGGGCACGGAGTGTGCTGCGCCCGCGTAGATCAGGCGCGCTTCTTCACGCCCGGCAATCACTTCGATCGGGAAACCGAGCGCGGCTTGCGCCTCGCCGAGAAATTCGCCGGCGTTCTTGGCGATGCGCAATGTATTGGTGGCGACCGCGCGAACGTGATCGGGATGGAAGTCGCGAAGACGCTCGCCGAAACGCTTGAGCGCGTCCCAGCCGCGCACCTGCGAAGCACGGTCGAGCATCTTGTCGCGCGACAGTCCGGCGGCCAGACGCACCGGCTCGCGCAAGGCATCGACCTGATAGATCTGGCTGCCCGCGTCGGTTTCCTCGACCCGGCCCACGATCAGCCGGAAGCTGTTCGAGCCGAGATCGACGGCAGCGAGGAGTTGCGGAGTATTGACCATCGGGTGAGCAGACTCCATGCGCGCGAGCGCGGCGGCGTTGGATGCGGGGAACGCTCCGTGTCCATCGGGTGCCCTGGGCGCCTTATGGCCGGCCGCGCTGTTCAAAGACGCCATTCTAAGCGTACCGGGCCTCACGATGTCACCTCGCAGCAATGGGGGTGCCCAATGGTCCCATACCGACTGCGTCATATTGACGACACGCGGCGATTACGGCGTAGAATAAAAAATTAAGAATGTCATAACAACGTCATCATACTGTGAGAATTTCCGAGCGTCTTTCCGCCTCTCTTCCTGACATTCCATTCTCGCTGCCGATGTCCATCCGCTACCCCTTATTGAATCGCGAGCTGGGCATTCTGGGTTTCAACGAGCGTGTGTTGGCACAAGCTGCCGACCCAGCCGTCCCTTTGCTCGAACGTCTGCGTTTCATCTGCATCACCAGTAGCAATCTCGACGAATTCTTCGAAGTCCGCATGGCTGGACTGCAGGAACAGATGCGCGACAACCCCGGCGCACTGTCGCCGGACGGCATGTCGCTACAGCACGTGTACGACCTCGTGGTCGAACGCGCGCAGAAGCTCGTGCATCGTCAATACACCATGCTGCACGACACGGTGCTCACCGCGCTCGAAGCAGAAGGCATCTATTTTCACGGCACGGAAGCGTGGAACGAAGCGCAGACCGAATGGGCGCGCAACTACTTCTTCGACGAACTGTTGCCCGTGCTCACGCCGATCGGCCTCGATCCGGCGCATCCGTTTCCACGCGTGCTCAACAAGAGCCTGAACTTCGTCGTCGAGCTGGAAGGCAAGGACGCCTTCGGCCGTCAGGCGATGATGGGCATCGTGCAGGCGCCCCGCGCGCTGCCGCGGCTCGTGCGCATGCCGCAGGAACTGTCGGGCTATCCGCATGGCTTCGTGCTGCTGAGCTCGCTGTTGCAACGCTTTGTCGGCGAGCTGTTTCCTAACCTCGTGGTGCGCAGTTGCAATCAGTTTCGCATCACGCGCAATAGCGAACTGTTCGTCGACGAAGATGAAATCACCAATCTGCGTGTCGCGTTGCAGGGCGAATTGCCGGCGCGGCATCTGGGTAACGCGGTGCGGCTCGAAGTGTCGGCGGAAACGCCCACGCATGTCGTGCGGCGCCTGCTCGACGAAAGCGGCCTGTCCAACAAGGACTGCTATTACGCCGACGGACCCGTCAATCTGGTGCGGTTGATGCAATTGCCGGAGATGGTGGACCGCCCCGATCTGAAGTTCGTGCCGCACATTCCCGCGATTCCGCAGCGGGTTGCCAACAGCGCCAGCATGTTCGACGTGATCGATCAGGGCGACGTGCTGCTGCATCATCCGTACGAGAGCTTTCAGCCGGTGCTCGAACTGCTGCTGCAGGCGGCTAAAGACCCGAACGTGGTCGCGATCAAGCAGACCATCTATCGCACCGGCACCGATTCGCCGCTGATGGACGCGTTGATGCAAGCCGCGCGCAACGGCAAGGAAGTCACGGTCGTGGTCGAACTGCTCGCGCGCTTCGACGAAGAAACCAACATCAACTGGGCCTCGCAGCTCGAAGCGGTCGGCGCGCACGTGGTGTACGGCGTGGTGGGCCACAAGTGCCACGCGAAGATGATGTTGATCGTGCGGCGCGTGTCGGTGGGCGGCAAGACTACGCTCAAGCGCTATGTGCACCTCGGCACCGGCAACTATCATCCGCGCACGGCGCGTCTTTACACCGACTTCGGCCTGATGACCGCCGACCAGAAAATCTGCGAAGACGTGCATCACGTGTTCCAGCAACTGACCGGCATCGGCGGGGAACTGAAGCTGCACGAGTTGTGGCAATCGCCGTTCACGCTGCATCCGAAACTGGTCGAAGCGATTCGCGCCGAAGCCGAGCATGCGCGCGCCGGCAAGAAAGCACGCATCGTCGCGAAGATGAATGCGCTGCTCGAACCCACGGTGATCGCCGAGCTGTACGAAGCCGCGCAGGCCGGCGTGAAAATCGATCTGATCGTGCGTGGCGTGTGTTCGTTGCAGCCGGGTGTGGCGGGGCTGTCGGAGAACATCACGGTGCGCTCGATCGTCGGACGCTTTCTCGAACACCATCGCATTTTCTATTTCTACGACGGCGGCAAGGAGCAGGTCTATCTGTCGAGCGCCGACTGGATGGACCGCAACTTCTTCCGGCGTGTTGAAGTGGCGTTCCCGATCAACAACCGCCGTTTGAAGCGGCGTGTGATCGCTGAAGGTCTGTCGGCATTCCTCGGCGACAATCAATCCGCGTGGTTAATGCAAAGCGACGGCCATTATCGGCGCCGCCGGCCGGGCAAGTCCTCGCGCAACGCGCAGATGAGCCTGTTGGGGAAATTCTGTTCGTAACGTTAGCGATTGCGCTCGCTTCGGCGAGACAGTGACACGCGTAAAAAACCCGCTACGTGCGGGTTTTTTTCATGCCGATGCGCCCACGTTCAAGCCGGCGCCGGCTGCCGACGCGCCGTGCGATACGCCGGGAAGCGCACGGTGAACGTGCTGCCACGTCCCTCCTCGCTCTTCACGTCGAGCTGCGCATCGTGCCGCTGCAGCACATGCTTGACAATCGCGAGTCCAAGACCGGTGCCGCCGGTGTCGCGCGAACGGCTACGATCGACGCGATAGAAACGCTCCGTCAGCCGCGGAATGTCCGCAGAAGGAATGCCGAGTCCGCTGTCCGTCACGGAAAATACCGCATTGCCGCCCTGCGCGCGCCAACCCACCTTGATCGCGCCGCCGTCCGGCGTGTAGCGGATCGCGTTCGTGACGAGATTGCCGAACGCACTGAGAATTTCCGTTTCAACGCCGGTGACGGTGAGCCCTTCGTCGGCATCGAACACGATCTTGTGATGATCGCTCGACAGGTTTTCCGCGTCGTCGCGCAGATGCCGCAACACCGCGCGCATATCGATCATCTGATCGCTTGGCGGCTTATTGTCGCCTTCGAGTTTGGCGAGCACCAGCAGATCGCTGACGATATGGCGCATGCGCGAAGCCTGCTGCTCCATGAGTTCCAGATAGCGCGAACGTTCGCCCTCGCTCAACGGCAACTCGCGCATAGTTTCCAGAAAACCTGAGAGCACCGTGAGCGGCGTCTTCAGTTCATGCGAGACGTTGGCGACGAAGTCGCGCCGCATCGCGTCGGTCCGCTCAAGTTCGGTGATGTCTTGCGAGAGCACCAGCTTGCGATTTTCGCCGTACGGAAACACCTGCACCGAGAGCACATTCTGCCGTTTCTCGCCCATGCCGCGCATGATCAGCATTTCTTCGTAGCGGTGCGAATTCAGATAGCGAACGAAGTCCGGCTGACGCACCAGATGCGTGATGTGCTGACGCAGATCGCGTTTTGCATCGAGGCCGAAATGGAGTTCGGAGATCGCGTTGCACCACTCGATCTGATCGTGATCGTCGAGCATCGCCACGCCGTTCGGCGAGGCCTGGATCGCCTGAATGAAACGCGAATGCTGCTGCTCGACCTGGCGCACCTGGGCGTGCCAGCGCTTCGCGAGCTTGTGCAGACGGTAGTAGATTTCGCCCCAGATGCCGGGGGCGCTCGGCACTTCGCCGTAAACCGGCGCGTCGAGCAAACGCCACAGACGCTGTTTATGAAAGGTGCTGAAAAGGCTCTGCGCGAGCAGCATGACAATCGCGAGGACGAGCGCTGCCTTGACGTTCACGAGTGCGCCGACCACCACGCACAGAACAGCCAGCAGCACGACCGACACGATGGAGCGCGCCCAGATGATGTTCATGGTCTAGCGATCGAAGAGAAAAGCCTATGCGCCAGGATGGGAATCGCGGCGCCTATCGTTGCGAAGATGACGTATGACGCAGGTGGCTCGCATACCGCCACCGTTGAGCAAGCGTCAGGCGCTCTTCGCAAGCCGGTAGCCGCTGCCGCGTACCGTCTCAATCATAGCATCGCACCCGGCCGGCTTGAGCGCCGCGCGCAGGCGCTTGATATGCACGTCCACCGTGCGCTCCTCGACGAACACGTGATCGCCCCACACCTGATCGAGCAGTTGCGTGCGGCTGTGCACGCGCTCCGGGTGCGTCATGAAGAAGTGCAGCAGGCGGAATTCCGTCGGACCGAGATCCAGCTTGATCTCGCTGCCTTCGGCATGCGCTGCCACGCGGTGGGTTGCCGGATCGAGCTTGAGACCGTTGATCGCGACCACGTCCTCGGTCAACTGCGGCGCACGGCGGCGCAACACCGCCTTGATGCGCGCCATCAGTTCTTTCGGCGAGAACGGCTTGGTGACGTAGTCGTCGGCGCCGATTTCGAGGCCGAGCACCTTGTCCTGCTCGTCGCCACGCGCGGTCAGCATGATGATCGGGATATGCTTCGTGCGCTCGTTGTTGCGCAGATCGCGAGCGAACGCGATGCCCGATTTACCCGGCAACATCCAGTCGAGCAGGACGAGGTCGGGCAATACGTCGCTGATCAGATTCTGCGCCTGCTCCGCGTTGTACGCGCGAATCGGGCAGTGTCCGGCGTGTTGAAGATTGACCGAAATCAGTTCGGAAATGGCGGGCTCATCTTCAATGACGAGAATGCTGCTGGGCATCGGCACCTCTGGTCCTTATCTCTGGATTAACTGAGTGCTTCGCGTTCGAGCGCGTCACGCGACTTGTGCCGCACGTCCGTACCCTTCACGATGTAAATGATGAATTCGGCGATGTTCTTCGCGTGGTCGCCGATCCGCTCGATCGCCTTGGCGATAAAGAGGAAGTCGAGGCCCACCGAGATCGAACGCGGATCTTCGGTCATGTACGAAATCAGCTTGCGCACGAAGGCGCGGAATTCTTCGTCGATCGCTTTATCGTCGCGCACGATCTGCGCGGCGGCGACCGTATCGAGGCGCGCGAACGCGTCCAGCGCGCGGCGCAGAATCGACACCGCCATTTCGCCGGACAACTTGATTTCGGCGATATTGATGGTGCGCGAGGCACCGTCTTCCATCAAACGCTTGGTGCGCTTGGCGATTTTTTCGGCTTCGTCGCCGGCGCGCTCGAGATTCGTGATGGTCTTCGAAATCGCGATCAGCAGACGCAGATCACGCGCGGCCGGCTGACGGCGCGCGATGATGTTGCTGCACTCTTCGTCGATTTCCACTTCCATCTTGTTCAGACGATCTTCCGCGACGATCACCTGTTCGGCGATGTCGAGATCGAATTCGTTGAGCGCTCGCATGGCGTTGACGATCTGCGATTCGACCAGGCCGCCCATTTCGAGCACCTTGGAGGAAACCAGATTCAGGTCGGCGTCGAACTGGCTGGACAGGTGTTTATCGGACATGTCGTACTCCCTTGTTTTGCTCGGCGTGTTAACCGAAGCGGCCAGTGATGTAGTCCTCGGTTTCCTTGCGGACCGGCTTGATGAAGATCTTTTCGGTGTCGCCGAATTCAATCAACTCGCCGAGGTACATATAGGCAGTGTAGTCCGAACAGCGGGCCGCCTGTTGCATGTTGTGCGTGACGATCACCACCGTGTAGTCGCTCTTCAATTCGGCGATCAGCTCTTCGATACGGCCCGTCGAAATCGGGTCCAACGCCGAGCACGGCTCGTCGAGCAGGAGCACTTCCGGACGGATCGCAATGCCGCGCGCAATGCACAGACGCTGCTGCTGACCGCCCGACAAACCGTAGCCGCTCTGGCCGAGCTTGTCCTTCACTTCGTTCCACAGCGCGGCTTTGGTCAGCGCCCATTCGACGCGGTCGTCCATCTCCGAGCGCGGCAGCGTTTCGAACATCTTCACGCCGAACGCGATGTTGTCGTAGATCGACATCGGAAACGGCGTCGGCTTCTGGAACACCATGCCGATCCGCGCGCGCAGCAGCGAGATATCGCGCTTGGAGGTCAACAGGTTTTCGCCGTCCATCAGGATTTCACCTTCGGCGCGTTGCTCCGGATAGAGCGCGTACATCTTGTTCAGCGTACGCAGCAGCGTGGACTTTCCGCAACCCGACGGGCCGATGAACGCGGTCACCTTGCCTTCGGGAATCTGCAGGTTGATGTTCTTCAGCGCGTGATACTTGCCGTAGAAGAAGTTCAGATCGTTGATCTCGATCTTCGGGCGCGACGGCGCCTGCGACTGGCCGCTCTGGGCGGGATCGAAACCGGCGGGCGCAGTGGGACGCGCGATCGGATTGAGTTGAGTTTCTGCCATATTCATCGGATTACACTCCGCCCTTACTTGTTCGAGAAGATCGTGCGCGCGAGGATGTTCAGTCCCAGCACCGCGAGCGTGATCAGGAAGACGCCGGCCCACGCGAGCGATTGCCACTGCGCGAACGGGCTCATCGCAAACTTGTAGATCGTGACCGGCAGGTTCGCGACCGGCTGGCCCATGTCCATCGAGAAGAACTGATTCGACAGCGCCGTGAAGAGCAGCGGTGCGGTTTCGCCTGCGATACGCGCCACGCCGAGCAACACGCCGGTGACGATACCCGCGATGGAAGCCTTCAGCGTGATCGACAGCACCATCTTCCACTTCGGCGTGCCGAGTGCGAAAGCCGCTTCACGCAGTGCGTTCGGCACCAGTTTCAGCATGTTTTCCGTGGTGCGGATCACGATCGGAATCTGCAGCAAGGCGAGCGCGAATACGCCGGCCCAGCCGCTGAAGTGGCCCATCTTCGCCACGACCAGCGCGTAGACGAACAGGCCGACCACGATCGAAGGCGCTGACAGCAGAATGTCGTTGATGAAACGCGTGAGGCTCGCGAGCCAGCCCTTCTGGCCGTATTCGGCGAGATAGACGCCGGCCAGAATACCGATCGGCGTGCCGACAAAAGTCGCGAGTCCGACTAGCATCAGACTGCCGACGATCGCGTTGGCCAGACCGCCGCCATCGGTGTTCGGCGGCGGCGTCGATTGCGTGAACATCTCGATCGACAGGCCGCCGATACCCAGACGCAAGGTCGTGTACAGAATCCAGATCAGCCACAGCAGACCGAACGCCATCGCGGCGAGCGACATGGTCAGCGCGAGCGCGTTCTTCATGCGGCGGCGGCCTTGCAGACGCACACGCATCGCTTCGAGCGCGACGGCGTCGTTCGAACCCGGCATATTCAAAGTGGGCTGGCTCATTTCGCGCCCTCCCCTTTTTCGAGGCGAAGCAGCATGATCTTGGAGATCGCCAGCACGATGAAAGTAATCACGAACAGGATGAGACCGAGTTCCATCAGCGCCGACGTATGCAGGCCCGGATCCGCTTCGGCGAATTCGTTGGCGAGCGCTGACGTAATGCTATTGCCCGGCGAAAAGAGCGAGACGTTATCCAGCAGATTGGTGTTGCCGATCACGAAGGTGACAGCCATCGTCTCGCCGAGCGCACGGCCCAGACCCAGCATCACGCCGCCGATCACGCCGCTCTTGGTGAAGGGCAGCACGATCTTCCACATCACTTCCCACGTCGTGCAGCCGATGCCGTATGCCGACTCCTTCAGCAGAACCGGCGTGACTTCGAACACGTCGCGCATCACCGAGGCGATGTACGGAATGATCATGATCGCAAGTATGACGCCGGCGCACAGAATGCCGATGCCGATCGGCGCACCCTGAAACAGCGCCCCGATGACCGGAATGCCGCCGAGCACCGCGCCGAGCGGCTTTTCGAAGTACGTCGCGAAGATCGGCGCGAACACCAGCAGACCCCACATGCCGTACACGATCGACGGAATCGCGGCGAGCAGTTCGATCGCGATGCCGAGCGGACGGCGCAGCCACGCGGGCGCGAGTTCCGTCAGGAAAAGCGCGATGCCGAAGCTGACGGGCACCGCGATGATGAGTGCAATGATCGACGTGGCGATCGTGCCGTAGATCGGCACCAGGGCGCCGAATTGCTTGCTGGGTGGATCCCAGTCGGCGGTCCACAGGAAGCTGAGACCGAATTGCTTGATCGACGGCATGGACGCGACGACCAGCGACACGATGATGCCGCCGAGCAGCAACAGGGTAATGATGGCGGCGAGCCGCGCGAGACCGCCGAAGATCACGTCGCCGGCGCGGCTGGGCGCTTTCTGCTGCGACGCGCTGCCGGGCGGGGTCGACCTGCTCGCGCCGGACGCTAATTGGATATCGGACATGAGAGCCTGATGGACCTGTTTCCAGTTGCCGTATGACACGTGTCGTGCGGCCGGTAATGCCGGGGTTTAAAGCCATTGGCCGTCCTCGCATGAGGACGGCCAACGTGTTACGTACTGCGGATGCCGAGCGTTTCGTTTATTGCTCCACTTACTCGGCGATTGCCTTGCCCGAAGCGTCCTTCACTTTCGACTTCCACTGCGTGCGGATTTCCGACACGACCGAATCCGGCAGCGAGATGTAGTCCAGATCGTTTGCGGCTTGCGTGCCGTTCTTGAACGCCCAGTCGAAGAACTTCAGCGTTTCGCTGCCTTGCGGCGCCTTCTCTTGCGTGGTGTGAACCAGCACGAACGTCGCGCCGACGATCGGCCATGCGTTCTTGCCCGGCTCGTTCGTCAGGATCTGATAGAACGACTTCGACCAGTCCGCGCCGGCTGCCGCTGCCTTGAAGGTGTCCGACTTCGGCTCGACCACCGTGCCCGACGAGTTCTTCAGCGCGACATACGTCATGTGGTTCTGCTTCGCGTACGCCCATTCCACGTAGCCGATTGCGCCCGGCAGACGTTGCACGAAGGCTGCGACGCCGTCGTTGCCCTTGCCGCCCGTGCCCGTCGGCCAGGCGACCGTCGAACCCTCACCGACCTTCGCCTTCCAGTCCGCGTTGACCTTCGACAGATAGTTCGTCCAGATGAAGCTGGTGCCCGAACCATCGGCGCGGCGAACCACGGCGATGTCGGTATCCGGCAGCTTGACCTTCGGATTCAGCGCAACGATCGCCGGATCGTTCCACTTCTTGATCTTGCCCAGGTAGATGTCGCCGAGCACTTCGCCCGACAGCGTCAGTTCAGCCGGCTTCACGCCCGGCACGTTGACGACCGGCACCACGCCGCCGACCACCGTCGGGAACTGGAACAGGCCTTCCTTGGCGAGTTCGTCGTCCTTCAGCGGAGCGTCCGAACCGGCGAAGTCGACGGTCTTCGCGACGATCTGCTTCACGCCGCCCGACGAACCGATGCCTTGATAGTTAACCTTGCCGCCGCCGGACTTCTGATACGAGTCGGCCCACTTCGTGTAAATCGGTGCTGCGAAGGTGCTGCCCGCGCCGGTGATGTCTGCGGCTTGCGCTGCGATCGCGAAAAGCGCGCCAGCGACGCCAGCGAACACGGTTTGCATCAATTTCATGAGACCTCCAAAGGTGTGAGCGGTGTGAGCGAGTAACACGAACACCGCGAAGCTTAGGGTCTCTTTGTGACAGTAACGTGACTTAACGTGAAACGGATGTGACAGTGGGGTTACAGACTTGAAAGGCGTTTGAACGGAGAAATCGCCGGTTTCGCGAAGTTCGGAGCGTCGCTCTACAGATTAGGCGAAAAAGATAGGCGCGAACGTTTGCGGGTGCGTGTTCGGGGCAAGAGATGTGGCGCGGGTGGTGCGGCAATGGGCCGCGGGTGGGATGGTGGCTGGCGTCTGGCTGAGGGTTCGGCGCCGTGCCTTTTGGGTGGCTAGCCGTCGGAATTAACGACGCGCGACACCTGGGAGCGGCACATGGCGAATGATGAATGACGCGCTGCGTTTGGAGCGTGGCGGTTGCGAGTGCCGAATTGCACATTGCCGGCGGCGGAACGATATGGCTATCGTCCCGCCGTGCTGCGCCGCAAGACTCGTGGCTTACGCCGTAGCCTCTTTCACAGCGTCGGCAATCGATTCCGCATGATGAAGCGCGTCGGCGACATTTTCCGCTTCCACCATCACGCGCAGCACCGGCTCGGTGCCGGACGCGCGAATCAGCACGCGGCCGCGGCCGTTCAGCGCGCTCTCGGCCTTGGCGATGGCGCGGCGGATCACGTCGCTGCTCTTCCAGTCCGCGTCGGGCTTCATGCGCACGTTGATCAGCTTCTGCGGGAACAGTGTGACGCCGTCGAGCAGGTCGGCGAGCGTTTTATCGCTGCGCTTCATGGCCGCCAGCACCAGTAACGCGGAGACAATGCCGTCGCCCGTGGAATGGCGGTCGAGCGAAAGAATATGGCCGGAGCCCTCGGCTCCGAGTTGCCAGCCGTGTTCGCGCAACTGCTCGAGCACGTAGCGGTCGCCGACCGCCGCGCGGACGAACTTCACGCCGGCTTCCTGCAGCGCCACTTCCACCGCCATGTTCGTCATCAAGGTGCCGACTGCGCCGTCCACCTTGCCGTCGGTCGCGACACGATCCTTGACCAGGATGTACAGCAGTTCGTCGCCGTTATACAGGCGCCCTGCGGCGTCGACCACCTGCAGACGGTCGGCGTCGCCATCGAGCGCGATGCCCAGATCCGCATGATTCGCGCGCACGGCACGCACCAGCGCATCCGGTGCGGTCGCGCCGACACCGTCGTTGATGTTGAAGCCGTTCGGCGCGACGCCAATCGGAATTACTTCGGCGCCGAGTTCGTGGAATACGTGCGGCGCGACGTCATACGCGGCGCCGTGTGCGCAGTCGACCACCAGCTTCAGGCCATGCAGATCGAACGCCGCCGGGAACGTGCTCTTGCAGAACTCGATGTAGCGGCCTGCCGCGTCGTCGAGACGCCGCGCCTTGCCGAGTTGCTCGGATGCCGCGCAGGCGAGCGGCAGATTGAGTTGCTCCTCGATCTGCGCTTCCACTTCGTCAGGCAACTTGTTGCCGTCGGCGGAGAAAAATTTGATGCCGTTGTCGTAGTACGGGTTATGCGATGCACTGATGACCACGCCTGCGGCGAGCCGCAACGCACGCGTCAGGTAGGCGATGCCGGGAGTCGGCATCGGGCCGGCCAGCATCACATCCACACCCGCCGCGGAGAAACCCGACTCGAGCGCGGCTTCGAGCATGTAGCCCGACACCCGCGTGTCTTTACCGATCAACACGGTTGGCCGAGTGCCCGTTTTGGCCCACCGGTCCGCGCCTGCCAACACCTTGCCGGCCGCATAGCCGAGCCGCAATACAAACTCCGGCGTGATAGGTCCTTCGCCGACTTTGCCCCGAATGCCGTCCGTTCCGAAATAACGACGTGCCATGTTTAATCTTCCTCTTTGGCTTGTGGGTTCAACCGCGCGCGCGGCTGTGCTTCGCCGCATCGCGCATGGCTGCCCATACTTTCAATGCATCTACTGTTTGCGCGACGTCGTGCACGCGCAGAATCGCAGCGCCCCGTTCAGCGGCGCACACCGCCGCCGCAATGCTGCCCGCGACGCGTTCCGGCGCCGGGCGTCCCACCACCGCGCCGACCATCGACTTGCGCGACATGCCGGCAAGAATGGGATACGGCGGCTCAGCTCGCGGCGCCGTATCCGGCAGGTGCGCGAGCAGCGTGTAATTATGCTCGACTACGGTCTTGCCGAAGCCGAAACCTGGATCCACGCTGATACGAGCACGCGCAATGCCCGCCTGCTTGAGTGCCGCGACACGCTCCTCGAGAAAATCGCGAACTTCGCTCACCACATCATCATAGACAGGCTCACCGAGCTGCATGGTCTGCGGCTCGCCGAGCATGTGCATGACACACAGGCCGCATTCACTGTTGCGCACCGCGTCGATTGCGCCAGGCATCCGGAAGCCCCAGATGTCGTTGATGAGATCGGCGCCGGCGGCCAACGTGTGGCGCATCACTTCGGGCTTGTAAGTGTCGATCGACAAGGGCACATTCGCGCCGCGCAGTTGCTCGACGAGCGGGATCACCCGCTCCAGCTCTTCGTCGAGCGGCACCGGCGGCGCGCCCGGACGCGTCGACTCGCCACCGATATCGATGATGTCCGCGCCGTCGAGCATCATACGCTCGGCCTGGCGCAACGCATCGCCGCGCATCGTGTAGTTGCCGCCGTCGGAAAAAGAATCGGGAGTGACATTCAGAATGCCCATGACCAACGGGCGTTCGAAGGTCAGCTTGAAGCGGCCGCACTGCAGCGGCTCGGGAATAGGCAGAAAAGGGAATTCGACTTTCGACACGTGGTGGTGCTTTACGCAAACGGATAAATGCAAAACGGGCCGGTGTGAAACACACCGGCCCGCACTTTCTACTGGTCGCCTATCAGGCCGGCGCCGTTGCGCTGCCCGGCTTGACCTCGGTGCCCGGGCTGCCGCCCGACGAGGCGTCGGTTGCCGACGGCGTGGAGGTCTTCGGCGAACGCGGCGGACGGCCTGCCATGATGTCGTTGATCTGATCGGCGTCGATCGTTTCCCACTCCATCAGCGCGGCGGTCATCGCTTCGACCTTGTCGCGGTTCTCGTCCAGCAGACGCTTCGCGAGGTTGTACTGCTCGTCCAGCACGCGGCGGATTTCGGCGTCGACCTTCTGCTGCGTCGCTTCCGAAATGGTGCGCGTGAAGCCGCGGCCAAACGGCGTGGCGTCGTTTTCGTCGTCGACGTAGACCATCGGTCCGAGTGCATCCGTCATGCCGAAGCGAGCCACCATGGCACGCGCCGTTTGCGTCGCCTTGTTGAAATCGTCCGACGCGCCGGTGCTGAGCAGGTTCAGGAACAGCTCTTCCGCGACGCGGCCGCCAAACAGGATCGCGAGACGATCCAGCAGGTAGTCTTTCGAATACGTTTCGTTGTCATGCTCCGGCAGCTGCCACGTTACGCCCAGCGCGCGGCCACGCGGAATGATCGTGACCTTGTGCACCGGATCGGCCTTCGGCAACAGCTTGGCGATCACCGCATGGCCCGACTCGTGGTACGCCGTGGCGCGCTTCGATTCTTCGCGGATCACGGCCGACTTGCGCTCCGGACCCATGAAGATCTTGTCCTTCGCGTCTTCGAAGTCGTTCATTTCGACGATGCGTTTGCCACGGCGAGCTGCAAACAAAGCCGCTTCGTTCACCAGGTTCGCGAGGTCGGCGCCCGAGAAGCCCGGCGTGCCGCGTGCGATCACCGCTGCATCGACGTCATTCGAAATCGGCACCTTGCGCAGGTGAACCTTCATGATGTGCTCACGGCCGCGAATATCCGGCAGACCGACATACACCTGACGGTCGAAACGGCCCGGACGCAGAAGCGCCTTGTCGAGCACGTCCGAACGGTTCGTTGCAGCGATCACGATCACGCCCGAGTTCGCTTCGAAGCCGTCCATCTCGACCAGCATCTGATTCAACGTCTGTTCGCGTTCGTCGTTACCGCCGCCCATGCCGGCGCCGCGATGACGGCCGACCGCGTCGATTTCGTCGATGAACACGATGCACGGTGCGTGCTTCTTGGCCTGCTCGAACATGTCGCGCACACGAGCCGCGCCGACACCGACGAACATTTCGACGAAGTCCGAACCCGAGATGCTGAAGAACGGCACTTTCGCTTCGCCGGCGATGGCGCGCGCAAGCAACGTCTTACCGGTCCCCGGCGGGCCAACCAGCAGCACGCCGCGCGGAATGCGGCCACCCAGCTTCTGAAATTTCTGCGGATCGCGCAGGAAATCGACCAGTTCGGAGACTTCTTCCTTGGCTTCGTCGCAACCGGCGACGTCGGTGAAATTGATTGCGTTGTTGTTTTCGTCGATCAGACGTGCACGGGATTTACCGAACGAGAACGCACCGCCTTTCCCGCCCCCCTGCATCTGTCGCATCATGTAGAACCAGAAACCGATGATCAGGATCGTCGGCCCGAGGTAGTACAGCGCGGACACCAGCGCGTTGGGTTCGTCATCAGCCTTGCCGCTCACCTGAACGCCATACTTCATCAGATCGCCGACCATCCAGATGTCGCCGGGCGACACGATCTGGTACTTCTGGCCGTCTGCTGGAGTGACCGTGAGGTTCCGCCCCTGGACAATGACGTTCTTGACTTTGCCGTTCTTCGCGTCGTCCATGAACTGCGAATAGGAAACGCCTTCCTGGACACGGGGCTTGTCGAACTGCTTGAACACCGTAAACAGCACCAGTGCGATAACCAGCCACACTGCTGCTTTCGAAAACATATTGTTGTTCAAAGCACCACTCCTTCACTTAGACGGGCGCCTACATTTGCCTTGCGGCACCACGAAAGCATTCTAATCCAGTCCGCAGACCCCTGCCATAAGGTTTCACTACCACAGAAATAGGACAGCGGGCCATTCCAGTACCCATTTCCAAGGCCATGATCGCATTATCGGCAGATGCGGAACCGTCCTGCAGCGTCCTATGCGGGCCGCTTGAGATGCTTACCCAAAATAAACGTTTCTGACGACTTGTCCCGCGAGGCTTTCGGCTTGCGGGCCGCCACCACCTTAAACTGATGCTTGAACTTTTCGACAATCTGGCTGTAACCGCTGCCGTGAAAGCATTTGACTAAAAGGGCACCATCCTGTTTCAGGTGATTTTGTGAGAATTCCAGCGCGAGATCGCACAGATGCTCGATTCGCGCGGCATCCGCCACCGCCACTCCCGACAGGTTGGGCGCCATATCCGAAATTACAAGATCAACCTGGCGTTCGCCGACCAATTCTGCCAGTTGACTCAGCACGGTGTCTTCGCGGAAGTCACCCTGAATGAAAGTGACGTCGGCAATCGGCTCCATCGGGAGCATATCCAGCGCGATGATCGTGCCGTCGATGCCACCTTCGCGCTCGGCGTCGCGCTGCGAACCCTTGGCAAGCTTATTACGCGCGTACTGGCTCCAGCTGCCCGGCACCGACCCGAGGTCGACGATCACCTGGCCGGGACGGATCAGCTTGTCCTGTTCGTCGATTTCCTTGAGCTTGTAGGCTGCGCGGGCACGATAGCCCTCCCGCTGCGCCATTTTTACGTACGGGTCGTTGATGTGATCATGCAACCACGCCGTGTTGAATTTGTTTTTTGCCATTAAGCGTTGAACTCTTGCTGCGTTATGACACGCTTTAGGGGATAATACGCGGTTAATTCGCGCGGACGCCGCCAAAACTGGCAGTCATCCGCGATTCTGTTGTTCTGACGCGCCGCCCTGCGCGATTGGCCGAATCTCTCGGAAATGCAGGTGCCGCCATTTTAGTCGAGTCTCCCACTTTCCATGCCCGCCCTCAAAGTCTCTTCCGACCAACGCGCCGAGTTGCGCTCCCAGGCACATGCGCTCAAACCGGTCGTGCTCGTCGGCGCCGAAGGCTTGACCGACGCTGTGCTCACCGAGATCAAGGTCCACCTTGGTGCTCATCAACTCATCAAAATCCGCGTGTTCGGCGACGAACGCGAAGAGCGCATCGCGATCTATGAAGACGTCTGCGACAAGCTGAACGCCGCGCCGATCCAGCATATCGGCAAGCTGCTGGTGATCTGGAAGCCGGAAGTTGCACAACCGGCGGTGAAGACCAAACGCGGCGCCCTGCCGAGCGCCCGCGAAGCCGCGGTGGAAGCCAAACCGGGCAAGGGCCGCGCGCCGCGCGTCGTGACGGTCGTGAAGCCCAGCGAAATCCCGATGCGCAAACCCAAGGCCAAAGCCGTTGTGGTGCGCGGCAATGAACGCGTGACGCAAGGCGGCAACATCAAGCGCGCCAAGAAGCGCCAGACCAGCGCGAAGCGCTCGCATCAGTCGTCGAAATAAGCGAATGATGAGAGGTGCGGGCGGCGTCCGCACCTTGACATGGGCTGCGTGATCAAGACCTCAAAGCTCAACATTGCCCCGCAAGCTCGCCGCGCCAGTTTGCACGCCCAAGCGCCGCGAAGCAGCTTCAGTGGCTTGTCTCAGCCAGCGACCTTCCCCGCCGTACCGCGAGCACCCTGCTCAGCCGAGACAACGCCTGCGCCCGCAGGCAGTTTCCACACCAGCGCGACACCCAGCAGGCTTTCGATCAGGTAGAACAGACTCGACACGCCATGCAGGATGCCGAAGCGCGTTGCATAAACCGAATGTCCGACATCGCTGCCCGCTTCGAGCGCGGCAATGCGCATTGCATTCATGAAAGGCTGCAACGCGAAGTAACCAACCAGCACGCATACCAGCATGCCGACGATCAGCCAGCGCAAGCGGCGATACGCATTGCTGCCGCGCCGAACCAGCAGGTTCGCGAGACCGAGCAGCAAAATGCCGCACACCGCACCCAGCACGCCTTCGATGCGGAACAGTTGCGCCGCCACCGCGCCGGCCGTCATCCGGTCGAGCGAGGTGAACAGCACGGGTGCGACGGCATAGCCGATAGTCAGCAGACTACCGACCCATACCACCGTCAATAAGCGGAAAAATCGATGCGGCATCAGGGACACCGGAGCCGCCTTCAAACGTAGCTAACCGCGATGATTTCGTATTCGCGCACGCCGCCCGGAGCCTGCACCGACGCAACGTCGCCTTCCGACTTGCCGATCAAGGCGCGCGCGATCGGCGAGCTGATCGAGATCAAACCGTGGTCGATGTCCGCTTCGTCGTCGCCGACGATCTGATATTTGACCTTTGCACCCGAATCGAGGTCTTCGAGTTCGAGCGTCGCGCCGAACACCACGCGCCCGTCCGCTTCCACCGCGGCCGGATCGATAACCTGCGCGCCTGCCAGCTTCGATTCGATTTCAGCGATCCGGCCTTCGATAAAGCCTTGCTTTTCCTTCGCCGCGTCGTATTCCGCGTTTTCCGACAGATCGCCCTGGGCACGCGCTTCCGCGATCGAATTGATCACCGAAGGACGCTCAACCGATTTCAGGCGCTGCAATTCATCGCGCAACATTTCCGCGCCGCGCTTCGTCAATGGAACAGTGCTCATAAACAACTCTATGCAAAAAACAGCCGTAAAAAAAATCACCGCGGTTAAGTGCATTCCGCGGGGGCCAGAGCGCCGAGCAAAGCCCGGCGCCAAGCACCTGCGGAACGCCGCTTAACCGCGGCACTTACATCTTGGACAGGTATTCGAAGCCTTAGTTTAGGCGAGCGTGGAGGCCTTGTAAATCATAGACTTCGAGGTCCTTCAAATAGCGCAAACCTTCGACTGCGGCACGCGCACCGGACATGGTCGTGTAGTACGTGACCTTGTTCGCCTGCGCGCTCATGCGGATCGAGCGTGAGTCGGCAATTGCCGCGCGGGTTTCGTCGACGGTCGTGAAGACCAGCGCGATCTCGCCGTTCTTGATCATGTCGACGATGTGCGGACGGCCGTCCTTCACCTTGTTGACAACCTTCACCGGCACGCCGGCTGCTTCGATCGCGGCGGCCGTACCTTTGGTCGCGACGATCGGATAGCCGAGTTCGTGCAACATGCGCGCAACTTCGACGGCCTTCGGCTTGTCCGCGTCCATCACGGTCAACAGCACCGTGCCCGACTCCGGCAGACGCGAACCCGCTGCGAGTTGCGACTTGAACAGCGCTTCGCCGAAAGTCTGGCCGACGCCCATCACTTCGCCGGTCGAACGCATTTCCGGTCCGAGCACCGGATCGACTGCCGGGAACTTGACGAACGGGAACACGGCTTCCTTCACGCTGAAGTACGGCGGATCGATTTCCTTCGTCACGCCTTGTTCGGCGAGCTTCTGCCCGACCATAGCGCGCGCCGCGATCTTCGCCAGCGGCAGGCTGGTCGCCTTCGACACGTACGGCACCGTGCGCGAGGCGCGCGGGTTCACTTCGAGCACGTAGATGACGTCTTCCTTCGAGCCGTCTGCCTGCGGCACCTGCTGAATCGCGAACTGCACGTTCATCAGGCCGATCACGTTCAGCGCCTTCGCCATCGCGCCGGTCTGCCGCTTCAGCTCAGCAATGGTTTCCTTCGACAGCGAATACGGCGGCAGCGAGCACGCCGAGTCGCCCGAGTGCACACCGGCCTGTTCGATGTGTTCCATCACGCCGCCGATAAACACAGCCTCACCGTCGGAGATGCAATCCACGTCGCATTCGATCGCGTCGTTCAGGAAGCGGTCGAGCAGCACCGGCGAATCGTTCGACACCTTCACGGCCTCGCGCATATAGCGTTCGAGGTCGCGCGGCTCGTGGACGATTTCCATCGCGCGGCCGCCCAGCACGTACGACGGACGCACCACCAGCGGATAGCCGATTTCGTCGGCGAGCTTGAGCGCTTCGTCTTCGGCGCGCGCGGTGCGGTTCGGCGGTTGACGCAGGCCGAGGTCCTGCAGCAGCTTCTGGAAACGCTCGCGGTCTTCGGCGGCGTCGATCATGTCCGGCGACGTACCGATGATCGGCACACCGTTCGCTTCGAGATCGAGCGCGAGCTTCAGCGGCGTTTGGCCGCCATATTGCACGATCACGCCGACCGGCTTTTCCTTGTCGACGATTTCGAGCACGTCTTCGAGCGTCAGCGATTCGAAGTACAGACGATCGGACGTGTCGTAGTCGGTCGAAACGGTCTCAGGGTTGCAGTTGACCATGATCGTTTCGTAGCCGTCTTCGCGCATGGCGAGCGCAGCGTGCACGCAGCAGTAGTCGAACTCGATGCCTTGGCCGATCCGGTTCGGGCCGCCGCCCAGCACCATGATCTTCTTGTTGTTGGTCGGGTTCGCCTCGCACTCTTCCTCGTAGGTCGAGTACATGTAGGCGGTTTTCGTGGCGAATTCGGCCGCGCACGTGTCGACGCGCTTGTACACCGGGCGCACGTTCAACTCGATACGGCGCTGACGCACTTCCGCCGGCTTCGCGCCGAGCAGCTTGGCGAGACGCCGGTCCGAGAAGCCGCTTTGCTTCACGTACTTCAACTCTTCTTTCGAGAGGCTCGCGAGCGTGCGGCCTGCCAGCGCCTTTTCCTTCAGGACGATCTGTTCGATCTGCGCGAGGAACCACGGGTCGATCGAGGTCTCTTCGAAAATTTCTTCGGCCGTCATGCCGACACGGAACGCGTCGCCCACGTACCAGATGCGATCCGGACCGGCTTCGCCGATCTCGCGGATGATCTCGTCGCGGTTATCGGTCTTTTCGTCCAGACCGTCGACGCCGACTTCCAGACCGCGCAGCGCCTTCTGGAACGACTCCTGGAAGGTGCGGCCGATCGCCATCACTTCGCCGACCGACTTCATCTGCGTGGTCAGGCGCGAATCGGCTTCGCGGAATTTTTCGAACGCGAAACGCGGGATCTTGGTGACGACGTAGTCGATGGTCGGTTCGAACGATGCCGGGGTCTGGCCACCGGTGATTTCGTTCTTGAGTTCGTCGAGCGAGTAGCCAACCGCCAGCTTCGCGGCGATCTTCGCGATCGGGAAACCGGTCGCCTTCGACGCCAGCGCCGACGAGCGCGACACACGCGGATTCATTTCGATCACGACCATCCGGCCGTCTTTCGGATTGATCGAGAACTGCACATTCGAACCGCCCGTGTCGACGCCGATCTCGCGCAGCACCGCGAGCGATGCGTTACGCAGGATCTGATATTCCTTGTCCGTGAGCGTTTGCGCCGGCGCGACGGTGATCGAGTCGCCGGTGTGGATGCCCATCGGGTCCAGATTTTCGATCGAGCAAACGATGATGCAGTTGTCCATTTTGTCGCGGACCACTTCCATCTCGTACTCTTTCCAGCCGAGCAGCGACTCTTCGATCAGTAATTCGCGCGTGGGCGACAGATCGAGGCCGCGCTTGCAGATCTCTTCGAACTCGTCGCGGTTGTACGCGATGCCGCCGCCCGAACCACCCAGCGTGAACGACGGACGAATCACCACCGGATAGCCGCCGCTGCCCGTTAGCACAGCGATGTCGGCCTGCACCTGAAGCGCTTCTTCCATGGAATGCGCGGTGCCCGATTTGGCCGAACCGAGGCCGATCTTGGTCATCGCGTCCTTGAACTTCTGGCGGTCTTCCGCCTTGTCGATCGCTTCCGGCGACGCGCCGATCAGCTCGACCTTGTACTTCTCCAGCACGCCGTGCGCGTGCAGATCGAGCGCGCAGTTCAGCGCGGTCTGGCCGCCCATCGTCGGCAGGATCGCGTCGGGGCGCTCCTTCGCGATGATGCGCTCGACCACTTCCCACGTGATCGGCTCGATGTAGGTCACGTCGGCCGTGTTCGGGTCGGTCATGATCGTCGCCGGATTGCTGTTGACGAGAATGACCTTGTAGCCTTCCTCACGCAGCGCCTTGCATGCCTGCGCGCCCGAGTAATCGAACTCGCACGCCTGGCCGATGATGATCGGACCCGCGCCGATGATGAGGATGCTCTTGATATCTGTCCGCTTGGGCATAACGCTCTCGCTAATGTATTCCTGAATTCTTTCCGTCGGCGCGCGCCGCTGTGGCGTTGCGCGCGCTCTGCTCTGTCTGGTGCGGCTCGCCGCGCGTGCGCCGCTGTGCGTCGATTACGCGCGGCGCGGCGCGAGCCGTGCGCCGCCGAGACTTGGCTCCCGCTTTATGCCGCTGCGGTCTTGCCGGCCTTCTTCGTGTCCATCAACGCCGTGAAGCGGTCGAACAGATAGGCGATGTCATGCGGACCGGGCGACGCTTCCGGGTGACCCTGGAAGCAGAACGCCGGCTTGTCGGTCAGCGCGAAGCCCTGCAGCGTGCCGTCGAACAACGAGACGTGCGTGGCGCGAGCGTTGGCAGGCAGCGTGTCGGCATCGACCGCGAAGCCGTGGTTCTGCGACGTGATCACTACGCGGCCATCGTCCAGATCTTTCACCGGATGGTTCGCGCCGTGGTGGCCGGTCTTCATCTTCATGGTTTTGGCACCGACCGCGAGGCCCATGATCTGATGGCCGAGGCAGATGCCGAAGGTCGGAACGCCGCGCTCGATCAGCTCCTTCGTGGCGCGGATCGCGTAGTCGCACGGTTCCGGGTCGCCCGGGCCGTTCGACAGGAAGATGCCGTCCGGATTGAGTGCGAGCGCGTCAGCGGCGCTGGCTTGCGCCGGCAGCACGGTGACGTGGCAGCCGCGTTCGGCCAGCATGCGCAGGATGTTGTATTTGACGCCGTAGTCGAACGCCACGACGCGGTACTTCGGCGCCTTCTGCGTGCCGTAGCCTTCGCCCAGACGCCATTCGGTCTGGGTCCACTCGTAGGTTTCCTTGGTCGACACGACCTTGGCGAGGTCCATGCCCGCGAGGCCCGGGAACGAGCGCGCGAGTTCGATCGCCTTGGCTTCGTCGTCCGAACCGGCGAGGATCGCGCCGTTCTGCGCGCCCTTGTCGCGCAGAACGCGAGTCAGCATGCGGGTGTCGAGACCGGCGATGGCGACCACGCCTTCGTCCTGCAGATATTGCGGGAGCGTGCGCTCCATGCGGAAGTTCGACGCGAGAACCGGCAGATCGCGAATGATCAGGCCGGCGGCATGGACTTTCGTAGCTTCGACGTCTTCGGCGTTCACGCCGACGTTACCGATATGCGGATACGTGAGGGTCACGATCTGGCGCGCGTAGCTCGGGTCAGTCAGGATTTCCTGATAGCCGGTGATAGCGGTGTTGAACACGACTTCGCCGATCGTATGCCCGGGGGCGCCGATCGAGTAACCACGAAAGACCGTGCCGTCGGCGAGCGCGAGCAGAGCGGGAGAAAATGACGGCAACACGGGAGACTCCTTGGGGAACACCCTGTTGCCGACCTGTCTATCCGACTGCGAGCCGCAGCGAAACGCATCGGGATGCGCGCGCAGACTCGCTCGCGAACTGCCGTTGACGTTGCAAGGGGCGCGATGGGTCCATTGTGTGGACGGATCGGCTGGGAACTGGGCCTTGGGCCCTGCTTGCTACGCCGGTGGCGCGCGGCGGATGAACGGTATGGGAGAGGTAGGCGCTAGGGTGCGGGTTGATAAGCTCAAACCTTGGAATTATAGCGTGAAACTGCCCTTCTCTCCAAATCCGAGATGGTGAGCGCGCGAGGGGGAGCGCGCCTTGAAATCGCTCAAAGCCTTGCTGCGTCTTGGGTGCACGGCGCTCTGCGGCATTTTCAGGAGCGCGAATCGGGATAGCGTCGGCAGACAGGGCACGGCCGCCGAAGCGTCGTGCCATGCCGGTTCAAGCGTCCTGTTCTGCGTGGACTTCGGCCGGACGAACCAGCTTGCGGCCCGGCAAGACGTACCAGATTGCGCTCAGCACCTGCAGCGCGACCAGAATGCCCCACGCGGTCAGATGCGCGGCCGCCGGATAATGGCCGCCGCTCGCCGGCCATTGCGACAGCACCGCGCCGACGCCGATCTGGAAGCCGAAAATCAGCAGGAAGATGATCAACGTCAGCGTGGTATTCACGCGGCCGATCATCTGCGCCGGGAAGTGCCGGGCCATGACCGCGTAGCTGAGAATACCGGTGCCGCCGAAGATCCCGTATGCCGCCCACAACAGGCCCGCGGGCAGCGGCGCCTTGAACATGATGAGCAACTGCGTCACGACGTACAGCGCCATGCCGATGCCGCAAAACGCATGGAGCGAGATGCCGCGCCGTTCGAGACTGCGCGCGGCCGCGCCGAAGCCCACGCAGCCGGCCATCATCGCGAAGCCGAGAATCGAGACAAGCGCGGCGGCTTCGCGCGGCTCGAAGCCTTGTACGTCACGCAGCCACGCGCCGACCCAAAGCGACTGCATCGCGTAGAAGACGCCTTGCGTAACGACCGAGAACGACGCGACCTTCCAGAACGCCGAGCTGCGCAAAATATGCAGCGTGCCTTTGAACTGGGCACCTAGACTCGCCTGATGATGCGATTCCTTCGTGTCCGGCGCGAGCGTCCACTGCGCCAGTGCGACCAGCACGGTCAGCAAACCCAGCCCGACGCAGACCGCGCGCCAGCTGGCGAAGGTCAGCACCCACGTCAGCGGCGAGCCGACCATCACGCCACCGAAGCCGCCGATCGCCATCACCAGTCCGTTCATCAGCGGCAGGCGCGCCGCGGCGAAGTGCTGCGCCAATGCCTTGAACGCAGCGCCAAGACACACGGAAACGCCGACGCCGATCAGCAGTCGCCCCACCATCATCACGCCCACGCTTTGCGCGGCGCCGAACACCCCAATACCGAGCGCGGCAAATAGCAGCGTGACGGCCGTGACACGCCGCGCGCCGAAGTGATCGAGCAGGACACCAGCCGGAATCTGAGCGCCCGCGAAGCCGAGGAAATAGAGACTGGTGAGCAGGCCCAGATCGGCGGCCGACAAACCGAGATCGTGCGTAATGAACGGCGCAAAGCCGAGGTTGACGCCGCGGAACACGTAGGAGACGAAATAACCGGCGGAGAACAGCAAAAAGACGCGCAACTGGGTCGACGACATGAGCTTTGAGTTAGGCGGCTGGCCGAATGGGTTTGACCGAAGCACGAAAGATAAAGGAAAAGCGACGGCTTTGCCCGAAATGATCTGCGGAATGAAAAACGCCGTCACCACAGGTGACGGCGTTGGAAAAAGCACGGTGCGTGATCGGAGCGCAATTCATGCGCTGCCCCCGCAACGCATGTGGTCACTACCGTGTGAGCCGCTATTGGTCTACTTACCCTTCTTCGCGCTGGCCGCGGTCTTCGGGTGGCTCTCTGCCGCAGCCTTCGACGCCTTGCTGGACGTGGAAGCCGACACCTTGGTCACCTTGCCATTGCTGGCGCTGGATGCCGTCGGCTTGCTGACCTTGCCTACCGGTTCAGACACCTTCACCACCTCTGTCCGGCCACGACCCTTCTTCTTATCGTAGCGAGATTCACTTCTGGAGTCTGCGACGCGGGTGCCGATCTTCTCGACGCCGCCGCCTTGCACATCGGTCGCGATGCGTTCCGGACCCGGCTCGCTCGGCATGGCCTTGCCGACCGGCACGTGCAGCACGATCACCTGACCGCGCGAAACGCCGTCGCGATGCGTACGGTTCCATGCCTTCAGCTGGCCGACCGACACGTCGTAACGCACGGCGATGGCCGCCATCGACTGATTGCGGCGCACGCGAATCAGCATCTTGCGCGTATCGGGGACGTCGGGCTCCATGGCCAGTACCGCGCTTTCGGCGACGTCGGCGCTGATGTCCTCGTCGTCATCCGAACCGCGCGGCACCACGATCGTGGAGCCGGGTTTCAAACGCATGCCGACCGGAATCTTGTTCACTTCCATCAGCGTGTCGGCGTCGACACCGATCTTCTGCGCGATCGCCGCGGGCGCCGCGCGTTCGGTGACCGTGTACGTGGTCCACGACGACAGCGAACCGGAGTAAGTCTTCAGATTGCGCTCGAAGGCGCTGGCGTTATCGAACGGCAGCAGGATCTGCGGCTGCGTCGCGCCGAGAATCACCGGCTTCCTGAACGACGGGTTCAGCGAGCGGAATTCGTCTGCGGACAGATTCGAGAGCTTGGCGGCCATGTCCACGTCGATGTCGTGCGAGGTGGTCACCGTCACGAAATACGGGTGGTTCGGAATGCTCGGCAGCGCGAGCCCGTACATTTGCGGGTTCATCACGATGTTCTTGACCGCCTGCAGCTTCGGCACGTAGTTACGCGTCTCGTTCGGCATGCGCAGGCTGAGGTAGTCGGTGGGCAAGCCCGCCGCTTCGTTGCGCGCAATGGCGCGCTGCACGTTACCCTCGCCCCAGTTGTACGCCGCGAGCGCCAACTGCCAGTCGCCGAACATGTCATGCAGACGCGACAGATAGTCGAGCGCGGCGCTGGTCGACGCCAGCACGTCGCGGCGCTCGTCCTGCCACATGTTCTGCTTGAGGTTGTAGGTGCGCCCCGTGCCCGGCATGAACTGCCACATGCCGGCCGCCTTCGCCACCGACAACGCCTGCGGGCTATACGCCGATTCGATGAACGGCAGCAACGCGAGCTCGGTCGGCATATGGCGCGCTTCAAGCTCTTCGACGATGTGATACAGGTACTTCTGCGAGCGCTCGGTCATGCGCTGCACGTAGTCAGGCCGTTGCGCATACCAGCTGACCTGCATGTCGACGAGGTCGGTTTGCAGGTCCGGCATCTGGAAACCACGGCGAATACGGCCCCAAAGGTCGGCGTCGGCGCTTGTCAACTGAGTGACGGAGCCTTGATCGACGTTGATCGTCTCTTTGGCGGTGGCTGACTTGCGAAGGGCGTCTGCTACGGCTTGCTGACTGGCGGGGTTGGTTGCGGTGTTCGGAATACTCGTCGTCGGTCCCTGGCTCGCGCAGGCGGCGAGCGTCAGGACCAGCAACGCACTAAAGATAAATCGCATGAAAATCTCGGCTTCCACAAGGGCTGGAATTTGCAGCCGATAGTACGAAACGGCAACGTTTACGTCAATCGGAAAATTACGAAAAAATCAAGTAAATCTTGGGCTTGGCGAATTTTTCCGATTCTTCGCGTGAGGATTGCCCTGCCTGGGGCCCGGTCAACGGAAGCGGTTTTTCCATTCGCGCATCAAGGTAAAGGCCGTCAATCGATCCGGCACTTTCTCGTGCAGCTGCTCCTGCAGGTTCGCCTGAACGGTCGCAACGCCGGCGCGCAAAAACGGATTCACGGCGCGTTCGTGGGCGATCGTGGTGGGCAGCGTCGGCACGTCGCGCGCGCGCAATTCGCTCGCTTTGTCCCGCCAGGCTTGCAGTTCGGCGTTGCCCGGCTCGCAGGCGAGCGCGAAGCGGATATTCGACAGCGTGTATTCGTGCGCGCAGTGAACCTCGGTCGCGCCGGGCAAGGCGGCCAGCGCATCCAGCGAGGCGAGCATCTGCTTCGGCGTGCCTTCGAACAGCCGGCCGCAACCGCAGGCGAACAGCGTGTCGCCGCAAAACACATGCGGCGTGCCTTGCGGGTCGGCCGGCTGGAAATAGGCGATGTGGCCGCTCGTGTGACCCGGCACGTCGAGCACGCTCAATTCGAGCGCGGGTGCAGCAATCGACACGTGATCACCATTTTTCAGACGGTGCGTGAGATGCTCGATCGCTTCACCGGCGGGGCCGTAGACGGGCACGGCCTGGCCATTCAGCAGATCGGCCACCCCGCCGACGTGGTCTTGATGATGGTGCGTGAGTAAAATAGCGCTCAGCCGCCAACCCCGTTTCGCCAGATAGGCTTTTACGGGGGCGGCCTCACCCGGATCGACGACTGCCGCGTGGTATCCGTCGGAAACGACCCAGATGTAATTGTCATCAAACGCCGGGACCGGTACGTACTCGAGCGCATTCATAGGCGACGCATTCTTTGATATGACTGACGGATCGATTATAGACTGGCCCGCCTGGACCGACTCGCCACCTGGCCGATACGTACTCGAGTGGGAGCAAACCCAGCTCGACCGCGTGGTGTCGGACGTGTTCGGTTACCATGCGCTGCAACTCGGCCTGCCGCAGCTCGACGCCTTGCGCGAGAACCGCATGCCATGCCGCGGGCTCGTGCTCGACGCCGCGAGCGGAGCGAGCGCGCCGTATGCGTATCCGCGCGGCGCGGGGCGGGCCGGCAATGGCAATCGCAATGGTTCAGGCAACGGCGCGGCGCAAGACGCACTCGCGGGTTTGCCGGCGCCAGATGGACGCAGCGCCGTCTGGTGCGACCTGCTGGACCTGCCGTTCGAAGCGCAAAGCGTCGATCTGATCGTGATGCCGCACACGCTGGAATTCACGAGCGACCCGCACCGTCTGTTGCGCGAAGCCGAGCGCGTGTTGATGCCCGAAGGCCAGCTGATCATTCTCGGCTTCAATTCGTTGTCGCTGTGGGGCGCGCGGCAATCGGTCGGCAAGATGACCGGCCGGCCGTTCGTGCCGGCGGCCGTCGACCTGATCGCCTTCACGCGCCTGAAAGACTGGATCAAGCTGCTAGGCTTCGACCTTGAACGCGGGCGCTTCGGCTGCTATCGTCCGCCGCTTGGCAGCGAACAATGGCTGTCCCGTTACGGTTTCATGGAGGCCGCCGGCGACCGCTGGTGGCCGATTTTCGGCGCCACCTACATGATCAAGGCGATCAAGCGCGTGCGCGGCATGCGTCTCGTCGGCCCGCTGAAAGTGAAGAAACCCGTCCTCGCCGCGGGCCTCGCGCCCGCCGCCACACCGAATACACGTAACCACACTCAATGACTTCCGATCTCATCGATATTTATACCGACGGCGCCTGCAAAGGCAACCCCGGCCCCGGCGGCTGGGGCGCGTTGCTGCGCTTCGGCGACCAGGAAAAAGAACTGTTCGGCGGCGAAGCCAACACCACCAACAACCGCATGGAGCTGATGGGCGTGATCGCCGCGCTCGAAGCGCTGAAGCGTCCCTGCAAAGCGGTCGTGCATACCGACTCGCAATATGTGCAAAAAGGCATCAGCGAATGGATCCACGGCTGGAAGAAGAAAGGCTGGATCACCGCCGCGAAGCAGCCGGTCAAGAACTCTGATTTGTGGAAGCGGCTCGATGCGCTCGTGGCGCAACACGACATCGAGTGGCGCTGGGTGCGCGGGCACAATGGCCACCCGGAAAACGAGCGCGCTGATCAGCTGGCCAATCGCGGCGTTGCGTCACTCGCGCAGATGTAATTCCTGCTGCGACGGCGCGCGCCCGCTGGCCGCGCGCCATCTTTTTTTGCTGCAATTATCTCAGGCAGGCTAATCCGACATGCGTCAACTCATCCTCGATACCGAAACCACCGGCCTGAATGCCCGCACCGGCGACCGGATCCTTGAACTCGGTTGCGTCGAAATGGTGAACCGCCGGCTTACGGGCAACAATCTGCACTTCTACATCAATCCAGAACGCGATAGCGATCCCGGCGCACTGGCTGTGCACGGACTGACCACCGAGTTCCTGCGCGACAAGCCGAAGTTCGCCGAGATCGCCGATCAGTTTCGCGACTTCATCCAGGACGCGGAACTGATCATCCACAACGCACCGTTCGATATCGGCTTTCTCGACGCCGAGTTCGCGTTGCTGGGTTTGCCGCAGGTAAAAACCTACTGCGGCGAAATCATCGACACGCTGGCGCGCGCCAAGCAGATATTCCCCGGCAAGCGCAATTCACTCGACGCACTGTGCGATCGCTTCGGCATCAGCAACGCGCACCGCACGCTGCACGGCGCCCTGCTCGACTCGGAACTGCTCGCTGAGGTCTATCTGGCGATGACGCGCGGCCAGGAAAGCCTTGTCATCGACATGCTCGGCGAGTCGCACGCCGGTGGCGACGCGCATGCGCCGCGCGTGGCGATCAGTTCGCTCGATCTGATCGTGATCGCCGCCAGCGACGACGAGCTTGCCGCGCACCAGACGGTACTCGACGGTCTCGACAAGGCGATCAAGGGCACGAGCGTGTGGCGCCTCGAACCGGCGCCGGCTGCGGATGAGCAAACCGCTTAAAAAGTACTGGACGAGGCCGAAAATCCCTGACATAATCCGGCTCTCTTCGGGTGGTTAGCTCAGCGGTAGAGCACTGCCTTCACACGGCAGGGGTCACTGGTTCGATCCCAGTACTACCCACCAGAATTTTGGTGTGTCGATCACCGAAGACTAAAGGGCTCACGTAGAAATGCGTGAGCCCTTTTTCATTTCGCGGTTTGACTCATAGATCGGCGTGTGGAAACCGTACGGAATGCCAGGCAGATTCCAGCGCTCAACGTCCGGCTCGGTCATCAACTCCGGATTTTCGTACGTTTGCGGCCGCCATATACTGCTGATATAGTTGGCATTCGGGCATTCGCCCCGTCCATTTTTCCACCTCATTCGACCATAGGGAGGCGCCACATGTTTGCAATGCGTATCGCCGTCCCCGGCATGGTCTCGCGAGCGTTCTCGCGACCTTAATCTGTCCGATTAGGTCTCCGATTCGCCGTTCACGTGGTGTCGCCTGAATAAGGCACTCCGCGCAATTCCCAGACAGTCCGCAGTGCCATCGCCGATGTATTCCGGCGCCTTTCGACTGTCTCGTCCTTTCGCTTCTGACTGGAACCTCGGTGCGCTCATGCGCCACCGGGTCGTGGCAAATGACCAGAAAAAAACTCGACTTTCGCGGACAAGCCTTCAAGGACGTCCTCGGCTTTACCTTCCATCACTGGGCGCAGCAGCCTGGGCGCATCCTCGTCATTACGGGGCTGGTGCTGCTCTCGGCATTGGCCGACGTACTCACGCCGATGTTCGCGGGACGCCTCGTCGACGCCATCGCATCCGGCGCGGCCAGCAACGCCGTCGCCTGGCATGCGGCGATCACGGCCTTCTGCGTGCTGGGTGCGCTCGGCCTCGGCGCCACGTTGCTGCGGCAAGGCGTGTACTTCAACATCATCCGGCTCACGCTCAAGATGATGAGCGAGATCGCGGCCAACGCGTTTCATCGCGTGCAACGCTTTTCGACCGACTGGCACGCCAACAGCTTCGCCGGCTCCACAGTGCGCAAGATCACGCGCGGCATGTGGGCGCTCGACCTGCTCAACGACACGCTGCTGATCGCACTGTTGCCGTCGCTCGTCATGCTGGTCGGCGCAACGGTCCTGCTCGGCTGGCGCTGGCCGATGATGGGCGCGGTCGTCGGCGTCGGCTCGGTGGTCTACATCGCGGTGACGGTGGCCATGTCGCTCGGGTTCGTCGCGCCGGCCGCGCGTCTCGCGAATGCGTGGGACACGCGCATGGGCGGCGCGCTCGCCGACGCGGTGAGTTGCAACGGCGTGGTCAAGGCGTTCGGCGCGGAGGAGCGCGAAGAAGTGCTGCTCGCGCGAGTGATCGGCAAGTGGCGGCACCGCACGCGCCGCACATGGATGCGCGGCACGATCAACGGCGGCGTCCAGGGCGGCATGCTGGTGGCGATCCAGGCCGCGATTCTCGGCGCGGCGCTGCTGTTGTGGGCGCGCGGCGAAGCGGGCGTCGGCGACATCACGTTCGCGCTGACCATGTTCTTCATGCTGCAAGGCTATCTGCGCGACGTGGGCATGCACATCCGTAACCTGCAACGCTCGGTCAACGACATGGAGGAACTGGTGTCGCAGGAGAGCCAGCCGCTCGGTATCGAGGACCGCCCCGGCGCGGGTCCGATCACGATCAGCAAAGGCGAGATCCGGTTCGAGCACGTCACCTTTCACTACGGAACGAACGGCCGGCCGCTTTACGACAACTTCTCCGTGCGCATCGCGCCCGGCGAGCGCGTCGGATTGGTCGGGCATTCGGGTTCGGGGAAGACTACGTTCATCAAGCTGATCCAGCGGCTCTATGACATTTCGGAAGGCCGGATCACGATCGACGGTCAGGACATCGCCAAAGTGCGGCAGGCGTCTCTGCGCAGCCAGATCGCGATCGTTCAGCAGGAGCCGGTGCTGTTTCACCGCTCGCTCGCCGAGAACATCGCGTATGCGCGGCCCGGCGCGAGCCGTGCCGAGATCGAGCGGGCCGCGAAGCTCGCGAGCGCGCACGGCTTCATCGCGGCGCTGCCCAATGGCTATGACACGCTGGTCGGTGAACGCGGCGTCAAGCTCTCGGGCGGCGAACGTCAGCGCGTCGCCATCGCACGGGCGTTTCTCGCCGACGCGCCGATCCTCATTCTGGACGAGGCGACGTCGAGTCTCGACAGCGAAAGCGAGGTGCTGATCCAGCAGGCCATGGAGCGGCTGATGATGGGCCGCACCACGCTGGTGGTGGCGCACCGCCTTTCCACCGTGCGTGCGCTGGACCGGCTGCTGGTGCTGGACAAAGGCAAGGTGATCGAGGAAGGCAGCCATGACGCGCTGATCAGACTCGAGAACGGCCTGTACCGGCGGTTGTTCGAGCGTCAGGCGCTGGAGCTGATCAAGGGTCTGGGCGAGCCGGAATTCACGACTCGGACCGCGCGGCCGAACGTGAACCGGACGGACGATTCCAGCTTGCTGGTTGGGAAGTAAATTGGAACCGGGCGTGTGGGACGTCAGCGTGAAATCGCAGGTATGCAGCGGCGTTTTCGATTGGCGTTCCACCGCCCGTTTTTTATGAGCGCGAGTGCAGGCTCGAACGCGCAAGCAGCGCCAGCCCTAACCTGCGCGAACCGTCCACACGCCCCGGGCGCTGCGAATTACACCACGCCCGCAGGCAACCCCACGCCGCGCGCCATCCCGGTCGCCGCAAACACCATCAACACCATCGCTATCGTCTGTATCACGCTATAGCGCGCGTAAGAACGCGCTTTGCGCAAATCCGGCGCGGTGCCTTTCCTGATCGCAGCGCGCCAGCGCATCAGCGCGAGCATCGACGGCACTTCGAGGATGAGAATGATCAGCAGCAGCGTCATCTTGAGATGAAAGAGCGGCTCGTGGAGATAGTAGTCGGCGCCCTTTTCGAGGCCGCCGAAAGCGCGCATCAACCCGGTGACGATCAACACCAATGCCGAGATACCCCACCCTGTATCCGCCCGGAACACGGAGCGCAGCGCGGCAGGCACGCTCGCGCGGCGGAGCGCCCACGTGCGCCGCAGAATCGACGCGAGCGCGAAGCCATAAGCAAGCAAATGGATGGCGGCAATCAACCAGCGAACCAGCATAGCGACTCCTGCAAAGGACGCGATACGATCGTTGTGTGTCTCACTCGCCCACGCTGAAGCGCCGGGCGCCATGACTTCATTATCGACTACGGCTCAATCTACAACGCCTGCTTCGGCCACGGGGTGTGGCCGACTGCACAAACCGGCAGATTCAGACCTGCTGCAAGGATGTGTCAAGCGCGCGGGCGGCGACCCGATCGCCTTCGGTCGTCAGCGCGGTGCGGAATACGGTCTGCCGGTTGTGCCCCGCGGCGGCCGGCGAATCCCACAGTAACTCGATCTTCGGACGGCGGCCGAAGGCGCCGCGCGCCAGCGACGGCGCAGCCGCCGACCCCAGCGACGCGCCGGACCCACCCGGCTCGCCCACGGCGCCGAACGCCACGGCCGGAGTGGGCGTCGGCGTCGGCGTCGTTCGTGCGTCCTGCCCGGCCGCCCAGCGCACGGACAATTCGCGCGCGTCGTACTGCCCCACCTTGCGGCGCTCCGCCCACACGATCACCGTCCGCGTGGCCGGATCGAGCGCGACCGCATAGCGGCCGATCGCGAAACGGCGCGCGGCGATATTGGTACGCCACAGCGCGCGCGGCCGGCAAATCCACAGCACGGCGGCATACAGCGCCGGCGCGGCCAGCAGCCAGCCGTTGGAGGCTGCCACCGCATTGGCGGCACGCCGCCAACCGGCGCTCGCGGCGAACGCGCCGACCGACCAGACCGCAAACAGGAACCCGAGGAAAGCGAACAGACGCAGCGCCTGCCGCAGCCATTGCGGCAGCGGATGCAACGGGCGCTCGGCCACGGCGCGCGCCCCCGGCAGGAAGATCAGCAGGAACAGGAAGACGAGGTTGATGCACGCCCACGGCGAGGACAGCATGGCCAGCAACGACGCGCCCGCATCCAGGTCCGCCATCGAAAAAAGCCAGCGAGCGAGGATCACGAGACCGATGGCGCGCAACGCGAAAATCGTTCCGGCGCCGGGCGCCGCGTTCGCACGCGTCTCTTTCGTTCTCGCCAAGGCATCCTCCTGTCGTCGGCGGCGCCGCAGCCAAATTTGCGGCAGGGCCATTATAGGGATATTACGGAGAGTGGCTCATTCTTACCGGCCGAAACCCGAACTTTCGTCCGTTGATTGGGATAAACGCGGCGCGCTCGCAACAACGCCCCGTGGGCAAGTGCCTCACGGGGCGTTGCTGGCGGCCTTCGGAGCGCCTGAACGCGCTCCTCGAGCCGAGGCGACTTTTTTACCTGTCGCGCATTAGCTGGCGTTGACTTCGCGCAGCACAGTACGGTGCTTCTGACGCAGCAGCTCTTCGTAGGTGGCGACATAGTTCTTCGCCATGACCTTCGACGAAAAGCGCGACTCGAACGCCTTGCGCACACCGGCGCGCGACAGCGTGTGCAGACGCTTGACTGCGGCGACCGCGCTGATTTCGTCTTCGACGACGAAGCCCGACACACCGTTTTCAATCACTTCCGGCACCGAACCGCGGTTGAATGCGATCGCCGGCGTACCGCACGCCATTGCTTCGATCATGACCAGACCGAAGGGCTCCGGCCAGTCGATCGGGAACACCAGTGCATGCGCGTTGCCGAGGAACTCACGCTTTTCGGCTTCGCCGATTTCGCCGATGTACTCGACGTGCGGGAGCGCCATCAGCGGCTTGATCACTTCTTCGTAATAGGCGCGGTCGGCCTTGTCGATCTTGGCGGCGACCTTGAGCTTCATGCCTGCCTGGCCGGCGATGCGGATCGCGCGGTCGAGGCCCTTCTCCGGCGAGACGCGGCCGAGGAAAGCGAGGTAGCCCGGCTCGACGTTGGAGATCGGCGTGAGCACGTTTTCCGGCAGGCCGTGATACACGGTTTGCAGCCAGTTGGCCTGTTGCAGGGGCATGCGCTGGTTGTCCGAAATCGACACGACCGGCACGTCGCTGAACGTATTGAACACCGGTTGCAGTTCCGGCAGATCGAGACGGCCGTGCAGCGTGGTCAGGAACGGCACCGGCTGACGCGCGAACAGCGAGAACGGGTAGTAGTCGATGTGGAAATGCAGCACGTCGAATTCGTCCGCGCGGCGGCGCACTTCTTCGAGCAGCAGCATGTGCGGCGCCATCACGTCGCGGATGGTCGGGTCGAGGCGCAGCGCCTGCGGCCAGAAAGCTTCGAGTTTCGCCGAGGTCTGCGAATCGCCGCTCGCAAAGAGCGTGACGTCGTGGCCCTGCTCGACCAGAGCTTCGGTCAGATAGGACACCACGCGTTCCGTACCACCATACAGCTTGGGAGGAACCGCCTCGTGCAACGGAGCGATTTGAGCGATTCGCATATGAAAAACTCCTCGTAAAAAATCAGGCAAAGGTACTGCGTTTGGTAAAAGCGACTCGCTTGCTCGCCAGGGCAGTCTGGCCGGACATGCCGGCTCGGGCCTGATTCTTTCGAGAAATCCTGCGATGGATCGCTTGGGTAGTGAGCCCAGACCCGTGTTCAATGTCTGCGCATGTGCCGGTAAACGCACACATGGCACCTACGTTGACAAACTGTCAGAAAATTCGGCGGGCCTACAGAGCATGCATTATCAATGCCGGGATTCGCGCTGCACCACAACATTTCAAAGTCTTTACGTTGTTACAAACGCGAAACACTTTGCAAACCCTTGTTTTCTAAGACAGTTCTACAGTGGCAACTGGCTTGCGGCACGGACCGCCGAGGTGGTCTCGTAAGCTCTTGCGTCAACTCTGCCGGCAAGCGTTGAAGAAATGCCGCACCGCGATTGAATGCAATTTGTAATTATATCCCGAAATTTTGCGCGGCCCGCGTGGACCCTGACCCCGTAGACGGGTCGAGCAGCGGTAGGTCGCAAACGTCTATCGCGAAATCAATCGCGCCAAGGCCCGGATACACAGGGCGCAATCGCTTTTGCATGTTTACAATGCGAAGCATCGGCTTCGCGGCGAACCTTTTTCCAAGTGGCCCACGCTTTGCATGCACAACCCGAAACACACCAACCTCACGATCAATTGGAACATTTAACCATCGCTCAGCGTAATGCCGAGAACGCAAAGCTCGCGAGCTATGCGCATCGGCCGCTTGCGTTCCTTTTCCGCTTTATCCGCCGCCATCCGCTCGCGCATGCGATCGTCCTGGGCAGCGTGTTTGCGGCCGTGAGCTGTGCGCTCGCTTCGCAATACGCGATCAAACATCTGATCGACGTGCTCGGCGAAGGCCGGCACCATCCCGGCCCGCTGTGGGGGGCGTTCGCCATCCTGGTTGGCCTGATCGCCGCCGACAACCTGCTGTGGCGGGTCGGCGGCTGGGTCGCCGCGCACACGTTCGTCGCCGTGACCGGCGATCTGCGGCGCGACCTGTTCCAATATCTGAGCGGACACTCGCCGACGTACTACTCCGAGAAGCAGCCGGGCATGCTCGCAAGCCGGATCACGGCGACTTCGAACGCGGTCTACACGGCGGAGAACACCACCGCGTGGAACGTGCTGCCGCCGTGCATCGCGGTGTTCGGCGCGATCGTCATGATCATCGCGGTGAATCCGCTGATGGCCTGCGGCCTGATGCTCTGCTCGGCCATTCTGTCGGTCGTGCTGTACAAGCTGGCCGGGCGCGGCTCCGCGCGCCATCACCATTTCGCCACCAAGGCGGCGTCGGTGGACGGCGAATTGGTCGACGTGATCAGCAACATGGGCCTCGTACGCGCTTTCGGCATGACGTTTCGCGAGCAGCAGCGGTTCGGCGCAACGGTCAAGGCCGAGATGGACGCGCGCCAGCAGAGCCTGCTGTATCTGGAAAAGCTGCGTCTGCTGCATGCGGTGATCACCGCGCTGCTATCGGCGGGCTTGCTGGGCTGGGCGCTGTGGCTGTGGGATCAAGGCAAGGCGACCTCGGGCGACATCGTGCTGGTCAGCTCGCTCGGCTTCACGATCCTGCACGGCACGCGCGATCTGGCCGTGGCGCTCGTCGATGTCACGCAGCACGTGGCGCGTCTCGCGGAAGCCGTGCGCACGTTGCTCGAGCCGCACGGCATGCCCGACCGCGACGGCGCTTCCGAACTCGTGCCGCAAGGCGGCCGCATCGATTTCGAAAGCGTGACGTTCGCCTACCCGCGCCGCCGGCCGATTCTCGATCACTTCGACTTGCATATCGAACCCGGCCAGCGCGTCGGCCTGATCGGCAAATCGGGCGCGGGCAAATCCACCGTGCTGGCATTGCTGCAGCGTTTTTATGAGACGCAAGGCGGCGCGATCAAGATCGACGGCCAGGAGATCGCCACGATCACGCAGGACAGTTTGCGCCACGCGATCGCGCTGGTGCCGCAGGACATCTCGCTGTTCCACCGCACCGTGTACGAGAACATCGCCTACGGGCGCCCGGAAGCGAGCCGCGATGAAGTGCTCGCGGCCGCGCGCGAGGCGCGTTGCGCGGACTTTATCGAGGCCATGCCGGAAGGCTACGACACGATCGTCGGCGACCGCGGCGTGAAGCTGTCGGGCGGCCAGCGTCAGCGGATCGCGATTGCACGCGCGATCCTGAAGAACGCGCCGATCCTGCTGCTCGATGAAGCGACCTCGGCGCTCGACAGCGCATCGGAAGAAGCAATCCAGAAAGCGCTCGACCGGCTGATGGTCGGCCGCACCGTGGTCGCGATCGCGCACCGTCTGTCGACGCTGAACAACTTCGACCGGATCATCGTGATGAGCGCCGGCAAGGTCATCGACGACGGCAGCCCGGAAGAACTGCGCCAGCGCCCGGGTTTGTATCGCGATCTGCTCACCAAGCAGTATGGTAAGGGCCACACGCTGCACATCGGCGGCAAGAAGGTCGACGAACAGCACGTGGTGTGAGCCCGCGAGCGGCGTGCTTCGAGGCGCGAGCCGTCATCGCCATGAGAAAAGCCGCTCGAGAGCGGCTTTTCTTTTACGCGTGTTGCAATGCAGCCCCGACCGCAGCCTACCCGGCCTGAGTTTCGCGCGCCGCCTTTTTCCCCGGCACGGCGCGCGCCTTCCCGCTTCGGGTGCTCTTTGCACCAGCGACGCCCTGCAAATCGCGCATGAAGTTATCGCGCCACACCGACACATTGTTCTCGCGCAACTGCACCATCATGTCGCGATGACGCGCCTGACGCTCCGCGAGCGGCATGCCGAGCGCCCGTGCGAGCGCCTCGGCCATGCCGTCGATATCGACCGGATTGACGATCAGCGCGCCGTCCAGTTCCTGCGCGGCGCCGGCAAAGCGCGACAACACGAGCACGCCGGGATTTTCCGGATCCTGCGCCGACACATACTCCTTGGCGACGAGGTTCATGCCATCGCGCAACGGCGTGACATAGCCGACATGCGCGGTGCGGAACAGCGCGGCCAGCACCGAGCGCTCGTACTGCTTGTGGATGTAGAGAATCGGCGTCCAGTCCAGTTCGGCGAAGCGCCCATTGATGCGCCCCGACTCCCCTTCGAGCTGCAAGCGAATGTCCTGATACGCGTGCATGTCGGCGCGCGTCGGCGGCGCAATCTGCAGGAACGACACCTTGTTACGTTGCGCGGTCGCGTGTTCGAGCAGACGCTCGAAAGCGCGAAAACGTTCGACCAGTCCCTTCGAATAGTCGAGCCGGTCCACGCTCATGATCAGCTTGCGCGAATGCAGCGTCGCCTTCATGGTGCGCACCGGTTTGCCGCGCTCACCCGCTTTCGCGAGTTCGGCGATCTCGTCCGGATAGACGCCGATCGGATACGCCGCCGCGCGCAGCGTGCGGCCGAACGCGTGGATCGTCAGCGGGCCTTTCGCGGATGCGTCGACCGAGCCGTTCGCCTCATTGACGATGTAGTCGCAGAACGCGCGCAGATCCGGCGCCGTCTGGAAGCCGAGCAAATCGAACGAACACAGCGCTTCGACCAGTTCGCGATGCGGCGGCACCGCCAGCAGCACCTGCGAAGCCGGAAACGGAATGTGCAGGAAAAAGCCGATGCGGTTCTTCACGCCCGCGGCGCGCAGCGCCTGCGCGAACGGAATCAGATGGTAGTCGTGGACCCAGATCACGTCGTCTTCGCGCAGCAGCGGCACGAGTTGTTGCGCGAGCCACGCATTGACGCGGCAGTAGCCCTCGAAGTCGTGCCGGTCGTACTGCAGCAAGTCGGCGCGATAGTGGAACGCCGGCCACAGCGTGGCGTTCGAGAAGCCACGATAGTACTGATCGTAATCGCGGCGCATCAGCGCGATGGTCGCGAAGGTCACCGGGCCGCGTTCCTCGACCTTGATCTGCGGCTGGCCCGAGCTGAGCACGTCGCCGCTCCAGCCGAACCACATGCCGCCGGTTTCCTTCAGCGCGTCGTACACGCCGACCGCCAGACCACCCGCCGCCGGGCCGCCCTCCGAGATCGGCGCAACCCGGTTCGATACGATGATCAGTCGGCTCATGAAGCGCGATTCCCGATGCAGTGCGTTGTTTGCTTTGGGCGATGCGTCGCGGCCATCATGCGGTGCGCGCCGCCGCGACGATCGATGCCAGCCAATCGAGCAGGTCGGACACCGACTCGATTCGCGTACGCGCCATCGTCTCGCCGGGACCAACCTTGATCGACACGCCGCCGCGTTCGTTGACGACGGCGAAGCCTTTCTCGTCGGTCAGATCATCACCGGCAAAGACCGGCTTGCGGCCGACGAACGGCGGCTCGTCGAGGAACGCGCGCAGCGCGCGACCCTTATCGACATCTTTAGGTTTGATTTCGTAGACCATCTTGCCCGGCTGCAGCACGTAGGAGCCGGCGTAATCGGCCACCAGCCGCTCGGTCGCCTCGCGCGCCACGGTCTCGCGATCCGGCGCATTCCGGTAGTGCAGCGCCACGGCCGCGCCCTTGATCTCGAGCAGCATGCCGGCGTTCTCGTTGACCACCTGCGCAAGCACCTGCTCCATGCGCAGCAGCCGCTCGTCGTGGAAGCCGATGCGCTGCGTGTCGCCGTTCGCGTCGCGCCGCTCGGCGCCGTGCAGGCCGGCAATCGGCAGATCGGGCATGGCGAGAAAACTGTCGATGCTGTCGATACCGCGGCCCGACACGACCGCCACCGCGCCGTTTGTCAGACTGCGCAACTCGCTCAGCAAATCGATCACGCGAGGTTGCACCAGCACGCCGTCCGGCGTGGGGGCCAGTTCGACGAGCGTGCCGTCGAAATCGAAGAAAAATGCCGTCTCGCTCGGAGACAGAACAGCCGGAAGTGCTTGCATCGGTTAGTTTTGCCTTTCAGCCTTCTGCGGCCGGAAAAGTGTGCGCATCTTACCGCGCATCCATCAATTTTTCGAGAAAGTAAGGCTGGGCACAAGCCCAGCCGGGCGCCGCAGGCGAGCCTCGGCGGCGATTGCGTTCAAAATGAGAACAATCCGACTTCAGCCGGCTTTCAGCCGCCTGCGTCAAATTGCCTCGCAAACCGCGCGCCCGCGGGCGCTGCGCGACGTCATCGGCTAATTTGCGCTAAAGTCGCAGCCACGCGAAACATTGCCGTTACGACCATATTTGCACACTATGACCGCGCAAGCGCCGCACGCGCATCGAGCGGCGCCGCAATTCAATCGAGTCACTGAACCCTGCTTTGTTCCCGATCTTCTCATCCCGGCACTCGCAACGGCACTTCGCAATTTCACGCAGGCCATGGTCCGCGCGCCTGTTTGCGCTGACGCTGATGCTGGGCGCGCTGACGGTGCTCGCCGGCTGCACGCATCGCACGGAAACGTGGCAATTGACCAATGTGACCGGCCATCTGCCGGATCTCGATTTCACGCTGACCGGCGACGATGGCCGCCCGGTCAACGGCGATTCGTTCAAGGGCCGCACCTCGCTTGTCTATTTCGGCTACACGCATTGCCCGGACGTCTGTCCTGAAACGATGGGCCGGCTGATGCAGGTGCTCGGCAAGCTCGGCCCCGACGCGCAGAAGGTGCGCATCCTGTTCATCACCGTCGATCCCGCGCGCGACACGGCGCAGGCCTTGCACGATTACGTCGGCGCCTTCGACGCGAAACACGCCGAAGGGCTGACCGGCACCGACTGGCAGATCGAGTCGCTCGCCAAGCGTTACCGCGTCGCCTATCAGATGGAAAAGCGCGACCCCTCCGGCAACTATGAAGTCACCCATAGTTCCGCCGTCTATGTGTTCGACAGCCAGGGCCACGCGCGCCTGCTGGCCACCGACCACGACACGCCCGATGCGATCGCACAAGACCTGCGACGCATTGTCGATGACCGTTCCTGACCTTTCCCGAGTTCAACCATGTCGATCAAGATCAAAACGTTCGCTGCACTGAGTTGCGCCCTCGCCCTTTCGTTCGGTGTCGCATCGACCGCGCAAGCGGCGGGCGCCAATGCGATCAGCGTGAAGGACGCGTGGGTCCGCTGGCTGCCCAACAACCTGCCCGCCGCCGGCTATGTGACGCTCGTCAACGCGAGCGACAAACCGGTCGATCTCGTCGATATCTCCAGCAACGACTACGGCGACGCGATGCTGCATCAGACCGTGTCGAACGGTTCGTCGCAGAAGATGGTGATGGTCGACAAGCTGACGGTGCCCGCGCACGGTCAGGTGGCGATCGCGCCCGGCGGCTATCACGTGATGCTCGAAGACGCAAAGCACAAGGTCGCGCCGGGCGATACCGTGCATCTCAAGCTCAAATTCTCCGACGGCGAAACGCTCGACACGCCGTTCGCCGTCAAGTCGCCGGCGCAAACCAAGTAACGTGCCGCGATGAATCCGCTCTACTGGCTCGATCCCTGGGAGTTTTCGCCGACCGTCGTGATCGCGTTGCTGGTGCCCGCGATCCTGTTCGTGCGTGGCGCGCGTAAAGCGAAGGTGTCGGTTGCGCGGCGTATCTCCTTCTGGTTCGGACTGGTGGCGTTATACGTCGCGTTGCATACGCGGCTCGATTATTTCTTCGAGCATGAGTTCTTCATGCATCGCGCGCAGCATCTGGTGCTGCATCACCTCGGGCCGTTCTTCATCGCGCTGTCGTATCCGGGCGCGGCGTTGCGCGCGGGTATTCCGTTCGATTGGCGGCAGCGCTTCGTGCGACCCGCGCTGGAAACACCGGTGGTGCGCAAGCTGCTCGACGTGGTGATGCATCCCGTGGTCGCGGTCACGTTGTTCGTCGGGCTGATCTACTTCTGGCTGATGTCGCCGATTCACTTCATGGCGATGCTCGACTGGCGTCTTTATCGCGTGATGAACTGGAGCATGGTGATCGACGGCCTGCTGTTCTGGTGGCTCGTGCTCGATCCGCGTCCCGCGCCACCGGCGCGTCTGTCGCCGGGCAAGCGCGTGCTGGTGGTGATCGCCGCGATTCCGCCGCAGATCATTCTCGGCGCCTTCATCTTCTTCACGCCGCACGAGCTGTATCCGATCTACTCGATCTGCGGCCGCGCGTTCACATGGTTGAGCCCGATGCGCGATCAGCAGATCGGCGGGCTGTTGCTGTGGATTCCGGGTTCGATGATGAGCGTGATCGGCGCGCTGCTCGCCTTGCGTCACTGGATGCGGCTGTCGGCGCGCGGACGTTTGCATAGCGAACGGCGCGCGAAAGCTACGCAGACTCCAGCACCCACGGCGTCGGCGTCGGCGCCGGCGCGCGGCCAGCACTGATTCTACGATTCGATTGAAACCCGGCGCGCCCGCGCCGGGCTCAGCTTGCTGTAGCCGCTTCAGGCCGACCGCATCCACACATGCGGGATGCCGTCTTCTTCGTGAATCTCTGAAACCGGCGCGAAACCGAACGCACCATAGAAACCTTGCAGATGCGCCTGCGCATGCAACCGGATCGGCGTGCGAGGCCACTGCGCGCGAATATGCATCAGCGACCGCTCAAGCATCGCATTGCCCAGCCCGATGCCGCGGAATTCGGCGGTCGTCAGCACGCGGCCGATGCGGATATCGGTGTCGTCCGCGTCGGGCAGCAGCACGCGCAGATAACCCGCGAGCGCCGGGCGTTGTTCATCGGGGCCATACACCAGCAGATGCCACGCATCCATATCGAGCCCATCGATATCGCCGTACAAGCAGTTCTGCTCGACGACGAACACCGCGCTGCGTGCACCCAGCATCGTATAGACCTCGACGCCCGTGAGTTCGTCGAAGGATTTCCAGCGCCAATCAAGTTGCGCCAGCCGCGTGGCGGCGGTTTGCTGCGGTTCAGTCATGACAACGTTCTAAAGAAAGAGTCGCGCCGCACGGAGAGCGGCGATGCGTGATTATGCCGCGCGTGACGGCTTCGCCGCCATGCAGCGCTCAGTTGCGATGCGCGGCGCGCGCCTTCGACGCCTGTTTGTGGCTGTACATCGCGGCGTCGGCGGCCGCCAGCAGTTCGGCAATCGATTCGTGCCGGGCAGAATCGTATTGAATCTGCCCGACGCTATAGCGGATGTGATAGCCACGCTGCGCTTCGGCATTGCGCGCGTCCAGCATCTGCGTGAGCCGCTGCGTCACTTCCTGCGTGGCGCCGCTGTCCGAATCGGTGAGTAGCACGACGAACTCGTCGCCGCCGAGCCGTCCGATCACATCGCTTTCGCGCAGCGCAGTGCGCAAGACGTCGGCGAAAGTCTTCAGCGCGCGATCGCCTTCGGCGTGGCCGAGCGTGTCGTTGATCTGCTTGAAATCGTTCAGGTCGAAGAACAGCAGCGACGCCGGTTTGTGCATCCGCTTGCAAACGTTCAGCGCATGTTGCGCGAGTGCCTCGAAACCGCGCCGGTTCGACAGAAGCGTCAGATCGTCGAGCGTGGCCAACTGCACCGCCGCCAACTCCTGCTCGGCCATGCGCGCCAGATCGCGCAGCAGTTCACGTTCTTCTTCGTCAAGGCCACGCGGCTTGGTGTCGATCAGACAGAGCGTGCCGAGCTTGCTGCCGTTGGGCACCGTCAGCGGACAGCCGGCGTAGAAACGGACATTCGGGTCGTCCGTGACGAACGGATTGTCGTGAAACCGCTCGTCCGCCAGCGTGTCGGGCACCATCAAAATTTCGTCGCCGAGAATCGCGTGCGCGCAGAACGACACGTCACGCGAGGTCTCGCTCGCCGTCAGCCCGACGCACGACTTGAACCATTGACGGTCCGCATCGACGAGGCTTACGAGCGCGATGGGCACGCTGAAGAGTCGCTTGGCAAGCCGTGTCAGACGATCGAAGCGCTCTTCCGGCAACGTATCGAGAATATGCAGCGCACGCAGGGTGTCGAGACGGGCGCTTTCGTTACTGGGCGTCGGTGGGACGTGCATGTTGTATTCCCTAGGGCGACCGGCGTGGCCGAAGTGGTGGGCCGGTAGTGTATAGCGGTGCGCTTTACCTTGGGGCAAAACCACGGCGCGAGAGTTCCCGCCGATTGCGTGCGCGCCGGATCCGCATCCGAGCCGATGCAGGCCGCATCGGCCTGCCACGCTCGCGCGGCGACGGCTTTGCTATGGATTGGCAAAGACCGGTTCGACGGGCCGCGCGAGGCAGTCGATCAGATTGCCGGGGCCGCACAGATGCAGCGCGCCGACCACCACCAACGTGCGCTCCGGCCGCGTGAACAACTCGGTCAGGCGCGCCGCCCATGCGCGATTGCGCGCGTCGAGAATCGCATGCCGGATGCCCGGCAGATTGAACATCGGCGACTCGATGGCGATCTGGTGCACGGCGGGCAGATCGCCATCCAGCCAGGCCGCGTGCATGCGCTCGAGCGTGCGCTGCGGTTCGTCGAGATCGGCCATCAGCAGGCCGAGCGCCGCGCCGACCGCATCGAGCGGAATCGATTCGAGCGCCGCCGCTACCTCCTCCGCAGTCTCGAGATACCGATAAGGTTTGGCCTGCGTGATCGCCGAGCGCAGCATGCGCGGCTCGACACCTTCGACGACCTGCTGGAACAGCGTCGGCGCGACGATCAACGCGGCCCACGGACGCAGATCCGCGAGTGGCGCCAAAGGCCCTTCAACGGGCCACGCCGCGTGAAGTTGCCGCCACGCGTCGGCGGATAGCCAGGGCTGCAGTTGCTCCGCGCCGCCTTGTTGGTCGGCCTTCAGAAACGGCAGAATCGTCGGCGGATCGGACTCGAAGACGAGCGCTTCGGCCCAGTCATAGGCCTCGGCGATCCACGGCGGCGTTCTTCGGCTCGTCGCCGGAAACAGATGCATCGAGCCGAGCAGGCGAACTTGGGTGCCGGTGAGTTGTAAGTACATGCAGCCTCGGTGTGGACAAGCAGTGACGCAAGAATCGGACGCGCCGGTCAATCGATCACGTGCAGAATGAATTGTGCGCCACAGCTGACACGATAACGACAACGCAGAGAATCAGCCCATATAAAAATAAAGCCCCAAACGATGGGGCTTTACTGTGCGGAAAAAATCTGCCGCTGAATATTCGTATGCGAGGCGCTCATTCCGGGCTTTTTTTGAACGACTCCAGCTCACTCGTATAACGCTCATTTCGAACGCCATTGCTGGCGTAATACTCCTCCACCGATTTTACCCATCGGCCTATCTCGGGCACATACCAGATGGCTTTATAGGTACGCCCGGTCGCCTGAACCGGGCCGGTTTTCTGCGCATGCGTGACCATCGCCGTATCGCCCTGCTGGATCTGCACGGCCTGGGTGACGGTCTGCGTCGGTTCGAGTTGCGCGACCCAGTCGCCTTCCGCTTCGACCTTGATCGCCTGGAATTTGCCCGCCGGCACTTCGACGGTTTCCGTATCCACCACCCGATAGTGTGTGCTCCACTTTTCCGAAGCGTGCATCTTGTTCGGATGCAGTTCGGTGTAGTCGATGTTCCAGGTTTTGCCGGCCGACAACGGGAACGCGAGCGGCCGGTTGACCACCACTTCCGCGCCATTCACATTGCGCTCGCGACTCCAGTCCGCGCCGGCGATCGCTTCGTTCGGCGGCTGGGTCGAGCCCGACGGTTTCGACGCGTAGTAGATGTGCGACGGCGTCGCGCGCAAGACGGTCACCTCGTCGTGTGTCTGGCGCCAGACCGAAGGCGCTTTCTCGAACGTGTCGATGTAGGTCCACGTGTCGCCGGCTTTGACCGCCGAAGCCGGCGCCGATTGCGCAATAGCCAGCATCGGCAAGCCGACGGCGAACAGCACGGCTGCGGTTATGGTTTTTTTCATTGGTCGATATGTCGTAGTTTTAGCGGGTTTGCCCGGCCCCGTGCTTTCGCGATACAAAGCGTCGCCATCTATTAGAACCGATGGCAAGCAATGCTTATGAACGCGCGAAATGGTATTGCACACTCTACATTATCGGCAATTGCCGAATGCAATCAATGCATCGTTCCGTGCATTAAACGATCAGCAAAACAAGTTTGAAAGACAATAAAAAGAAAGTGAAAGTGCGTGAAAAGCAATTGGTAAATAACCATTGATGCCGGCGGTCGAACCTGCCGCGCCGCACGTGCTCGTCGCGCTGCTCAAAGTGCTGATGAGCGCGAGTGCCGACATGCTCTGCTACCCCGTGTCCCTGCAACGAGACCCGCAACCGCGCCAGCATCCCCCTCAGCCCCGCCAAGGAAACCGACGCTGAAAAAAGAAAAGCCCCGACGAGTCGGGGCTTTTCTTTACATCAACTACTGGAGGCGCGAGCCGGAGTCGAACCGGCCTAAACGGCTTTGCAGGCCGCTGCATAACCGCTTTGCTATCGCGCCGCAAGCGGACTGGAACCTAGCAACAGATTCACAGATTTTTGTCGGGCGGACAACCGGAAGAACCGGGCCACCAAACAAAAAGGGAAGCGTTGCTTCCCCTTATGTATGGAGCGGGAGACGAGGCTCGAACTCGCGACCTCAACCTTGGCAAGGTTGCGCTCTACCAACTGAGCTACTCCCGCATTGAACTGCTTCACAGCGCGCTGCACTTCTACTTGCCAAACAATGCGCTGCTTCAAAAATTTGGAGCGGGAGACGAGGCTCGAACTCGCGACCTCAACCTTGGCAAGGTTGCGCTCTACCAACTGAGCTACTCCCGCATTGTGCTGCTAACTGCTGCCTTGTTACTGCAAATGCTCTCTTACTGCCACCGACGTTTCGAATTGCGTGCATCGGAGAAACGAGATTATGGAGAAACGACCGAAACGTGTCAACCCCTTTTGCGAATCTCTTTTACTGAACAGATTTCACTCATGCTGCAGCGAAGTTCGGACACGTTCCGAGCGCGCTCCACTACGACGAAAACTCAGGCTACGCCGCCCCGTTCGCGAATCTGCGGCCACGCGAGCTTCATGTAGTAGAGCATCGACCAGATCGTCAGGAACGCGGCCAGATAGATGAGCCACAGGCCCCACACGCGCGTGTCGACCACCACGCCGCCGCCGAACGGCAACGGGCCGTAGAACAGCAGCATGGGAATCGCCACCATCTGGCAAACGGTCTTGAACTTGCCGAGCGAATTCACCGCGACGCTCTTCGACGCGCCGATCTGCGCCATCCATTCGCGCAACGCCGAGATCGCGATCTCGCGCCCGACGATCACGAGCGCAATCGCCGAATCGATTCGCGCGAGCTGCACGAGCACCAGCAACGCGGCGGTCACCATCAGCTTGTCGGCGACCGGATCGAGGAACGCGCCGAATGCCGACGTCTGATTCCACTTGCGCGCCAGAAAGCCGTCGAACCAGTCGGTCAGCGCCGCCAGAATGAAGATGGTCGCGGCCGCCAGGTTCCGGTGCGCGGGGCTCATCATCATGTCGGGCAAATAGAACACGCCGACGACGAGCGGGATCAGGACGATCCGCAGCCAAGTCAGGAAAATCGGGAAATTAAACGGCATGGGCAGGCGCAGCGTCTGACAAGGGAGATGCAATTGTGCCGTGTCACAAGGACTGCCACAAGCAAAGCGGCGCACGGGGCCTGCCGCGCGCGCCGCCGCGGCACCGCTCGAAAGTGGCTGAGCGGCCGGCCGCAACCGCCGCAATCAGTGCAACTGCCGGTAAATCTGCTCCGCGAGCGCCTGCGAAATACCTTCAACGCTCGCCAGATCCTCGACGCTGGCGGCGACCACGCCGCGCAGTCCCCCAAAGCGTGCGAGCAGCCGTTGACGCCGCTTCGCGCCCACGCCTTCGAGTTCTTCGAGCCGCGAGGTCTGCCGCGTCTTGCCGCGCTTCGCGCGCATGCCCGTGATGGCGAAGCGGTGCGCCTCGTCGCGGATCTGCGCGACCAGCATGAGTGCGGCGCTTTCCTTGCCGAGTTCGAGCGGCGCGCGGCCGTCGGCGAAAATCAGGGTTTCGAGGCCGACTTTGCGCCCCTCGCCCTTCGCGACACCGACCAGCATGCCGGTATCGAGACCCAGTTCCGTGAACACCTGGCGCGCGACTTCGACCTGGCCCTTGCCGCCGTCGATCAGCACGATCGTCGGCAGGATGCCGCCGGCCACGACCGGCTCCGCGGCGTCCGGCGTGAGCGACGGATCGGCGGCCGCGTCGCTTTGCAATTCGGCGGCTTCATCGGCGACATTCGCGGTGACATTCGCGGTGACATTCGCGGTGACATTCGCGGTGACATTCGAGGCGGCGTTCGCGGCGGCTTGCTCGACCATCTTCTCGTAGCGGCGCGTGAGCACCTGGCGCATCGCGGCGTAGTCGTCGCCGGGCGTAATGCCGGTGATGTTGTAGCGGCGGTATTCCGACGACTGCATCTTGTGATGGTGATACACCACGCACGACGCCTGCGTCGCCTCGCCCATCGTGTGGCTGATGTCGAAGCATTCGATGCGCAAATGTGCAAGATCGTCGCACTCCATGCCGAGCGTGTCGGTGAGCGCGCGCGTGCGGGCTTGCTGCGAGCCCTGCTCCGAAAGCAGTCGCGCGAGCGCGAGTCGCGCGTTCTGCTCGGCCATCACGAGCCAGGCGCGCCGTTGCCCTTGCGGCTGGCGCAGCACGGTGACCTTGTGGCCAGCTTGTTCGATCAGCACGTCGACCAGTTCACGATTGGCGGGTGCGTGGCTGACCACCAGCACCGGCGGCACGCGGTTGCCCAGGTAATGCTGGGCGATGAATGCTTCGAGAACTTCGGCTTCGATCCCGCCGGTTGCGCGACCTTTGCGCGGTTTTGCCGGTTCGGGTTCGGATTCGGCTTCTTCGGCTGCGTCAACTTCTTCGGCGGCGGCGTCCTCTTCGTCCTCTTCGTCCTCTTCGTCCTCTTCGTCCTCTTCGTCCTCTTCGTCCTCTTCGTCCTCCGATGGCATCTCTTGCGCGATCGCTAAAGCGTCAGCCGTATCGGCCAACGCCGCCGTTTCATCATCAATGTCGTTGTCTTGCGCGAGCGGGTTGGACGCGAGCGCGACATCGGCCAACGCCACGTCGTCTTCTTCCAATCCGCCCTCGTCGGCGGTCAACGCGCTTTCCACATGCGCCGGGAAATACGCCTTGTCGCCCAGATGCCGGCCGCCGCGCACCATCGCCAGATTCACGCACACGCGGCCGCCCAGCGCGACCACCGCGAGAATGTCGACGTCGCTGTCGCTGCCGACTTCGATCGCCTGCTGATGCAGCACCGTCGACAGCGAACTCATCTGGTTGCGCACCGCCGCGGCCTGCTCGAACTTCAGTTCGCTCGCGAAGGCATGCATCTTCTGCTCGAGCTCCTTCATCACCTCGCCCTGCCGGCCGAGCAGAAAGCGCGACGCGTTGGCGACGTCGCGCGCGTAATCCTCTTCATTGATCGCCGCGACGCACGGCGCCGTGCAGCGGCCGATCTGATGCAGCAGACAAGGCCGCGTGCGATTGTTGAACACCGAGTCCTCGCAGGTGCGCAACTGGAACACGCGCTGCAGAATCTGGATGCTCTCGCGCACCGCCCACGCACTCGGAAACGGACCGAAGTACTGATTCTTGCGATCCACCGCGCCACGGTAATACGCCATGCGCGGAAACTTGTGGCCGGTCAGCTTGAGGTAGGGATACGACTTGTCGTCGCGAAACAGAATGTTGTAGCGCGGCGCGAGCGCCTTGATCAGGTTGTTTTCGAGCAGCAGCGCTTCGGCCTCGGAGCGCGTGACGGTCGTCTCGACGCGCGCAATGCGCGTCACCATCATCGCGATGCGCGGCGACAGTTGCGTCTTGGTGAAGTAGCTCGAGACGCGCTTCTTCAGATCGCGCGCCTTGCCCACGTAAAGCACCGCGCCGTGCGTATCGTAATAGCGATAGACGCCGGGCAGATGCGGCAGTTGGGCGAGCACTTTTTTCGGCTCGAAAGCGTCGGTTGCTTCGGGTTCGGTCATGCAGAATCGGTTGGGTGGGACGGTCTCGCGAAGCGTTGCTCCGTTGCCGCGCGCCGTGGCGAACCGGAGGGCGCCATGCGCGCGCAATCGTGAACGAGTGCTTTAGAATCGCCAGTTTAGAACATTCCGCGTGCGTCCGAAGGCTGTTGCCTTGATTCGGGTCACGCGTCGGCAGCAGCTTCGTCATGCTGCGGCGAAGTCCGACGCCGTCGGATCGCTCGCACTGCCTCGCTCCTGCCATCCGTTCGAATCCGCGACCCAGGCCACCATGTCTTCCGCTACGCCCCAATCCGAGCAAGCCGCCGACACGCCCACGGCAATCGCCTGCGATATCTTCTGCGCCGTGATCGACAATTTCGGCGACATCGGCGTGTGCTGGCGCCTCGCGCGCCAACTCGCGAGCGAACACGGCTGGCAGGTGCGCGTGTTCGTCGACGACCTGCACGCGTTCCAGAAGCTGTGCGCGGCGCTGACGCTGGAGCATGCTCGCCAGACGGTGGGCGGCATCGTCGTCGAACATTGGCACGAGCCGGCCCATGCGGGCGATACGCTCGAAGTGGCCGACGTCGTGATCGAAGCGTTCGGCTGCGAACTGCCGCCCATCTATGTCGCCGCGATGGCGGCGCGCGAGCGCACGCCGGTGTGGTTCAACCTCGAATATCTGAGCGCCGAGGATTGGGTCGCGGATTTTCATCTGCGGCCGTCGCCTCATCCGCGCTATCCGCTGACCAAGACGTTCTTTTTCCCCGGACTCGGCCCCGGCACCGGCGGCGTGCTGAAGGAACGGCATCTCGACGGCGCGCGTGCGGCTTTCGAGGCATCGTCCAACACGCGCGAAGCATGGTGGCGGCAAACCACCGGCCACGCGCCGCCGCCCGCCACCGCCACCGTTGTCTCGCTGTTCGCCTACGAGAACCCTGCCGTCGACAGCCTGCTCGAACAATGGCGCGACAGCGCGGAGCCGGTCGTGCTGCTGGTGCCCGAAGGGCGCATTTCAGGCGCGGTGGCGCGCTTTTTCGACCTCCCGGCGTTCGGAGCCGGCTCGCACGCGGTGCGCGGCCACCTCAGCGCGCACGCCCTCGCCTTTACCGACCAGCCCGGCTACGACGCGCTGCTATGGGCGAGCGACGTCAATTTCGTGCGGGGCGAGGATTCGTTCGTGCGCGCCCAGTGGGCCGTCAAACCCTTCGTCTGGCATATCTATCCGCAAGTCGACGACGCCCATCTGCCGAAGCTCGACGCCGCGCTCGCGCACTACGCGCGCACCCTGCCCGCCGACGCCCGCGACGCGCTTGCGCGCTTCTGGCACGCCTGGAACGGCACGGGGCGGCCGGACTGGGCGCAATTCCAGCGTCACTTGCCGGCGCTCAAGCAACGCGCAGCGGCGTGGGCCGGCGAACTGGCTCAAGTGGGCGACCTCGCCGGAAATCTGGCCTTGTTCGCAAAAACTCAGTTAAAATAAGCGGTTATCCAACGGCCGACGACGCAAGCGCGGCCCGATCGCAGCGGCGGAATCCGGCCAACTCGCTTGAACGGCCCGCCAACCCGGCATCGCAAGATGCAGGACTTTCCCCCACATCAAAGCGTGATGGATGGAAATTTCAAAAAAGGGACGTATGTTGCGAATCGGCGCCACTCGTGTACACGCCCGCACAGGGTAAAAAAGCAGGTAATGGATTGCTGGGAATGGCTGAGACCGCGGGTTTGCGGCGCTCCCGCCGCTCCCCGCGGCAAGCCGGCCACGCTTGACTCGCTCGCGACCCGCCGAGCCGCTTCGGCGGCGCGGCGAGCAAAGCGCCGAAGCCGCTTGCGCCGTATGCCGTTGAGCAAAAGTTGACGCTACTTAATTCGTACAGGACAGTTTTATGAAGACCGCACAGGAACTCCGCACCGGCAACGTCGTGATGATCGGCGCAGACGCAATGGTTGTGCAGAAGGCCGAATACAACAAATCGGGCCGCAACTCCGCCGTCGTCAAGATGAAGTTCAAGAACCTGCTGACCGGCGCAGGCATGGAAAACGTGTACAAGGCCGACGACAAGTTCGACGTCGTCGTGCTGGAGCGCAAGGAAGTGACGTACTCGTACTTCGCTGACCCGATGTACGTGTTCATGGACGCCGACTACAACCAGTTCGAAGTCGAAGGCGAAATGATGGGCGACGCCCTCCATTACCTCGAAGACGGCATGGCTTGCGAAGTCGTGTTCTACAACGAGAAAGCCATCTCGGTCGACCTGCCGACCACGCTGGTCCGCGAAATCATCTACACGGAACCGGCTGTCAAGGGCGACACGTCGTCGGGCAAAGTGTTGAAGAACGCCAAGCTGAACACCGGCTTCGAACTGCAAGTGCCGCTCTTCTGCAGCATCGGCGACAAGATCGAAATCGACACGCGTACGCACGAGTACCGCAGCCGCGCGTAAGCGCCCTGCTCGCCTGAATCCAGCGCCGCAACACGGGCGCTGCGAAAAAAATGGCAAAAAAAGCGCCCAATTTGGGCGCTTTTTCTTTTTTGCGCCGCCGTGTATGGTTGAGGAAAACTTTACCGGCAAACTTTTCGAAATTGCCGCACCGCGACCTCAACTTTCCCGTATGTCGTCCAACAAACCATTGATAAGTTTAAATAAACTATCGTGGCACAGTCCATGCTTCTCTCTGGATATCGGCCAGTACGGCTTTATTTTCTTCAACTCCGGAGATGCGACATGAATAACGACATCGCTGAAGGCAAGTGGAAGCAAATGGTTGGCAAGGCCAAGACAGCATGGGGTGAACTGACGGACGACGAGTTGACCAAGGCCGAAGGCCGCGCTGACAAGCTCACCGGTTTGATCCAGGAACGTTACGGCAAGACACGCGAGGAAGCGGAACGCGAAGTGCGGCGTTTCTTCGACAGCAATCGGGATTTCTGACAGCCCGAGTGAAGGAAATACAAGCGCCCCGTCCACGCTTACAAAACGTCAGGACGGGCTGCCGAGTTAATAACACAAAGGACCGAACGACTTGAGTCAAATCGCCGCCATTCTGCCGGTGCCGTGCCTGGTGTGCGCGCCGGACGATCTGCCTACGTCAGCCGGCCGCTCATGCACCGCGCTAGCCCAGGCTGCGCGCGCGACGCTGGATTCGACTCAGATTTCGACCGGCAGTACCGGCCAGCATCGCGCCCTTGCCGCGCGCCAACTTATCGGCGCAGCGCATCGGGTATTCCATCCATCTAAAAATTGCGCTCGCCATGCCACACGCCCTGATTGTTGAAGACGATCCCAATAGCCTGTCAGGCCTGTCCGCCATCCTCGCCGCCGACGGTTTCTCCGTCGATACCGCGACGACGATCGCGGAGGCCCGGACCGCGTTGACGCGCTTCATTCCCGACGTCGTGCTGGTCGACCTGAACCTGCCGGACGGCAGCGGGCTCGACCTGCTGCAACACTTGCCCGCCCATCCGCCCGGTGGCGCCCTGCCCGTCATCGTGATGACCGGCAATGCGACGGTGGAAAGCGCGATCGAAGGTTTGCGCCACGGCATCTGGGACTACCTGCTCAAGCCGGTCAACATTCCGCGTTTGCGCAGCCTGCTCGCGCGCATTCCGCGGCCATACGAACTGACCGAGGAAGTGCAGACGCTGCGGGCGTCACTGCGCCAGCTTGGCCGTTTCGGCTCGATGCTCGGCCGCAGCGGTGCGATCCAGCACGTCTACGACACGATCGAACATATCGCGCCGACTGAAGCCGCCGTGCTGATTTCCGGCGAAACCGGCACCGGCAAGCAGATTGCGGCGCGCACGATGCACGACATGAGCCGGCGCCGCAAAGGTCCGTTCATGACGTTCGACTGCCGGAGCGCCAACAACGCGGCAGCACAACGCTCGCTCGACAGCCTGCTGTTCGGTCACGAACGCGGTGCGTTCAACGGTGCCGAGCAGCGCGAACCGGGCCTGTTCGAACAGGCGAGCGGCGGCACGCTGTTTATCGAGGAAATCGCCGAGTTGCCGCGCGCCCAGCAGGAAGCGCTGCTGCGCGCGCTCGATTCGCAGACGTTCATGCGGGTCGGCGGCACGAATCAGGTGGTGACGGACTTCCGGCTGATCGCGTCGACGCGCAAGGCGCCGCGCGCGGCGGTGGCCGACGGCAGCCTGCACGAAGACCTGGCGCTGCGCCTCGAAGCGGCCGCCGTCACGCTGCCGCCGCTGCGCGAGCGCGGCGAGGATCCGGCGCTGATCGCCCAGGCGGTCGTCGACGAGTTGAATCACGACGGGTTGACGCGCGGCACGGCGGAGACCGCCAAGCAGGTCGCGCCGAATTTCCTGCGCGAGTGTCTCGCATATGAATGGCCAGGCAATGTGCGTGAGTTGCAGGACCGCGTGCGGCGCGCGTATCAGGCGTCCGGCGACGTGCTGGAGTCGTTGCGTGCCGACGAGGCGGGCTCGGCGAACGGCCGCGATCTGAACGGCAGCCGCGTGCAGGTCACCGTGGGCACGCCGCTCGCGGACGTCGAGGAAATGCTGATTCGCGCCACGCTCGATGCGGTCGGCGGTACGCGTCACCGGGCGGCGTCGCTGCTGGGCATCAGTCCGAAGACGCTGTACAACAAGCTGCAACGCATGCGCTTGAACTGAACGCCGCGGCGATCGCTCGCGGTTCGCCCTGGCTGAAAAAAACGGCGCCTTCACATTTGAAGGCGCCGTTTTTCTTGCTTACCGACTGTTTCCGCGACCTATGCAAACGCGCTACGCAGCAGCGACTGCGCTTGCAGATATTGGGGATCGGCGACCAGCTTGCTCCACTTCAACGCTTTGCCGCGCGGCCGCATGCGATGCAAGCGCCGTTGCGATTCCTTCGACGGCGTGAAGCGCAGCGCATCCAGCACCTTCTCCGCTTCGTCCGGCTGATTGCAGATCAGCACCATGTCGCAACCGGCCTGCAGCGCGGCGGTCGCGCCTTCGGTCAGCGTGCCGCCCTGGCGCGCGGCTTCCATCGACAGATCGTCGCTAAAAATCGCGCCTTCGAAGCGCAGCTTGTTGCGCAGAATGTCCTGCAGCCAGACGCGCGAGAAACCCGCCGGCTTCGAATCGACCTGCGGATAGATCACATGCGCGGGAATCACCGACCCCAACGACAAGCCGAGCCAGTCGTACGGCGCCGCGTCGTCGCGCAGAATCTCTTCGAGCGAACGGTCGTCGACCGGCATGGCGACATGCGAATCCGCCTGTGCGAAACCGTGCCCCGGGAAATGCTTGCCGCAATTGCTCATGCCGGCTAGCGCGAGTCCGTGGTTGAGGCTCTTGGCGAGCAAGGCCACCACGCGCGGGTCGCGGTGGAACGAGCGATCGCCAATCACCTGCGATTGGCCGTAGTTCAGATCGAGCACCGGCGTAAAGCTCATGTCGATGCCGCACGCGCGCAGTTCCGTCGCGAGGATATAGCCGACGGCCGTCGTCACTTTGGTGGCGTGCAGCACATCGCTGTCCCACAAGGTGCCGAGCTTGCCCATCGCCGGCAGAACGGTGAAGCCGTCGGCGCGAAAGCGTTGCACGCGGCCGCCTTCGTGATCGACGGCGATCAGCAAATCGTCGCGAATGTCGCGGATCGAATCGGTCAGCGCGATCAGTTGCGCGCGGCTCTCGTAATGGCGCGCGAACAGGATCACGCCGCCGGTCATCGGATGGGCAAGGCGGCGCTTGTCGTCGTCGTTCAGCGTTTTGCCGACCACGTCGAGCATCACCGGTCCGGGAATGGTTTTCATCGATTTCCGCTGGAAAAAAGCCTGGAGCAAGGAGAGACGCGGCAGACCTTCGCCGCGTTCAAGGTATTTTTTATTCGGCGACGTCGGCCGCGCCCGCTTGCGTGGTTTCCGCGATCACGAAAGACACCGCGTAGTCGCGCTCGTCGCTGATCGTCACGCGCGCCGTGATGCCGCGCGCGTCGAGCCATTCGGCCAGTTCACCGGACGCGACCACCATCGGTTCGCCGCTCGGTTTGTTGAGCGTTTGCAGCGCGCGCCAGGTCATCGGCCAGTGCATGCCGAGGCCGATGGCTTTCGAAAACGCTTCTTTCGCCGAGAACCGCGTGGCGAGAAACGCGAGACCGCGCGCCGCCGAACGCGCCTGCCGCGCGTGATAGACGCGCAGTTCGTCCGGACCGAGCACCTTTTCGGCGAAGCGGCCGTTCGTGCGCGTCATGACCGCGGCCACGCGACTGACCTGGACGATGTCCGTTCCAATGCCGTAGATCGCCATGGGCGGGGCCGCTGACTCAGGTCGCATCAGGCGCGCGCGCCGAGACGCGCGGCGACCATGATCGCCTTCATCTCGCGCACCGCGTTGTCCCAGCCGGCGAAGATCGCGTGCGCGACGATCGCGTGGCCGATATTCAGCTCGTCGATGCCCTCGATCGCCGCAATCTGCTGGACGTTCGTGTAGTGCAAACCGTGACCGGCATTGACCTTGATGCCGAGCGTCGCGCCGAATTCGACGGCGCGCACCACGCGCTCGAATTCGCGCTGCTGTTCGGCGGGATCGTGGGCTTCGGCGTAACGTCCGGTGTGCAGTTCGATCACCGGCGCGCCGGCTTCGTGCGCGGCGCGAATCTGCGTTTCGTCCGGATCGATGAAGAGCGACACGCGCGAGTTCGCGTCGGCAAGCTGCTTGCACGCGGCGCGCACGGCTTCGAACTGGCCGGCGACATCGAGGCCGCCTTCGGTCGTCAGTTCCTGACGCTTTTCCGGCACGAGGCACACGTCGTGCGGTTGCACTTCGCACGCGATATCGAGCATTTCCTGCGTCACCGCGCATTCCAGATTCATGCGCGTCTTCAGGAGCGGGCGCAGCTTGCGCACGTCGGCGTCGACGATATGACGGCGGTCTTCACGCAGATGCAGCGTGATGACGTCCGCGCCGGCCTCTTCGGCCATCAGCGCGGCGCGGATCGGATCGGGATAGGACGTGCCGCGCGCGTTGCGCAGCGTAGCGACGTGATCGATGTTCACGCCCAGGTCAATCACATTCGGCGACGTAAGAAAGAAGCTCATAAGTTCTGCAAGTCGATCAGGATCTGGCGCGTCGCGAGCGGCGTGCCGCCAAGGTAAGTGTTGAGCAGAAAGCGCATCAGCGTTTTGCTTTGCGTCACGGTCTGCGCTCGATGGTAATCGTCCTGCTCCATGTCGAGCAAGGTTTGCCCGGCGACCACGGGCCATTGCGCGGGCAGATCGTCGGAGGCTTCGCGCACGCCGCGCTCGGGGTCGAACACGTAGCGGCCTTCGGACAGCACCGCTTTGCGCGCGACGGTGCGATCCAGCGCCATGGCATACCCGGTTTCGCGCAGCAGCACGCGCTCGAACGAACGCAGCACCTGCACGGGCGGCTCGTCGTGCGCGAGACGCGTCATCGTGACGACGTAGTGATGGAACAGTTGCGGATGCGGATCTTCGCGCGCGCAGAACTTGACCAGCAGTTCGTTGACGTAGAAGCCGCACAGCAGCGCATCGCCGGCCAGCGGCAACATGCCGCCGACCCATTCGGCGCCGGTCAGCGTGCGCACTTCGGATTTGCCCGACCACGACAGCGCGAGCGGCTGAAAGGTCTGCAACACGCCGCGCAGCGCGGAGTGCGGACGCTTCGCGCCCTTCGCGACGAGCGCGAGACGGCCGTGATCGCGCGACAGCACGTCGATGATCAGACTGGTCTCGCGATACGGATAGCTATGGAGAACGAAGGCAGGTTGTTCCGCGATCCGGTAGTCGGATGCGGAGGTGCGCGGCGCTCGGCGAGTGGGTGTCTTACGTGGCTCGCCTTCGGCGCCCTGTGCGCTTTTAGTCGAAGATTTTCGGGTGCTACGCGCGGGTTTGGACGGCTCGCGTGCCGGCGCGGCCGGCTCCGAATCGTCCGGGTCCGAGTCGGAATTCAGCGTCATCCACGCGTCATTCGTACCCATACGCACGAAGTCCGGCTTCATTGTCGGCCCAGCCGCTCTTCACCTTGATGAAGGTTTCCAGATACACCGGACCGTCGAACAGCTTTTCCATGTCGAGGCGCGCTTCGGTGCTGATCTGCTTCAGCTTGGCGCCCTTCTGGCCAATGATCATCGACTTGTGCGTGTCGCGGTCGACCATGATGGTCGCGAAAATCCGGCGCAGGCGTCCTTCGGTTTCAAACTTCTCGATCAACACGGTGCTCGTGTACGGCAATTCGTCGCCGGTCCAGCGGAACACTTTCTCGCGCAGGATTTCCGCGGCCAGGAAGCGCTCGCTGCGATCGGTCAGGTCGTCTTCGCCGTAGATCGGCGCGCCTTCCGGCAGGAACGGCTTGACGGTCGCCATCAAACGTTTGATGTCGTCGGGATGCTTCGCCGACAGCGGCACGATCTCGGCGAACTTGTGTAGCGCGCTCACCTGCTGCATGAACGGAAACAGCGAATCCTTATCCGACACGCGATCGAGCTTGTTCGCGATCAGCAGCGTGGGCACCGACGGCGGGATCAGGTCGAGCACCTTCTGATCGTCCGGGCCGAAGCGGCCGGCTTCGATCACGAACAGGATCGCATCGACCGAAGTCAGCGTGGACGTGACCGCGCGATTGAGCGAACGGTTCAGCGCGCCGCTGTGCTTGGTCTGAAAACCCGGCGTGTCGACGAAAATGTATTGCGCGTCTTCGAGCGTGTGAATGCCCGTGATGCGATGGCGCGTGGTCTGCGCCTTGCGCGACGTGATACTGACTTTCTGGCCGACCAGCGCGTTCATCAGCGTGGACTTGCCGACGTTGGGGCGGCCGACGATCGCGACCATGCCGCAGCGAAAACCAGTGGGAGTGGGAGTGTTCATATTCGGGCTACGGCAAGTTCAGATCGACGCGCGGGAATGGCGCGCCGATGGCAATCAATGGCCCGCGTCGGCGACGCGCGTTTGCACCGCGTCGGCTACGCCGGGTTCGTGTTCGGTCGGTGCCGCTGCTGCGCTCGGCACCGGCACGGCGGGACCGGGCGTGGCCTCGCGGCTGCGGTGTTTGTCGACGCTGCGGACTGCGGCGGTTTCTGGCTTGGCTTCGGCGGGTTTCGCGTCCGTGGGCTTGGCGTCGAGCTTATCGGCGGCTTTTTCCGCTCCGGCTTTGTCAACGGACTTATCACCCGCGTGCGCAGCCGTCTTGTCTGCCTTCTCGGCGCGCTCGGTTTTGTCCTGTCCGCTGTACTCCACGTGCGCGGCGCGAATCACCGCCAACGGCGCGGCTGTGGCTGTCAGCGTCGGACGTTCGGTTGCGGGCTCCGCCGCCGCACGCGATTCACCGCGCCCCGCTCCGCGCTCGCTCTTGCGATCCGGACTGCGCAAATCCAGCGCAGCTTGCACGCCCGTCACACCGGGCACGATCTCCGGCTCGGCATGCTTCGCCGCGCGAGCGCCTTTCGAGCGCTTGGGCTTGGAGACCACGGCCGGCGCCGCGGCCATGACTTCGTCGAGTGCTTTCTTCGCCGCCGCCTGTTCCGCCGCACGACGGCTCGCGCCGGAACCGGAGACTTTCACGTCCAGTTTCGGCACCGTGCATTCGACTTCGAATTGCTGATTGTGCGCCGCACCATGCGTGGCGACGACCGTATAAGTCGGCAACGCGATCTTGTGGCCTTGCAAATACTCCTGCAGCAGCGTCTTGGCGTCCTTGCCGAGCGTGCGCGGGTCAATGTGATCCAGAATCGGCACGTAAAGGCGCTTGATGACCGTCTGGGCGGCGTCGAAGCCGCCGTCGAGGAACACTGCGCCCAGCACCGCTTCGAGCGTGTCAGCGAGGATGGAGGGCCGGCGGAAGCCGCCGCTGCGCAACTCGCCTTCGCCCAGTCGCAGGCCTTCGGAAATATTCAGGGCCTGAGCGATTTCGTAAAGCGACTGCTGTTTGACCAGATTGGCGCGGACGCGCGACAGGTCGCCCTCGTCCAGTTTGCCGAAACGTTGGAACAAAAGCGCAGCCACCGCGCAATTTAGAACGGAATCGCCGAGAAACTCGAGCCGTTCGTTATGCGTGGAACTGTGACTGCGGTGCGTTAAAGCCTGGCGCAACAATTCCGCATTGCGAAATTCGTAGCGCAGACGGCTTTCCAACGGAGATAGGGGCATGGGCAGAGTATAACGCGGGCGCCAGACCCGGCGAAAACGCGGGGCGGCCTGCGGAAAAAGCGTGGTGCAGCGACGTTACCGCGGGATCTTAAAGTAGCGTGATAACACGCCGCGGCTCACGTGACCTGGTGAAGGCCAACTGCGAGCCAACCGTGCGGCGTGTAGTGCAATCAACGCACACGAACTCAATTGAATGAGCCGACGCGTTTCAGATTGCTGAAGTTCATCCAGATGAAAAACGCGCGGCCGACGACATTCTTGTCCGGCGCAAAACCCCAGTAACGGCTATCCGCGCTGTTATCGCGGTTGTCGCCCATCATGAAGTAATTGCCCGGCGGCACCTTGCAGATCACGCCGCGTGCGTTGTACGTGCAGTTGTCGCGATACGGATAATCTTCGGCGCCGACGATGAACGGCGGCACGGCGGGATTGTTCAGAATCGCGTTCTTGCGGCCGTCGAGATCTTCTTCGAACTGCTTCGCGTAACCCATGCGCTCGTCGTCGAGGTAATCGGGCAGAGGCGTTTCCGGCACCGGCTTGCCGTTGATCGTGAGTTGCTTGTCCTGATACGCGACGGTGTCGCCCGGCAGCCCGATCACGCGCTTGATGTAGTCGACCGATTCGTCTTTCGGGTAACGGAACACCACCACGTCGCCGCGTTGGAGCGGACGGCCTTCGGAGATCTTGGTGTTGGTGATCGGCAGACGGATGCCGTAGTCGAATTTATTGACGAGGATGAAGTCGCCCACCAGCAGCGTCGGCACCATCGAACCCGAAGGAATCTTGAACGGCTCGACCACGAACGAGCGCACCACGAACACCACCAGAATCACCGGAAAAAAACTCGCCGAATACTCGAGCCACCACGGTTGGCGCAGCTTGTCGTCACGCAGACGCGCGCGCGTTTGCGCCGCGTTTTCGTCGGCGAAACGCTCGCCGATGCGTGCCTGCTGGCGGTCGAACTCGGCGACCGCGGCTTCCGCCGCGCGGCGCCGTTGCGGCATGAAAACCAGTTTGTCTGCGACCCATGCGACGCCCGTCAAAATGACGAGCACAAAAAGAATCAGCGCAAAATTCATAGGGTTCCGTTGTTCGTCTTATTTGTCTTCGACACGCAGGATCGCGAGGAAAGCCTCTTGCGGAATCTCGACCGATCCCACCTGCTTCATTCGCTTCTTGCCTGCCTTTTGCTTTTCCAGCAGCTTCTTCTTACGCGAGATATCGCCGCCGTAGCATTTTGCCAGCACGTTCTTACGCAACGCTTTAATGTTCTCGCGCGCAATAATGTTCGCGCCGATGGTGGCCTGAATCGCGACGTCGTACATTTGACGCGGAATCAGTTCACGCATTTTCGACGCCACTTCGCGGCCGCGATACTGGCTTTGCGAACGGTGCACGATGACCGACAGCGCGTCGACCTTGTCGCCGTTGATCAGCATGTCGACCTTCACGACGTCTGCCGCGCGGTATTCCTTGAACTCGTAATCCATCGACGCATAGCCGCGCGAAATCGACTTCAGACGATCGAAGAAATCGAGCACGACTTCGCCCATCGGGATTTCGTAGGTCAACTGCACTTGACGACCGTGATACTGCATGTTGATCTGCGAGCCACGCTTTTGCGTGCACAGCGTGATCACCGAGCCGACGTAGTCTTGCGGCATGTACAGATTCACGGTGACGATCGGCTCACGCACTTCTTCGATCTTCGACGGCTCCGGCATCTTGGCCGGATTTTCGACCATTAGAATCGTGCCGTCGCGCTGCAGGACTTCGTAGACCACGGTCGGCGCCGTGGTGATCAGGTCCATGTCGAACTCGCGCTCGAGACGTTCCTGCACGATCTCCATATGCAACAGGCCCAGGAAGCCGCAACGGAAACCGAAGCCGAGCGCTTGCGACACTTCCGGCTCGTACATGAGCGAGGCGTCGTTCAGTTTCAGTTTTTCCAGCGAGTCACGCAGCGCGTCGTACTGGTTTGCTTCGACCGGATAGAGACCGGCGAACACCTGCGGCTTCACTTCCTTGAAACCCGGCAGCGGCTCGGCGGCCGGACGGTTCACCAGCGTGACCGTGTCGCCCACCTTCGCCGCGGCCAATTCCTTGATGCCGGCGATGATGAAGCCCACTTGCCCGGCCGATAGCGATTCGAGGTCTTTCGACTTCGGCGTGAACACGCCGACATGCTCGACCGGATACTGCGCGCCGGTCGCCATCATGCGGATCTTGTCCTTGGGACGCAGCGTGCCGTTGACGATACGCACCAGCATCACGACGCCGACGTAGTTGTCGAACCACGAGTCGATGATCAGCGCCTGCAACGGCGCTTCCGGATCGCCCTTGGGCGGCGGCACTTTGGCGATCAGCGCTTCGAGCACGTCTTCGACGCCGAGGCCGGTCTTCGCGCTGCAACGCGTGGCGTCCGTTGCGTCGATGCCGATCACGTCTTCGATTTCGGCGATCGCGTTTTCAGGGTTCGCCGCCGGCAGATCGATCTTGTTGAGCACCGGAATCACGTCGACGCCGAGTTCGATCGCCGTGTAGCAGTTGGCGACGGTTTGCGCTTCCACGCCCTGGCTCGCGTCGACGACCAGCAACGCGCCCTCGCATGCGGACAGCGAGCGGCTGACTTCGTACGAGAAGTCGACGTGGCCCGGCGTGTCGATCATGTTCAGGTTGTAGACTTGCCCGTCACGGGCCTTGTACGTCAATGCGGCGGTTTGTGCCTTGATGGTGATGCCGCGCTCGCGTTCGAGATCCATCGAATCGAGCACTTGAGATTCCATCTCGCGGTCGGACAGGCCGCCGCAGATCTGGATGATGCGATCGGCGAGCGTCGACTTGCCATGGTCGATGTGCGCAATGATCGAGAAGTTACGAATATGATCCATTTAGTGCCGATCAAGCAAAAAAGGCGCGCTCGGACAATAGCGGAGCACGCCTTGTAAGTAGGTGAAAAACCTATCTATTTTAGCCGAAAAGGCCCTCGCCCGGCGCATCTTGCGAAGCTCGGGCGGAAAAGACGGCTCGGGAGAAGCGTGAAACGTAGTGTGGACGGCGCGGCGTTGGCGCTGTGTTCGAAGCCTTCAGCCAGGCTCAGGGCGTGGCCGCAACCCGTGCGGCGAGCGCGGCACGAACCCGCGCTTCGTCGAAGTGATAGTGACACAGTTCGACGCCGTCGCAGACCAGAACCGGCACCAGTTCGTTGTAACGGGCTTCCAGCAAGGGATCGGTGTCGACGTCGATCACCTCGACCTGCGCGCCGAATTCGGCCAGCAAGGGGTCGAGCGCGGCACGCAAGTCGTCGCAAAGGTGGCACCACGCGCGCCCGTAGAGCGTGAGCGGCGCCGCCCTCGTCATTTCTGGACGCTGCGCGGGCGGACCGGCACGAACTGCGTGTTCTCGCCGCGGCGAACCAGCAACGCGACCATCTTCTGCGGATCGAGGTGCGAGCTTACCTCGTCGAATTGCTTCGCACTGGTGATGTCCGTATCGCCCACCCGTAGGATGATGTCGCCCTTTTGCAGGCCGACGCGCGCTGCGGGACCATCCGCGGCGTCGATCTGCACACCGTTGTGCAACTTCAGCGCTTTCAGCTGATCGGCCGGAATATCGCTGACGGCCACACCCAGCGCGTTCGTGGCGCGCTGCTTCGGCGGCTGCGGCTTCTTCTGATCCGCCTTGGCCGATTTATCCGGCTGCATCTCGGCGATCGTCACCGGCAGATCGCGCGTCTGGCCCTTGCGCCAGATCGTGATCGTCGACTTGGTGCCCGGCTTGGTGTCGCCGACCATGCGCGGCAGGTCCGTTGCCGTATCTACCGAATGGCCGTTGAACTTCAGGATGATGTCGCCCGGCTGCACGCCGGCCTTATCCGCCGGGCCGCCCGGTTCGACGCTGCTGACCAGCGCGCCCTGCGCCTTCGGCAGGCCGAGCGAGTCGGCCACGTCTTTGGTCACTTCGCCGATCGCCACCGCGATCCGGCCGCGCACGACCTTGCCCGACGCCTTCAACTGATCGGCCACGCGCATGGCCTCGTCGATCGGAATCGCGAACGAGATGCCCATGAAACCGCCCGTGCGGCTGTAGATCTGCGAGTTGATGCCGATCACCTCGCCCTGCATGTTGATCAGCGGACCGCCCGAATTGCCCGGATTGACGGCCACGTCGGTCTGGATGAACGGCAGATAGTCGCCCGTATCGCGCCCCTTGGCGCTGACGATGCCGGCCGTCACCGTGTTCTCGAGACCGAACGGCGAGCCGATTGCCACGACCCACTCGCCCACGCGCACCTTGTTCGAGTCGCCGATCGTGATGGTCGGCAGATTGGCGGCGCTGATCTTCACGACGGCAACGTCGGTCCGATCGTCCACGCCGATCAGCTTCGCCTTGAATTCGCGCTTGTCGGTGAGCGTGACGTAAATGGTGTCCGCGTCGTCGATGACGTGCGCGTTGGTCATCACGTAACCGTCCGCCGACAGAATGAAGCCCGAGCCGACGCCGCTGTTCTGCTCGGCATCGCTGTTATCCGGCAAGTCCTGGCTGCCGCCACTGCCGCCGTTGTCGCCGCCGCGCGGCGTACCGGGCGACTGCGGCGACTGCGGCAACGGAATGCCGAAGAAGCGCCGAAAAAACTCCGACATGTCGCCGTCGTCCATGCCCGGCGGCAAACCGCCGCGAGCACCGCTGTTCGACACGCGTGTAGTCGTGCGAATGTTGACGACCGCCGGGCCGACCTTGTCGACCAGATCAGTGAAGTCGGGCAGATTGGCGGCCGGAGCCGCCGACGCCGTATGCGGCACGAGCGGCAAACAAGCCGCTACCACCGCGGCCGCGAGGAATTTGCGCACCGAGAAAGTCGTCATATCGTAGCAAGCCGAGGGATTCAGGATTCGGAGGATTACTTCGGAGCTTTGTATTCTATGGCAGACGCAAATTGCTGCAGTGTGGTCTGGGGCACTTCACCAAGCAGAGTAATCCAGAAGTCGCCGCGACGCTTGACGAGCACGTGCGTGGCGCCGCTGCTTCCCGCGCCTTCCTTGCGCGTGTTGTTTTCGACCGGCTCGACGAACACCGAAATGGCCGCGAGGCCGTCTGAGAACACCGCCTGGTCCACCGGAATGGTCGGCTGACCCGGATCGCGCGCGGCCATGGGACGGCGCAGTTCACGAATCTTGCGGAAGCCCGGCACCGTCGGCGTGATCTGCCAGCCTTGCGCGGCCATGTCGACCGGCTCGACCGGCGGACGCACCACAGTCCAACCCGCCGTGTTACGAATACCGTTGACGATGCCGGTCTTGTCGACCGGCACGCCGATACGAATCTGGGAAAACGACAGTTGCTCGAGCACCTGGCCATTCGGGTCGAGCGTCTGGGCACGCAGCAGGAGGCCGGTTTTCTTGTCGGCCCACAGCTTGTACGCAAAGCGATACGCGTCTTTCGGATCGAGTTCGATCACCTGGCTGTCGACGCCCGCGACGCGGTCGTCGACGAGCAGCTTGGGCTCGTAAACCGACAGCACCTGTTCGCCGCTCACGGCCAGCAGCGCGGGGAACGAATCTTTGTTCTGACGTTTCTCGACGACGCACAGATGCCGCTCCGGCACGAACGTGTAGAGCTCCTCGTTATGACGCAGCATTTTGCGCGGCTTGCCGTCGAGGCTTTCGAGCTGCTCGAATTCGCCGTCTGTACGGGTCGCGTAGTGCGCGATCCGCGACGTCTGAACGAAATTGCCGCGCTGATAGACGAACGCGCCCTCGTAATTTTGCTGTTGCGCGGCCTGATGGATGCGATCGAGCAGATCCGCGGCCGTGCGACGGGCAACGAGCGGATCGTCGGTTTGTGCAAAGACCCGCGGTGTAGCGGACAACAATACGGCTGCGCAGAACAGAAATGCCGGCAGCCGCCCCCAGATAGTCGTTTTATTCAACCGCGGAGTCTGCATCAAACTATTGGCCTTGCGTAGAAACTGCGGCAGCGCGAATCAGCGGCATCGAGCCCGGCATGACCGGTTGTTGCGCGAATTGCTGGTGAGCTTCCAGATACTGGTCGAGACTGGCGTCGCGAATGATATTGGCATCTTGCGCGACCGGCTGGACCGTTGCTGTCGGCGCCATAGCCACGCGTTGCAGCGCATCGCCATGCGACTGAACCGACGCGATCTGCGCCGAGCCCGCGCCGCCCGGTACGCCTTGCAATTGCGGCACGACGATCCACGTCAGTGTGGCGGCCGCAGCCGCGACGGCAAAAGCCGGCACGACACGGCGGCGCAGCGCCAGCAAACGACGCGCGACCGGCATGGCGGCGGGCGCCAGCACGTGCGGCTCGTTGTCGAGGCGCGCGGCAAAACCGCTCAGGAACGCGCTGCTCGCCGCCGGGCTGACCGCCAGATCGTCGGAACGCAACGCGTCGCCGATCAGGTGATAGCTCGACCAGGCGGCGCGATCCTCGCCATTCAGCCCGGAAATAAACGTGTCCAGATTCAGATGCTCTTCGCCGAACAGCTCACCGTCGACAAAAGCGGATAGACGCTCGCCGCGCGAGCTGGCTTGCGATTGCATCGATACCGACCCCATGATGCTCCCCATCTTACAAATACCCCGTAGTGACACCACTAATCCAGATATTGCACCCGCGCCCCGTCCAACTGGCTGGTGGTTTACCAGCGCTTGCCTTCAGGTGTGTCAAGCAACGGACGCAATTTTGCCGCAATGGCTTCGCGAGCGCGGAAAATTCGTGATCTGACTGTGCCAATTGGGCAACCCATCATCTCAGCGATTTCCTCGTAGCTCAAACCTTCAATTTCACGAAGAGTAATGGCGGTGCGCAACTCTTCCGGTAAAACCGCCATCGCAGCATTGACCGTCTCAGCGATCTGCTTGCTCATCAACATCGACTCAGGCGTGTTGATATCCCTTAGTTGGTCCGCGTCCGAGAAAGTTTCAGCTTCTTCAGCATCTGCTTCGGTCGAGGTCGGCGCGCGCCGCCCTTGGGTCGCAAGGTAGTTCTTTGCCGTGTTGACGGCAATCCGGTACAACCACGTATAAAAGGCCGATTCTCCGCGAAACTGCGGCAACGCCCGGTACGCCTTGATAAAAGCGTCCTGAGCGACGTCTTCCACTTCGGCGGGGTCCCGCACGAGGCGCGAGATGAGCCGGAGAATCTTGCGGTGGTATTTGGAGACCAGAAGCTCGAACGCGGCCTTGTCGCCCTTCTGCACGCGCTCGACCAGCACCTGATCAATTTCTTTTTCGCTCACCTGATAAATCCGTTAACTATAGGGCGCATGGCGGGGCACCATTGTAGCGTTCCCGTCATCTGGGCACGTTACGCCGGTAACAGCGGTTACAGTCGTTACAGTCAGGCGCCGGCGCCACGCCGGCCCAGCACGGCCAGCTCCCGGAAGATGGGTGCCGGGAGCGCGTCGGCGGCAAGCAGCAGAGTGCGTGAGCGGCCCTGTTCCGGCATCAGCGCCAGAATCAGCAAGCGGCCGCTCCACTGCGAACAACCGGCGATGCGGCCTTGCGCCAGCAGCGAGCCTGTCCGACCCCAGACAGACAAGCCGTCCGGCCCGATTTTCAGCGCGACGGGCTGCGCGCGCTCATACCGAAGCGCGCAAAGCGCGAGCCATGCCCACACGGCGAGCGTCAACGGAATCGCCTGCCACGCACCCAGATGCGACGCGAGGCAAGCAAAGACAGCCGACGTCGCCGTCAGAACGAAAACCCCCAACGCAGCCCAGACGGCGACGGAGCGCCGCAGCGCAATCCGCTGCGGCGCTCCGTCGGGCGTGGCCGATTCAGGGGAAAGCGCCGGCAGAGCCGGCGCCGTCGACTGGCGCGTCACCAACGATCAGGCGATCAGGCGCGCTTGAAGACCAGCGTGCCGTTCGTGCCGCCGAACCCGAACGAGTTCTTCAGCGCGACGTCGATCTTCATCTCCCGCGCGGTATTGGCGCAGTAGTCCAGGTCGCACGCCGGATCCTGATTGAAGATGTTGATCGTCGGCGGCGACACCTGATGATGCACGGCCAGCACGGTGAACACCGACTCCAGACCGCCGGCGCCGCCCAGCAGGTGACCCGTCATCGACTTGGTCGAGTTCACGACCATGTCTTTGGCATGGTCGCCGAAAGCGCGCTTGATGCCGGTGGTTTCAGCCAGGTCGCCGAGCGGCGTGGACGTGCCGTGCGCGTTCAGGTAATTCACCTGATCCGTGTTGATGCCCGCGTTCTTCAGCGCGGCCAGCATGCAGCGGCGAGCGCCGTCGCCGTCTTCCAGCGGCGCGGTCATGTGATAGGCGTCGCCGCTCATCCCATAGCCGCTGACTTCGGCGTAAATCTTCGCGCCGCGTGCCTTCGCGTGTTCGTACTCTTCGAGCACCATCACGCCGGCACCCTCGCCCAGCACGAAACCGTCGCGATCCTTGTCCCACGGACGGCTCGCGGTTGCCGGATCGTCATTGCGTTGCGACAGCGCGCGCGCCGCCGCAAAGCCGCCGATACCGAGCGGCGACACGGTCGATTCCGCACCGCCCGCGATCATCACGTCGGCGTCACCGTATTCGATCAGGCGCGAAGCCTCGCCGATACAGTGCAGGCCCGTGGTACAAGCGGTGACGATCGCCAGATTCGGACCCTTGATGCCGAACTTGATCGACAGATGGCCCGAGATCATGTTGATGATCGACGCAGGCACGAAGAACGGCGAAATACGGCGCGGGCCGCGATTGAGCAGTTCGGTTTGCGTCACTTCGATCATCGGCAAACCACCGATGCCCGAACCGACCACCACGCCGATACGCTCCGAATTCTCGTCGGTGACTTCGAGACCGCTGTCCTGCATCGCCTGGATGCCTGCAGCCACGCCGTAATGGATGAACGTATCCATGTGGCGCGCTTCCTTACCGGGGATGTAGTCCTCGATATTGAAGCCCTTCACCTCGCCGGCGAAACGAGTCGAGAAGTTCGACGCATCGAACTTCGTGATATTGGCAATACCCGACTTGCCGGCGACCAGATTGGCCCAGCCGTCGGCAACATTATTGCCAACAGGCGAAATCAGCCCCAGGCCTGTAACAACAACACGACGGCGGCTCACGGTAACCCCTTTTTCATAGATGACAAAAGCAAAAGCCACAGCGGCCACAGGAACCTGCCCTGTGTGCCCTGTGGCTGTTTAACTCGGCAATCGCGCGAAAACTTGCGCTGTCGACATCGCTGGCTCCTGCTTGGCAAAACGCGCGGCAAAAAGCACCAACCCCGCTGGCGTCGGCAACCGACACGGCAGGGCGTCATACGCCGCCAACGCAGAAACGCGGGCGCGAATGACCTTAGGCCTTGACGTTCGCGCGAGCGTAGTCGATCGCTTGCTGAACGGTGGTGATCTTCTCGGCTTCTTCATCCGGAATTTCCATGCCGAATTCGTCTTCGAGGGCCATCACGAGTTCAACGGTGTCGAGCGAGTCGGCGCCGAGGTCGTTCACGAACGAAGCTTCGTTCTTGATCTCAGCTTCTGCAACGCCCAGTTGTTCTGCGACGATCTTCTTGACGCGCTGTTCGATATTGTCCATTACCCCTCCAAGGGAAAAGAAGTTCAAAAATACAGGTGCGCGCATTTTATCAGGTTTGACCCGGCAAAAAAGCGGCGCATCGGGTTGCTGTCAAGGCATGCGCCTTACGCATTACAAACGCATCAAGGCGCGGATAGTAACCGAATTTGGTTACGACATGTACATTCCGCCGTTCACATGCAGTGTCGTGCCGGTGATATAGCCGGCTTGCGGCGATGCCAGAAACGCCACGGCGTGCGCAATATCTTCCGGGCTGCCGAGGCGGCCCAGCGGAATCTGTGTCTTCAGCGCCGCTTGCCGCTCTTCCGGCAGATTCTTGGTCATGTCGGTATCGATGAAGCCCGGTGCGACGCAATTCACCGTGATGCCGCGGCTGCCGATCTCGCGCGCAAGCGCGCGCGTCATGCCTGCGACACCCGCTTTCGCGGCGGCGTAATTGATCTGCCCAGGGTTGCCGGCCGAGCCGACCACCGACGTGATGTTGATGATGCGGCCGCCCTTCGCCTTCATCATGGGACGCAGCACCGCGCGCGACAGACGGAATACCGACTTGAGGTTGGTGTCGATCACCGCGTCCCAATCGTCGTCCTTCATGCGCATGGCGAGTTGATCCTGCGTGATGCCGGCGTTGTTCACCAGCACGTGCAGCGCGCCGAATTCCTTCACCGTGCCGTCAATCAGCGCTTCCGCCGCGGCCGCGTCGTTGACGTTGAGCACCGCGCCGCGACCGTTCACGCCGGCTGCGTTAAACGCCTCGCTGATGGCGGCCGCGCCGCTTTCGCTGGTCGCCGTGCCGATCACCGTCGCGCCCTGGCGCGCCAGTTCCATCGCGATCGCACGGCCAATGCCACGCGAAGCGCCAGTGACGATTGCGATCTGCTTGTCGAGAGTCTTTTCCATCTGTCAGTCCGGATGCCCTTCGGAGGGCTGATTGATTCTGATGCGAAGTCCTGATGCCGTCGCGGAGCGCCTGCTACCAGGCGCCGCGCGACGTCGCGTTCAGCCTGCCTTCACGAGTTTGAGCGTTTCTTCGAGCGAAGCCGGGTCGAAGATCGAAGCGCCGACCAGGTTGCCGTCGATACGTTTGGTCAGGCCCGCAAGGACCTTGCCCGGACCGCATTCGATCACGTGCGTGACGCCTTGAGCCGACATGGCCTGCACACTTTCGACCCAACGCACCGCGCCGGCCGCCTGGCGCACCAGTGCGTCCTTGATCCCGGCCGGCTCGTTGACCAGGGCGACGTCGACGTTGTTGATGACCGGAATCGCCGGCACCTGCACGTCGACACTGGCCAGATACTCGCGCAACTGGTCCGACGCGGGCTTGAGCAGCGAAGAGTGGAACGGCGCCGAGACCGGCAACGGCAACGCGCGCTTCGCGCCCTTAGCCTTCGCGACTTCGCAAGCCTTTTCGACCGCGGCCTTATGGCCGGCGATCACGACCTGCGCCGGCGCATTGAAATTCACCGCTTCGACGACGCCCGCGACCGACGCTTCGGCGCACACCGCGCGCACTGTGTCGTCGTCGAGGCCGAGAATCGCGGCCATGCCGCCTTCACCGACCGGCACCGCTGTTTGCATGGCTTGCGCGCGAAAACGCACGAGCGGCACAGCGTCGCGAAACGCGAGCGCGCCCGCCGCGACCAGCGCGGTGTATTCACCGAGGCTATGGCCCGCGACGATCGCCGGCTTCGGGCCGCCGGCCTGCAGCCACGCGCGATACATCGCGTAAGCGGCGGTCAGCATGACCGGCTGGGTGTTGGTGGTGAGGTTCAGATCTTCGACGGGGCCTTCGGCGATCAGTTTGCCGAGATCCTGATTGAGCGCATCGGAGGCTTCCTGAACCGTCTCACGCACGACCGCGTGATCGGCGAATGCGTTAAGCATGCCGACCGACTGCGAACCTTGCCCAGGAAAAACGAACGCAAATTTCATATCGTCCCCAAAATCGATTTAGTCAGATGTGGGTGGCGCGCCCAGTTGATGGCGAGCGCGCTCAAGCGTAGTCGAGCGCCGTGAAGAGCGCTCGCCATAACGTCGCCGCTATCAGTAGCGGATAACCGACGCACCCCACGTGAAGCCGCCGCCGACACCTTCGATCAGCACGTTCTGGCCGCGCTTGATGCGGCCGTCGCGCACCGCGACGTCGAATGCGAGCGGAATGGACGCAGCCGACGTGTTGCCGTGCTCGCCCACCGTGACGACCATGCGTTCCTGCGGCAAGCCGAGCTTGCGGCAGGTGCTTTGCATGATGCGGATATTCGCCTGATGCGGAATCAGCCAGTCGATCTGCTCAGCCGACAGATTGGCTTTCTCGAGCGCTTCGACCGCGACTTTTTCGAGCACGTTGACGGCGAGCTTGAACACGGCCTGCCCGTCCATATGCAGGAACGCGCTACCGGCCACCACACCACCGTTCACGTTGCCCGGCGTGCAGAGAATGTTCGAATGGCTGCCGTCGGCATGCAATGCGCTGGCCAGCACGCCCGGTTGTTCGGACGCCTGCAGGATTACCGCGCCCGCGCCGTCGCCGAACAGCACGCAGGTGGTGCGGTCGTTGAAGTCGAGAATGCGCGAGAAGGTTTCCGCACCGATCACGAGCGCCGTGCGATGCTGACCACTGCGAATGAAGCTGTCCGCCGTGGCCACCGCATAGGCAAAACCGGAACAGACGGCCTGCACGTCGAATGCCGCGCCGTGGTTCTTGATGCCGAGCTTGTTCTGCAACAGGCACGCCGTGCTCGGAAACACGAAGTCGGGCGTGGAGGTGGCGACGATGATCAGATCGATGGACTGCGGGTCGATATCCGCTGCTTCGATCGCGCGTTGCGAAGCGATGAGCGCGAGATCGCTGGTCGTGACATCAGGATCCGCGAAGTGGCGCGCGTGAATGCCTGTGCGGGCGACGATCCATTCGTCGCTCGTCTCGACACCCTGCTTGGCGAGACGTTCGGCCAGATCCTGATTGGTGACGCGGTTGGGCGGCAGATAGCTGCCGGTGCCCAGCACGCGGGAATAAATTGTCGATTGAGCCATTATGCCTTCGAGGATTGCGCAGCGTAGGGCTCGGCGGGCTGGCCGGCGATCGGGCTTGCGTGACCCGCACCGCTCGCGTCGCGCGCCGCCTGTTCGAGAGAACCCGCATTCTCTTCCATCGCTCGCGCAAGGCGTTCCAGCACGCCGTTTTTGACGGCATCATACCCGCGTTTGATAGCCCACTCAAACCCGTAAGCATCCGCCGAACCGTGGCTTTTGATCACCAGCCCGCGCAGGCCGAGCAACGCGGCGCCATTGTATTGCCGATGATCGACGCGTTTCTTGAAGCGCATCAATACCGGCAAGGCGAGCACCGCCATCACCTTGGTGAGCCACGAACGGCCGAACTCTTCCTTGATGATGTTGGACAGCATCTGCGCGAGGCCTTCCGACGTCTTCAGCGCGACATTGCCGACAAAACCGTCGCAGACGATGACGTCGACCGTGCCTTTGAAGATATCGTTGCCTTCAACGTTACCGTGAAAGTTAAGTGTACTCGCGCGCAGCAGTTCGCCGGCACGTTTGATGGTGTCGTTGCCCTTGATGACTTCTTCGCCGATGTTGAGCAGGCCGATGGTAGGCCGATCCTTACCCTCGAGCGCGGACACGAGCGCGTGCCCCATCTCCGCGAACTGCAGCAGATGCTGCGGCTCGCAATCGACGTTGGCGCCCAGGTCGAGCATCATCGTGTAGCCATTAGGATTGGGCAGCGCCGACGCGATGGCCGGGCGTTCGATGCCCGACAGCGTTTTCAGCACATAGCGCGAGACTGCCATCAGCGCGCCGGTGTTGCCGGCGGAAATGCAGGCTTGCGCCTCGCCTTCCTTGACGCGGTTTAGCGCCACGCGCATGGAGGAATCTTTTTTCTTGCGCAGCGCGACTTCGACCGGATCGTCCATGGCGACGATCTCGGAAGCGGGTACGACGGTCAGCGCCGGCAGGTCCTGAGCCTTCAACTTCTTCAGCTGCGGACGAATCGCACTTTCGATGCCGACGAGCAGCAGCTCAGCATCGGGATGCGAACGAACGAAGTTGACGGCCGCGGGAACGGTCACGGACGGGCCGTGGTCGCCTCCCATGCAATCTATCGTGAGCTTTACTGTCATGGAGTGCGACGAATTTCAGACGGCCTGCATGGGATCAGAGTAAGCGCTGAGGCGCCAACTGCGATCGACACAAAAAAGCGGCAGTTGAATGCCGCCTTTATGCCGAGCCGGGAAAATGTCAAGCGAGCCGATCGCCACGCGAAACGCCACAGGGCGCAACGCAGTGAAACGATTAGTCGTTCTTCGTCTTGACGACTTTCTTGCCGCGATAGTAGCCGTTCGGGCTAACGTGGTGACGCAGATGCACTTCGCCCGTGCTCGGTTCCACGGCCAGCGGCGCTGCCGTCAGGAAATCGTGCGAACGGTGCATGCCGCGCTTCGACGGCGACTTCTTATTTTGTTGAACTGCCATGACTAACTCCTAAAAATTTTCCGAATTCTAACACAGCCCGATCCGGTCTCCGCCACTGGCCGAATGGCCAATGCGCCCGCATCGCGCTCCCATGCAACTGTTCAGTGCTTCTTGTCGTCCGGCTCACCGCGCTTGAGACTCTGGAGCGCCGCAAACGGATTCGGCCGTTCGGGCTCGCCGCCCTCACCGCCTTCGCCCAGTGCGCCCTCGTCGCCCTCGCCTTCAGCACCGGCCACACCAGAGACAAGGCTCTCGTGCACTTCGGGGCAGACCTCGTGCTTGGGCACGAGCGGCAAGGAAAGCAGCAACTCTTCTTCGATCAAGTCGATGAGATCGAAATGGCTCGAACCCACGATCACTTCGACTTCATCCTCGTCGAGCGGAAACTCTTCGGCTTCCGCCTCAGTGTTGACGATCCGGTAAGTTGCATCGACGTTGAATGCCTGCGAGTACGGTGTCATGCACCGCTGACATTCGAGCCAGGCAGCGCCGTGAATCGCCATCCTCAAATAAGGCTGGGGACCCTCGGTGCCGTCGTCCTGCAATTCCGGCTGCGTCGACCCTTCGGCTTGCCAGGTGAACGCGGCATCGCGGTCTGGCGCTTCTGCCAGGACTTCGTTTAACATGCGCGGCAGTTGCGAGACGCGCACGACACCCGCGGCCTGACGCCCACTCCGCGCAAATTCGAACAGATCGATATCATGCGGGTCGGACAGACCTGCAGGGTTGCCAGGATGTTGAGTCATGTGCGCTCCTGCGTCGGCAAGGATTTCGCCGGATATAACCGATTTGCGAGACAGCCCGTGAGGCCCATGTGTTTGCCCGCAGTGATCACTGCAATTGACACCCACTGAGACTCGCCTAGCGCAAGCATACCGATGAAAAGCCCAAAATCATATCCGTTTTGTCTTTTCGAGTCAAACACTTAAGCCCGTACGCGCGCGAGCTTCGCGCAACCCCGTACGCCTCGCCTCTCTAGCCGTCGATTACCCATGCCAGATTCCCCCAATCGCCCGCCACGCCTGATTCTGGCGTCGAGTTCGCCTTATCGTCGCGAACTGCTCGAACGCCTGCGCGTGCCGTTCGATGTCGTCGTGCCCGCGATCGACGAGACGCCGCTCGCCGGCGAAACGCCCGAAGTCACCGCGCTGCGGCTCGCGCAAGCCAAAGCTCGCGCGGTAGCGGGCGGACTCGGCGTCGGTGAAGCAGCGCTCGTGATCGGCTCCGACCAGGTCGCCACTTACGACGGCCTGCAGATCGGCAAGCCGGGGGCGCACGACAAGGCGCTCGCGCAACTGCGGGCGATGCGCGGCCGCGAAGTGCTGTTTCATAGTGCGCTCTGTCTGTTCGACAGTCGCTCGGGGACAGTGCAAGCCGTCGACGTAATCACCCGCGTGCATTTCCGCGATCTGCCGGATGCCACGCTGGAAGCCTATTTGCTGGCGGAAACGCCCTACGACGTCGCCGGCAGCGCCAAATCCGAGGGGCTCGGCATTGCCTTGCTCGAAGCCATCCATTCCGACGACCCCACCGCGCTCGTCGGCCTGCCGTTGATCGCACTGTCGCGCATGCTGCTCGCAGTGGGTTATCCACTATTGGGGGCTCAATGAGCGGCACGCTCTATCTGATTCCGAACACGCTGGGCGAAGGCGATACCGACGCACTCGACGCCGTTCTGCCTGCGCCGGTCCGTGCCCGCGCGGCTTCGCTTCAGTATTACATCGGCGAAAACGCGAAAACCACGCGCGCTTTCCTGAAGAAAGTCGGCACGGAACGGCCGATCCAGGAAATCGAGATTCGCGAACTGAATGTGAACACGCCGGCCGGCGAGATCGACAAGCTGCTCGCGCCGCTTCTCGCCGGCACGGACGCGGGTCTTGTTTCCGAAGCGGGCTGCCCGGCGGTCGCCGACCCCGGCGCCCTGCTGGTGCGCCGCGCTCATGAACGCGGCGTGAAGGTCGTGCCGTTCGTCGGCCCGAGTTCGATTCTGCTGGCTTTGATGGCGTCGGGACTCAACGGGCAGAGCTTTGCGTTCCACGGCTACCTGCCGGTCGATGCCACGGAGCGGGCCAAGCGTCTGCGAGACCTGGAGCAGCAGTCGCGCAAAGGCAAGCAAACGCAGATCTTTATCGAGACGCCCTACCGGAATCGCCCGTTGCTCGACACGCTGCTGGCGACGTGCGCGCCTTCCACGCTCGTTTGCGTGGCAGTGGATCTGACGCTGGCAACGGAGACCATCGCCAGCCGCACCGTGGCTGACTGGAAGAAAAAGCCGGCGATCGACCTGCACAAGCGGCCGGCCATTTTTCTGATCTTGGCCGTTTGACCCAAGCCGGGTAAGAAAGGACCAAAAAGCCTCGCGCGACTACCGCTTACCGATCGCGCGGGGCTTTTTCGATCACGACGATCAACGCAAACTCATCTTCCCACCGAGCGCCATGGCGTGAACCGCCCCGCTACCGACCGCCGCGCCGAACTTGCGCGCAACGCGGTCCGTAATGCTCTCTTTTACCGTGTAGTCGACAATATCCGGCGCTTTGAACAGGTCGCGCGCCACGTAATCCGCATCGCCCAAACCGTCGGCGAGGCCGAGTTCGACGCTCTTCTGGCCAGTCCAGAAAAGTCCGGAGAACATGTCAGGCGTTTCATGCAGGCGCTTGCCGCGCCCTTGACGCACCGCGTCGATAAACTGCGCGTGGATCTGATCGAGCATATCCTGAGCATGTTCGTCCATCTTCGGGGTTTCAGGCGAGAACGGATCGAAAAAGCCCTTGTTCTCACCGGATGTGTGCAAACGCCGCTGAATCCCCAGCTTATCCATCAGGCCGGTGAAGCCGAAACTGTCCATCAGCACGCCGATCGAACCGACGATGCTCGCCTTGTCGACATAAATCTTGTCGGCCGCCGCGGCCGCGTAGTAGCCGCCCGACGCGCACATGTCGCCCACGACCACATACAGGGGAATCGACGGATATTTGGCGCGCAAGCGGCGAATTTCGTTGTAGATGATGCCCGCCTGCACCGGACTGCCGCCCGGACTATTGCAGCGCAGGATCACGCCTGCCGTGCCCGCGTCGTCAAACGCGCTCTGCAGCGCCGTGTTGACATCTTCCGCGTTCGCGTTCGTATCCGCCGATATCTCGCCGTCAAGCGTCACCATGGCCGTGTGACGGCCGGTAGCGGCGACCTTGTCGCCGGAGAAGTCGATGGCGACCCATATCGCCAGCAGCACTACGACCAGGAAAACAAACCGGAAAAATATCCTCCAGCGCCGTGCCGCGCGCTGCTCGTTGATCGCCGCGAGCGCGATACGCTCGAGCGCGGCGCGTTCCCAGCCCGGCTCATCGGCAGGCGTGCGGGGGCGGCCTGGCAGGGACGGTTCCTTCGGCTCGGGAGTCAAATTGTCGGACATGCGGTGCAGTGGAAAAGTCGAAGAAGAGAAAAAATCAGGGTGTGGCCGGGCGCAATTCGCCGTCTGGCAGCCAGAAAACGGCTCGGCCTTCTGGCGTGTCGCGTTCGTCCACCTGGACCGGCCGCAATCTACCGCCGCGGCACGGACCGCCGACGCATTTGCCCGTATCTGGCGCGTAAATCGCGCCATGTGTAGCGCACATCAAGTATAAACCGGACGATTCGAAGAACTGCCCTTCGGCCCAGTCCAGCTCCATCGGCACGTGGGCGCACCGGTTCAGGTAGCCGTAGGCACGGCCATCGTAGCGAACAAAAAATACGACGACCTCGCCGCCACCGAGCTTCGCCGCGTGGCGCACGCCCGTGCCGCCGTCGACCAGTTCGTCCGATGCGCAGACGCGAACCGCCTCCGCCTGCGTTTCCGTGGCAGCGGTGTTCATGCGTTCTCTCGCAGCCAGCCAGATAGCACACTGACGCTCGACGCGACGAATTTCGGCGACAACGCGCTCAACGAATTCGCAGGATGCGCGCCGTATGTGACGCCAATACCCGCGACGCCCGCGTTGATCGCCATCTGCAGATCGTGCGTCGTATCGCCGACCATCACCGTACGCGCGTTGTCCTGCCCCAGTTCGCGCGTCAATTCGTGCAGCATGGCCGGGTGCGGCTTCGAGAACGTCTCGTCGGCGCAGCGGGTGCCGTCGAACAGGCTCGTCAGGCGCGACTGATCCAAAGCGCGATTCAGCCCGACGCGGCTCTTGCCCGTCGCCACGGCCAGCAAATAGCCCTGATCGCGCAATTCCTGCAGCATTTCGCGCACACCGACGAACAGCTCGGTGGTCTGATCCTTCACCAGATAATGAAAACGGTAGCGCTCGGCCAGCCGCGGATAGTCGGCCGGATCGAGCGTGGGCGCGGCGATTTGAAGGGCGTCGCGCAAACCCAGGCCGATGACATAGCTGGCCGCCTCGTCGGCAGGAACCGGCAGGCCGAGATCGCGGCACGCCGACTGGATGCTGCGTGTGATGTGCGCGGTCGAATCCATCAGCGTCCCGTCCCAGTCGAAGACGATCAGATCAAATTGCTCTCTAGCCATGCGGTGTCGTCTCCGGGTGTGACCCATTTCGTAGTTCGTTGAGTTGTGCGATGAAGCTGCGGCATTCGGCAGGCAACGGCGCCTCGAACTGCAGCGGCGCGCCGGTTGCCGGGTGCGCGAGCTTCAGCCGGTAAGCGTGCAGGAACATGCGCTTCAGGCCAGGCTTGGCGTTGGCGCGCGCCAGTGCCTTGTTCAGCGCGAAGTCGCCGTATTTGGCGTCGCCGACGATCGGCAATTCCAGATGCTGCAAGTGGACTCGGATCTGATGCGTGCGGCCGGTCTTCAGTTCCGCCTCGAGCAACGCGTATTCCGGCCAGCGGTCGATCAGATTGAACACCGTGTGCGACGCGAGGCCGTCCGGCTGCACGCGCACGCGGCGCTCGCCGTCGGCCGTCAAATACTTGTGCAGCGGCTCCTTGACCGCGCGGCGGCGGCCCCAGTCGCTCGCCCAGTCGCCGTGAACGCAAGCATAGTAGCGCTTGTCCATCTTGTTCTCGCGAATCTGCTCGTGCAGATTCACAAGTGCGGAACGCTTCTTGGCGAGCATCAGGATGCCGGACGTCTCACGATCCAGCCGATGCACCAATTCGAGGAATTTGGCCTGCGGACGCGCCGCGCGCATCTGTTCAATCACGCCGAACGCGACGCCGCTGCCGCCGTGCACCGCCACACCGGCCGGTTTGTCGATCACGAGCATGTGCTCGTCTTCAAAAATAATTTTGAAATGGGCGACCGGCACTGGCGCATGGGCGGCCGTTTCGCTCGGTTGAGCAACCCGAATGGGCGGCACGCGCACCAGATCGCCGAGTTCGAGACGGTACTGCGCGTCTATCCGGCCCTTATTTACTCGCACTTCCCCGCTTCGCAGGATGCGATAAATATGGCTTTTTGGCACGCCTTTACAGACGCGCAACAGGAAGTTGTCGATGCGCTGTCCGGCCGCGCTGTCGTCGATCTCGATCATCGAGACCTGGTCGCTTGCGACCGATTTCTGGGATATTTTGCCTAACTCTTTCATTCTGAATATAATTTGCCCAGCAGTCTGCGGCGGCCGGCGCAGTGTCCGGAATTCGGGCGGATTGCGCAGGTGCAAGCGATAAACCGTTATTTTACTTGCGCCGGGGTCTGGTTGCTCACCCTGAAAATGAGATGCAACAAGTTGCACGCACGAAGTCAGTGCCCGGCAGGGACGGCGCCCACAGGCGCGTTCGGTCAAGGTCGGCTTCGACGGTAACGGAATTTTGGTAAAAAAGAATTTAACTTTCAGCTTCGGTATCGGGCGGTCTGACGCCCTGTTGTACGAAGCTGCAGGTTGCGAAAATACGGCGTGCGCCCAAGGCGTCTTGTAGAAAATACAAGACATGGCGACGTCAAAATGAGGCGAGACACCCCCAGCAGGAAAAGACGCGCCGACTGCGCGAACTTCCCGCTGCGGCACGACCGCAGCCTTCGACCCTCCGGTCACGCGCCCAGTTGGCGCACCGGCGCGAGTGGACGAAGGCTTATGAAGGTCGGCCGGCAGAACCCGCGGCGTGTCGGGTCGTTATTTGAAGCCGTGTTCGCATGTGCCCTGCGGCACCGTGCCCACTTTTTTATGGGCCGGGCCCTCCCAGGCAATTCTCCCACCAGCTTTCCCGCTCCAGCGTGCTTGTGAAAACACAATAAGGCGCGGCATGCCGCTGCCCGCTTCGCCCTCGCGACTGACAACCGCGCGGCGGAGGGACAGGCTAAGCCGCTCTGGAGCCGTTCAATGAAACGAATGTTGTTCAACGCGACGCAGCAGGAAGAACTGCGCGTCGCCATCGTCGATGGGCAAAAACTCATCGATATCGACATCGAAACCGCCGGGCGCGAACAGCGCAAAGGCAACATTTACAAGGGCATCATTACTCGCATCGAGCCGTCGCTCGAAGCCTGTTTCGTCAACTACGGCGAAGACCGCCACGGCTTCCTGCCGTTCAAGGAAGTCGCCCGCCAGTATTTCCGCGACGGCGTCGACATGCGCTCCGCGCGCATTCAGGACGCGCTGCGTGAAGGCCAGGAACTGATCGTTCAGGTCGAAAAAGAAGAGCGCGGCAACAAGGGCGCAGCCCTCACCACGTTCATCTCGCTCGCCGGCCGCTATCTGGTCCTGATGCCGAACAACCCGCGCGGCGGCGGCGTGTCGCGCCGGATCGAAGGCGACGACCGTCAGGAACTGCGCGAAACCATGGCCCAGCTGCAACTGCCGGAAGGCATGAGCATCATCGCGCGCACGGCCGGCATTGGCCGCAGCGCCGAAGAACTGCAGTGGGACCTGAACTACCTGATGCAACTGTGGCGCGCGATCGAAGCCGCGTCGCAAAGCGGTTCGAGCGGCCAGCCGATGCTGATCTATCTCGAATCGAGCCTCGTGATCCGCGCGATCCGCGACTACTTCCAGCCGGACATCGGCGAAATTCTGATCGACACCACCGAAATTCATGACCAGGCGCGCGCCTTCATGGATATCGTGATGCCGGATAATGTCAGCAAGGTGAAGCGGTATCACGACGACGTGCCGCTCTTCTCGCGCTTCCAGATCGAACACCAGATCGAAACGGCGTACTCGCGCACGGTGCCGCTGCCCTCGGGCGGCGCAATCGTGATCGACCACACCGAAGCGCTGGTCGCGATCGACGTGAACTCGGCACGCGCCACCAAGGGCGCCGACATCGAGGAAACGGCCGCGCGCACCAACCTCGAAGCCGCCGACGAAGTCGCCCGCCAGTTGCGTCTGCGCGATCTGGGCGGCCTGATCGTGATCGACTTCATCGACATGGAATCGGCCAAGAGCCAGCGCGAAGTCGAGCAACGCCTGAAAGACGCGCTCAAGCACGACCGTGCGCGCGTCCAGATGGGCAAGATCTCGCGTTTCGGCCTGATGGAACTGTCGCGTCAGCGTCTGCGTCCGGCCCTGTCGGAAGGCAGCCACGTGACCTGCCCGCGCTGTAACGGTACGGGCCACATCCGCGATACCGAATCGTCCGCGCTGCAAGTGCTGCGGATCATTCAGGAAGAAGCGATGAAGGAAAACACCGCGGCAATTCATTGCCAGGTGCCGGTCGAAGTGACCGCCTTCCTGCTGAACGAGAAGCGCGCCGAGATCAACAAGATCGAGTCGCGTTTCAAGGTCAACGTCGTGCTGATTCCGAACAAGCACCTCGATACGCCGCACTACAAGCTCGAGCGTCTGCGTCACGACGACGCGCGCCTCGACGAGCCGCGTGCTTCGTGGAAGATGGCCGAAGAAGCGGCCCGCGAACTGGAATCGGAAACCGGCTACAGCAAGCGCACCGAAGAAGTGAAGCCGAAGCAGGAAGCGGCGGTCAAGGGCATCACGCCTGAAAAGCCGGCGCCGAGCGCGCCGGTTCGCCCGGTCGCCACCCCGGCTCCGGTCGCGGTCACGCCGGCGAGCGGCGGCTTTATCGGCTGGTTGAAGAATCTGTTCGGCGTGCAGCCGGCCGCTCCGGCGCCTGTCGCGCCGGCGACGACTGACAAGCAGGCGCGTCCGCAACGCGGCGAACGCACGGAGCGCGGCGAACGCGGCGGCGATCGCAACCGCAATCGCCGCACCGGCACAGGCACTCGCGATGCAGCGGGCCGTGGCGAAGGCACGACCGGTGGCCGTCAAGGCCAAGGTCAGCAGCCGTCGCAACGCCGCGAAGAACGCGAGCCGCGTGAAGGCCGTGAGGTGCGCGAAGCACGCGAAGGCCGCGAGCCGCGTGAAGCGCGCGAACCACGTGGCACTCGTGAGCCGCGTGAAGCCCGCGAAGGCCGTGAGCCGCGCGAGGCCCGTGAGCCGCGCGAGGGTCGTGAAAACCGTGACCGCGACAATCGGAGCACCGAGCGCGCGGAAACGGCAGAAAGCGCACCGCGTGGCGAACGTCAGGAACGCGGCGAGCGCCGTGAACGTGGCGACCGCGCTGAACGTGGCGAACGCCGCAAGCCGCAAGGAGAAACCGCGGATGCATTGACGCAAAGCGAAGCGCAAACGGCGGAAGAACTGGTGCAAAACCAGACCGCTTTGGGCGAAAACGGCGCGCCGATCGATCAGGAAGCGGTGGCGCGTGAAGGTGAGGAGCGTCGTCGTCGCCGTCGCGGCCGTCGCGGTGGCCGTCGTGAGCGTGAAGAGGACGTGAACGGCAATCTGGCAGCGGACGTCGCAGAGGCTGAAGGCGACAACGCGAGCGCAACCGACGAAGCGCCGTTGCGCACGGCGCATCAGCCGGTCGAGCACAAGCCGGAAGTCACCGAGGCGAAGGACGTGACGCCGGTGGAAGTGGTAGTCGCTGCTGTCGCGACGGAAACCGCCGTGGTGTCCGAACTGCACGCCGCAGCCGAAACGCCGGCCCTGGCCGTCGAAAAGGCTGCGAAGACGGAAACGGTAGTACCGGTCGCGGAAGTGCCGGTTGCGCCGGCGGCCGTCGAGCTGGTCGCCGAAACGCCGGTGGCACAAGCCGCTGCGGAGCCGGTCGAAGCAGCGCAAGCTGCGCCGGCCGCTAGCGAAACGGTTTCGCTGGTTGAACCGGTTGCACGTGCCGAAGCCCCGGCTCAAGCGCAGGTCGAAGCGCCGGCAGTTGCGCCGGTTGTCGAAGCGCACGCCGCTGCTCCGGCTCCGGTCGAAACCGTGGCTCCGGCTGTGGTGGTCGAAGCGCCTGTCGTTCAACCTGCACCGCAGGCTGAGATCGTCGAACCGCAGCCGGTCGTGGCAGCGGCGGCACCGGTAGCAGAACCGGCAGCGGTTGAACCGGCGCCCGTCGCACCGCAGCAAGCGCCGCGTCATGGCGCCGTGCCGGCGGAAGCCCTGAAACCGGTGCTGGAACAAGCCGGTCTCGTCTGGGTGAACACCGACGCCGACAAGCTGCGCGCGGCTCAGGAAGTTGCTGCGCAGACCGTCAAGCCGGCTCGCGTGGCGCGCGAACGCAAGCCGCTGCCGCCGCTCGACGGCGCGCCGATGCAACAGGTGGAAACAGGCCAGCACCCGCAGTAAGCTGCCCTGCCGCACTCGAAAAGCCTGCCCTCACCGGCGGGCTTTTTGCTTTTTACGGGCGCATGGCAATGGCCCACGCGCGCCGAGGTATGCCGCTCCCCGTATACCCCGACACGGCCCGGGGTGACAGCGCTGCCAGAATCATTTCCGATAGAATGAATATCTAGCTTTAATTTCAAGCACTAACCGAAGCAATTCATGTCCCGACGCATCATCCCTGTCGCCGATCTCAGCGCCGTGCCGGTCATCGCCGGCCCCGTGCAGACGCCCAGCGGCGCGCTGCACGACACGCTTGCGCGGCCGCTGCGCGACCTGCGCATTTCGGTCACGGATCGCTGCAATTTCCGGTGCGTCTATTGCATGCCTCGCGCGGTGTTCGACAAGGATTACACCTTTTTGCCGCACAGCGCCTTGCTGAGCTTCGAGGAAATCGAACGGCTGGCGCGGCTGTTCGTCGCACATGGCGTCGAAAAAATCCGTCTGACGGGCGGCGAGCCGCTGTTGCGCAAAAATCTGGAATTCCTGATCGAACGCCTCGCGCAACTGACCACGCCGGCGGGCCGCCCGCTCGACCTGACGCTGACCACCAACGGTTCGCTGCTGGAACGCAAGGCGCGCAGCCTGAAAGACGCCGGTTTGACCCGCGTCACGGTGAGCCTCGACGCGCTCGACGACACGCTGTTTCGCCGCATGAACGACGCCGACTTCGCCGTCGGCGACGTGCTGGACGGCATTGCCGCGGCGCACGCGGTGGGCCTCGCGCCGGTCAAGGTCAACATGGTCGTCAAGCACGGCACCAACGACAGCGAAATCGTGCCGATGGCGCGTCACTTCAAAGGCTCGGGCACGGTGCTGCGCTTTATCGAATACATGGACGTCGGCACGTCGAACGGCTGGAACATGACTGAAGTGCTGCCGTCCGCCGACGTCGTCACGCGCATTGCCGAACACTTCCCGCTCGCGCCGCTCGAAGCGCACAGCGCCGCCGAGACCGCGCAGCGCTGGGGTTACGTCGACGGCGGCGGCGAGATCGGCGTGATTTCGAGCGTGACGCGCGCCTTTTGCGGCAGTTGCACGCGTGCGCGTCTGTCGACCGAAGGCAAGCTCTACCTGTGCCTGTTCGCCTCGTCGGGTCACGACCTGCGCGCGCTGGTGCGCAACGGCGCGAGCGACGCCGGCATCGCCACCGCCATCGCCGAAATCTGGCAGGACCGCGGCGACCGCTATTCGCAACTGCGCGGCAGCGCCTCGGCCGATGCACGCGCGCGGGATGGCCGCCGCGTCGAAATGTCGTACATCGGCGGCTGAGCGGCGGCGCATGAAGCCGGCGCGCGAACACATCACCGGACTGTTGCTCGCGGGCGGCCGCGGCATGCGCATGGGCGGCGCTGACAAGGGCCTGCAAATGCTGCACGGCGAGCCGCTCTCCGCCCACGTGCTCAAGCGCCTCGCGCCGCAAACCGGGCCTCTGCTGATCAGCGCCAATCGTCACTCTGAGGCCTACACCGCGCTTGGCGCGCCGTTCGGCGCCAAGGTGGTGGCCGATACCATGGCTGGATTTCCAGGCCCGCTGGGGGGCCTGCTCGCCGGGTTGCGCGCAGCCGCCACCGGCTACGTGCTCAGTGCGCCCTGCGACTCACCGTGGTTGCCCGCTGACCTCGCCGGGCGCCTCGCGCACGCGCTGGACTCGAACGGAGCCGACATCGCCACGGTCATCACCACCGACGCGCACGGCCAAACGTCGCTGCATCCCGTCTTCGCGCTATTGCGCACGAGCCTCGCGGACGATCTCTCGGCCTTCCTGGAAGCCGGCGAGCGTAAAGTCCGCGCGTGGTACGCGCGCCACAAGACGGTGGAAGTCGTCTTTACCGACGAGCGCGCGTTTTACAATATCAATTCGCTACAAGAACTCGCCGACCTCCAGCGTGATTGAGGCCCCGGTTGAAATCCCGCTCCGGCCGCACGGCAACCGCCGCTCCCGCTCCCGCCGCCGGTCGCGACGCCCAGCTCTTCATGACCACGCTTAACGAATTTTCCCACTGCGTCGCGCAGTACGATCCTCACGCGCTACCGGTCCCGGCCGCACAGGCGATTGTTCGTCAGTGGGCCGCGCCGGTCACGGCCGTTGAACGCGTGGCCTTGCGCGACGCGCTCGACCGCGTGCTCGCGGCCGATATCGTGTCGCCGATCGACGTCCCCTCGCACGACAACTCCGCCATGGACGGCTACGCGTTCAACCGCGCGGCACTCGTCACGGGCGCGGCCACCGTGGAGTTGGCGATCGTCGGCAAGGCGCTGGCCGGGCATCCGTTCGCGGGCCGCGTCGAGGCCACGCAATGCGTGCGCGTCATGACAGGCGCCTGCATGCCGGCCGACTGCGACACGGTCGTGCCGCAAGAACTCGTCGAGCGCGGCGCCGACGCCGTTGCCATCCGCTTCGCGGCCGGCGCTGTCACGGGCGGCGCAAACCGGCGCCTCGCCGGCGAAGACCTCGCGCGCGGCCATGCCGCGCTGCGGGCGGGCCGCATCATACGCGCGTCGGATCTTGGTTTGCTGGCCTCGCTCGGCATCGGCGAAGTCAATGTCAGGCGGCGTTTGCGCGTCGCCTTCTTCTCGACCGGCGACGAATTGCGCTCGCTCGGCGAGCCGCTCGATCCGGGCTGCGTGTACGACAGCAACCGCTACACGCTGTTTGCCATGCTGCGGCGCCTGAACGTCGACACACTCGACCTCGGCGTGGTGCGCGACGAGCCCGCCGCGATGGAAGCCGCCTTGCGCAGCGCCGCGGCGAACGCCGACGTGGTGCTGACCTCGGGCGGCGTTTCAGTCGGCGAGGCGGATTTCACCAAGCAACTGCTGCAAACTTTCGGCGACGTCGCGTTCTGGAGTCTCGCCATGCGCCCGGGCCGCCCGCTCGCCTTCGGCCGCGTCTGGTCCGGCGAGCGGCCGGGTGTCGGGCTTCCCGCGTTATTCTTCGGTTTGCCGGGCAATCCGGTCGCCGTGATGGTGGCGTTCTATCAGATCGTGCGAGAAGTGCTGCTGCTGATGTCGGGCGCCACGCCGCAGCCGCTGCCGGTCATTCACGCCATGAGCCGGCGGGGCATCCGCAAACGCGCCGGGCGCACCGAATTCCAGCGCGGCGTGGCTGAGCAGGACACGCATGGCCAATGGCACGTCACGCCGACCGGCTCGCAAAGCTCTGGCGTGCTGAGTTCGATGAGCGAAGCCAATTGCTTCATCGTGCTCGGGCACGATGAAGGCGAGATCGCCGAAGGAGAGCGCGTCGCTATCATGCTGTTCGACGGTCTCATCTGACGGCTGACGCGCGGCTGAGGCAACGCACCCGCCAGCGCTCATTTGCTGCTTTACCCATTACCACTACGACACACGGGTTTGACTTACATGAAAAAACAGATCTCGTTCATTGCACCGGGACAGACGGCCAAAGCACTGATCCTCGTGTACCTGACGTTTTCGGTGCCGATCGTGCTGCTGGGCGTGCTGGTCGCGTTCGTGCGCTACGGTTCGGTGGAACTGAGCACGGTGTTCAGCGCGCTGCTGCTGAATGCGATTCTCGGTTTCATCCTGCTGTGGATCGCTTGCCACGCGTACAACTGGGTGGCGTCGCGCTTCGGCGGCATTGAAATCCAGCTGACCGACGCGCCGGAAGAAGCGTAATGCCCGCGACGATCCGCGCCGCCACGCCTGCGGACACCGGCGCCATCTTCGCGCTGACGTACGAACTCGCGCAGTTCGAAAGCCTCACGCACGTGTTCGTCGCAACCGAAGACGGCCTGCGCGACGCGCTGTTCGGCGCGCGGCCCTCGATCGAGGCGCTGGTGGCGGAGAACGAAGGGCGCATCGTGGGCTATGCGCTGTTCTTCCACAATTACTCGAGTTTCGTCGGCAAGCGCGGACTGTATCTCGAAGACGTCTACGTGCAACCCTCGCAACGCGGCAGCGGTCTTGGCACCGCGTTGTTGCAGCGTCTTGCCGCGTTGGCGGTAGAGCGGCAATGTGGGCGGTTCGAATGGACGGTGCTGGACTGGAACCAGCAGGCCATCAGCTTCTATGAAAAGATGGGCGCGACTATCATGCCGGATTGGCGTGTGGTGCGTCTGGCGGGCGAGGCGCTTGAACGCTTGGCGACTGCAAGCGCCTGAGTCAGTGCCGCTAGCAAACCGTTAGCCCCATTCCGTTATTGCTCGTCGGGATCCACGCCCGACAGCGCATCGCCGAGCAACCCGCTCGCCTCCTCGCCCGGCAATGCCTCGACGTCGCGCAATCGGCGGCTCATGACACGCGTGCGCGTTTCCGCCGCTTCAATAGACCGCGTGACGGTTTCCAGTTGCGCCTTCGTCTTGGCCAGCACGTCGCCGAATTTGCCGAACTCCGTTTTCACCGCGCCGAGCACCTGCCACACCTCGCTCGACCGCTTTTCGATCGCGAGCGTGCGGAAACCCATCTGCAAACTATTGAGCAAAGCAGTCAGCGTAGTCGGCCCCGCAATCGTCACGCGATAGTCGCGCTGCAGCAAGTCCGTCAGACCCGGCCGGCGCAATACTTCCGCGTACAAGCCTTCGGTCGGCAGGAACAGCAACGCGAAGTCAGTGGTGTGCGGCGGCGACACGTACTTCTCCGCGATCGTGCGCGCCTCGGCGCGAATCCGCGCTTCGAGCGCGCGTGACGCCTCTTCCACGGCAACCGGATCGGCGCGCTCCTGCGCTTCGATCAGGCGCTCGTAGTCCTCGCGCGGAAACTTGGCGTCGATGGGCAGCCAGACCGGCGTAGCCGCAGCGCCCTGCTCCGCGCGTCCCGGCAGCTTGATCGCAAACTCGACGCGCTCCGCGCTTCTCGGCACCGTCGCAATGTTCTTCGCGTACTGGTCGGCGGTGAGCAGTTGCTCTAGCAGCGCTTCGAGCTGCACTTCGCCCCACGTGCCGCGCGTCTTCACATTGGTCAGCACTTTCTTCAGATCGCCCACCCCGGCCGCCAGCGTCTGCATCTCACCCAAGCCGCGATGTACCTGTTCGAGCCGGTCGGACACCAGCTTGAACGATTCACCCAGACGCTGTTCGAGCGTGGCATGCAGTTTCTCGTCGACGGTGCGACGCATTTCCTCGAGCTTGAGCGAGTTGTTCGCCTCGATATCCTTCAGCCGCTGCTCGATGGTCGCGCGCACTTCGGCGAAGCGGCGGTCGTTCGCCTCGGTGAGTTGTCCCAGTTGCAGGCTCAGCGTATCGCCGAACTGTTTGAGCGAACGGCCTTGTTCGTCGCGTGCCTGCTGGGCCTGTGCCTGCAGACTGTGACGCACGGCGTCGAGTTGCTGGGCGAAACCGTCGATCTTGCCGCCCTGCACCGTCGTCATGCTGCTGAACTGCGCCGCCAGCGTCTGCTGAAAATGCGCGAAGCCGCTGCTCTGTTCAGTACGCGACACGCGCGCCGTCTCGGTGATGTCATTGCGCAGTTGCCGTTCGAGACGCTCGTAGGCGTGCGCTTGCGTATCAGCCGCGACGTCGATGCGTTCGTTGAGCAACTCGAACTGCTCACTGTCCTCCGCGCGGTTGTGGCCGCGCATCAGCAAGGCCAGCGCGATGACCAATGCGACCGCCATCACTGCGACGGCCGCCACCAGAATCATAGTCATGAACGCGCCTTGCCGATGACCTCGGGGTTGACCGGATTCGGCGGCCGCCCCGCGCGCCGACCTTCACCCAGTCCCGCGATCAGATTGTCCGCGGCGAGATTCGCCATGGCGCGGCGCGTGGCTTCGGTCGCGCTGGCAATGTGCGGCGTCAGCACGACGTTCGGCACGCTGAGCAGATCCTGATTCAGATTCGGCTCGCCTTCGAACACATCGAGACCGGCTGCTGCAATCTGCTTCGAGCGCAACGCGTCGACGAGCGCCGCGTCGTCGACGATACCGCCGCGCGCGATATTGGTAAGCGTCGCGGTCGGCTTCATCAGCGCGAGTTCGGCCGCGCCGATCGTGTGATGGTTCTCCTTCGTGTACGGCAAGACGAGCACGACGTGATCGGCGCGCCGCAACAGGTCCTGCTTCGAGACGTATTCGGCGTTCAGTTCGGCCTCGATCTCGGCCGCCACGCGCGAACGATTGTGATAAATCACCTGCATGTTGAAGCCCTTTGCGCGACGTGCGAGCGCCTGGCCAATGCGGCCCATGCCGATCACGCCGAGCGTCGAGCCGTGCAGATCGCTGCCGAGAAACGCGTCATACGCCCACTTCTGCCATTGGCCCGCGCGCAGCCAGTGCTCCGATTCGGTGATGCGGCGCGCCGCCGCCATCATCAGCGCCCAGCCAAAGTCCGCGGTCGATTCATTGAGCACGTCCGGCGTATTGGTGCCGAGCACGTTGGCCGCGTTGAAAGCGGCCATGTCGAAGTTGTTGTAGCCCACCGCCATATTCGACACCACGCGCAGACGCGGCGCCGCCGCGAGTTCGGCCGCGCCAACGGGGTCGCCCGCGGTCAGTGCGCCGTCCTTATCCGCGAGACGGCGCGTCAGTTCGTCGGCGGGCAACACGTCGCCCTGATTCCAGTCGACGTCGAAATACTGTTTGAGCCGTTCGATCACATCGGGAAAGATCGGACGGGCGACGAGGATCTTCTGCATTGCAATTCTCCGTAAAGCGCGTCGAGTTCGATTGCCTCGGCGTCAAAAAAAGAGCCAGCCGGTGACGAGGAAAAGCGGCAACAACACCACGGCTGACCAGCCCAGATACGCGAAAAAACCCGGCATGCGAACGCCGCGCGATTCCGCGATTGCCTTCACCATGAAGTTCGGCGCATTGCCGATATACGTGTTCGCGCCCATGAACACCGCGCCGGCCGAGATCGCCGCTAGCGTGGTCGCGCCGGTGGTCATGAGCGTCTGAGCGTCGCCACCGGCCAGGTTGAAGAACACGAGGTAAGTCGGCGCGTTGTCGAGAAACGAAGATAGCAGGCCGGTCGCCCAGAAGTACATCAGATCGTGCGGCTGGCCCGAGGCGTCGTTGACCAGATGGACGATGCCCGCGAACGCGCCCGCCTCGCCGGCGCGCAGAATCGTGATGACCGGCGCGATTGTCACAAAGATGCCGGCGAACAGTTTGGCGACTTCTTCGATCGGCGCCCAGTTGAAGTCGTTGCCCGCGCGAGCCGCGCGCGGCGTGAGCGCCAACGAGAGCAACGTCACGCCGATCAGCGCGGCATCGCGCACGGCATCCTGCAAAGCCACGTGCGCGCCGAACACGTCGAAATTCACGCCCGGTTTCCAGAGCCCGCTTATCAGCACGAGCGCGACCACCGCTGCGAGCAACACGAAATTGATCTTGCCGTCGATGCCGAGCAGCGGCGTGTCGGGTGTCGGATCGAGAAAGCGCGAGCGCTCTTCCTCGCGCCGATGAAAGTAGTACGAGTCCAGCGCATAGAACCCGATCAGCAGCACGCCGCAGACGAACAGCATCGGCAGCGCGAGATGCGTGGTAGTCCAGAAGAAACTTACACCCTGCAGAAAGCCGAGAAAGAGCGGAGGGTCGCCCAGCGGCGAAAGCGAGCCACCCGCGTTGGCTACTAAAAAGATAAAGAACACGACCACGTGAACGACGTGCTTGCGATTGTCGTTGGCGCGCAGCAACGGACGGATCAGCAACATGGCCGCGCCGGTCGTACCCATGATGCTCGCGAGCAAGGTGCCGAGCGCGAGGATCGACGTGTTCAGGCGCGGCGTGCCATGCAGATTGCCGCGCACGCGGATGCCTCCCGCCACGGTGTAGAGCGCCGTCAGCAACACGATGAACGGAACGTATTCTTCGAGCAGCGCATGCACGAGCGTGCCGAATGCGACGCCGGGACCGTAGCCGAGCGCAAACGGCACGAGAAACACGAGCGCCCACGCCGCCGCAATCTTGCCGAAATGGTGATGCCAGAACGCCGGCGCGATCAACGGAAATACCGCGATCGACAGCAGCACGCCCGCGAACGGCAGCCCCCACAGCGCCGACAAAGTCGCGCCGTCGAGCGTGGCGGCCGACACCAACTGCGGCCAGCCGGCCAGCACCAATGCAGCCGCGAGCGCCATGCCCGTCCAGACGGCGCGTCCTTTCATAGGTTTGAAGTCCTTGTTATTGCTTGCAGCCGTGCATTGGAGCATGCGTTGTGTGGTACGGCCGCGCTTGCCGCTCAGGCGCCCTGCACGACGATCACATGCACCCGGTACGGCCCATGCGCGCCAAGCACGATGGTCTGTTCGATATCGCCGGTACGCGAAGGACCGGACACGAAGTTGACCGCGCGCGGCAGTTCGCCGCGTTCCTTGCGGATCAGTGCGAACGCCTCTTCGTGACCCGAGACGATGCGTGAAGCCGGCACGATCGCAATGTGCGTTTCCGGCAGCAGACCGGCCGACGCATAAGTTTCCGGCCCCGACAGCAGCACTAGCGTGCCGGTCTCGGCGGTCGCACAGAAGCAGCCGGTGAGACCGACCACGTCGCCGTCTTGCGGCTTGCGAAATTCGACGGTGAGGCCGGCTTCGGCCCAGTGCAGATCCTGCAGCGTTTGCCAGGCGATGGCCTGCAGCGGCAACGCATGTTGCGTGAGGTAGCGATGCGCCGCGGCCGGCACGTCGCTCATTGCCTGAACCGAGTCGACCGTGGTGGCCAATTTCTGCGCTTCTTCGATGAAGCGCGCGACGAGGTCGGCTGGCATCTCCGGACGCGGACCGGCAGGATGGCGCGCGAGGTAGTCCGCCGCGGCCTCGCGCTCGGCAGCGGACGGCTCCGGCTCACGCCCTTGCGCCGCGCGGATACGTGCCAGGATGTTGCGGCGGGCAATCGATGTGTCCATGTGCGAAATCCTCGTGTCGACAGCCGTGCGATATGGCGAGAATTATACCGGCCGCCCTGCGCGCGAACACCCTGGCCGAACGGTCTATTGCCGCGTACCGCACACGCGGCTTACGCTATAGCCAGCTACGAACCGCGCTACTTCGCCGCCTCTTCCTCGGGCTGCGCAATGCCGAACACTTGACGCAGATAAGCAAGGTAAGCCTTGTCTTCGCACATATTCTTGCCCGGCGAGTCCGACAGCTTCGCCACCGGTTGACCGTTGCAGCGAACCATCTTGATGACGATCTGCAGTGGGTTGTAGCCGAGGTCGTTGGTCAGATTCGTGCCCACGCCGAACGCCAGCTTGCAGCGGCCGCGGAAGCGCTCGTAGAGTTGCAGCACCTTGGGAATGTCGAGCGCGTCGGAGAATACGAGGATCTTGGTGCGCGGGTCGCAGCGATTCGCTTCGTAGTGCTTGAGCAGGCGTTCGCCCCAGTCAAACGGATCGCCGGAATCATGGCGCGCGCCGTCGAACAGCTTGCAGAAGTACATGTCGAAGTCGCGCAGGAACGCCTCCATGCCGTACACGTCGGAGAGCGCGATGCCCAGGTCGCCGCGGTATTCCTTGGCCCACATTTCGAAGCCGAAGATCTGTGAGTCACGCAACCGCGGACCCAGCGCCTGGCACGCCTGCAGGTATTCGTGCGCCATCGTGCCGAGCGGCGTGAGGCTGTGCTTCAACGCGTAGAACACGTTGCTGGTGCCGGCGAACTGTTCGCCGAGCCCTTCTTTGAGCTTGAGGATCACTTCCTCGTGCCATTGCTTCGAGAAGCGGCGGCGTGTGCCGTAGTCGGCGATCTTGCAGTCGGCGAATTCCGGACGCGCGCCGAGCAGTTGGATCTTGTCGACGAGGCGCCCGCGCCCTTCGCTGTAGTCCGGCTTTTGCTGCGTGTTGCGGAAGTAGACTTCGTTGACGATTGCGAGCATCGGAATCTCGAACAGGATCGTATGCAGCCACGGTCCCTTGATCTCGATGTCGATTTCGCCATTGCCCTTCGGCGACGGTTCGATCGAAATGTATTTCTCGTTCAGATGGAACAGCGCGAGAAACTCGATGAAGTCGCCCTTGATGAAGCGCATGCGCCGCAGGTAGTCGAGTTCTTCATCGGTGAAGCGCAGCTTGCAGAGCTTGCGCACTTCGTCGCGGATCTCGCCGATATACGGCACGAGATCGACATTCGGCGTACGGCAGCGGAAGCGATACTCCACGTTCGCCGCGGGAAAGTGATGCAACACCACTTGCATCATCGTGAACTTGTACAGATCGGTGTCGAGCAGCGAAGTAATAATCATGATGGTGCGAACTGGACTGCGGAAAACGGAAGGCCTGACACGAAAGGCCCGACTCACCCATGCGCGTACGGCACGCCCCGAGCGCACCGGCCTGACGCATGTTACCCGAATGCGCCGGCATTCAGCGCGCCGCCGGACGCCCACGCCGCGCGTCCCAAGGAAGCCCGGATGCGGACGCCATAAACTAATCACGAAAACGTATAAACGGCGTTGTGCGATGCTGCATGCGCCTCTTGACGTTACGATACAATAGCGCTTTTGGCGTTTCCGCCTCCCCAGATACCGCATGCAGGAGCTGCCTGAATGACTCACGTTGTGACCGAAAGCTGCATCAAGTGCCGCTATACCGACTGTGTCGATGTGTGCCCGGTGGACTGCTTTCGCGAAGGTCCCAACTTCCTCGCGATCGACCCCGATGAATGCATCGACTGCGCCGTGTGCGTGGCCGAATGCCCGGTGAACGCCATTTATGCCGAAGAAGACGTGCCGGGCGACCAGCAGAACTTCATCGAGCTGAATGCCGATCTCGCGAAGAACTGGCCGAGCATCACCAAGACCAAGGCACCGCTGCCGGAAGCCGACGAGTTCAAGGACGTGAAGGAAAAGCTCGAGCTGCTCGCACGTTGAACCTCGCTGCCTGGCGCGTCTGCAGCCGGGTTCGAATGAAATCGAGATGAACACAGGGTATTGACAGGCGCTTAAGCTGCTCCTACAATTTCGTTTCTCTGCTGTTTGTTGTTCTGTTCCTCGATAGCTCAGTCGGTAGAGCGCCGGACTGTTAATCCGTAGGTCCCTGGTTCGAGCCCAGGTCGAGGAGCCAAGAATTGCAAAAGCCCGTTAACCAAGACGGGCTTTTTTATGTAGATCAAGTTGTACTGCTGTTCCTCGATAGCTCAGTCGGTAGAGCGCCGGACTGTTAATCCGTAGGTCCCTGGTTCGAGCCCAGGTCGAGGAGCCAAAAAATTTGAAAGGCCCGCATCCATGCGGGCCTTTTCTTTTTGCGCGCCGCAATTCGCCGGCGCCAGTCCATATCACCCCGGTCGATGCGCACGCCAATATCCTGAATGGCGGTCGTTGCACCGACCCGTCGGAGCATCCGCATCGACTCTCTGCCCGCCGGCCGTTATACGATGGCGACTTCCCGGCGCACGTCCCGCGCCCAACCCAGGCGCTCAATTTCCGGCAATCCCATCCCATGAAACCCACTTTGTTGCGCATCTCGCTTGCGGCGGCCGCCGCCCTCCTGCTGCCCTCGGCACACAGCGAAGAAGTCGGCAGCGTCAACACCAATTTCCGCGTCACGGGCTCCGACCGCGTGGTCGTCGAGGCCTATGACGATCCAGTTGTTCAAGGCGTGACCTGCTACGTGTCGCGGGCGCGTACCGGCGGCGTCAAGGGTACGCTCGGCATCGCGGAAGATCCCACCGAGGCGTCGATCGCCTGTCGTCAGGTCGGCGAAATCCACTTCACGGGTCCGGTGAAGAAACAGGCCGACGTGTTCTCGGTGAGCATGTCGTTCATCTTCAAGTCGCTGCATGTGGTGCGGGTGGTCGACGCGAAGCGCAACTCGCTGGTGTACCTCACCTACAGCGACCGGGTGGTCAGCGGCAGCGCGAAAAACAGCGTGAGCGCCGTGCCGATGCCGGCCGGAACAACGATCCCGGTCAAGTAGACGCCCCTACGACAAAACGCAGCCGGCTGACGCATCAACCCATGAAGCAATGCAGGTCGCGACGCGCTAAACTGGCCGGTCCAGCCGGACCTTCGCCATGACCGCCGCCCATCGTTTCCAGGATTCCGCCCGCTACTGGCGCACGCCGCTTCTGCCCGGCGCGGATCTGCTCACGGCCGAATATCACGATCACGAGTTCACACCGCATTGGCACGACGCGTACACGATTCCGGTGATCGTGGCGGGCGCCGAAGGGTATCGGTATCTCGGTTCCGACTATGTCGCGGAAGCCGGCAGCGTGCCAATCATCAATCCCGGCGAGTTGCACACCGGCTCGAAGGCGGTCGAGGCGGGCTGGCGGTATCGCGTGATGTATGCGCCGGTGGATTTCATCCACGCCCTCGCCAACGAGGTCAGCGGCAAGCCTCAGGCGTTGCCGTGGTTTGCGCCCGGCGTGATCCGTGATCCGGATCTGGCCGCGCGGCTGGCGCATGCGCATCGTCTGCTGGAGGCGGGCGACGACCCGCTCGCCGCCGAAGCCGCCATGCTCGATGCCTTGTCCACGCTGCTGGTGCGCTATGCGCAAACGCAGCCGGTGCGTTCGCGCCTCGCCACCGACGACGCTCGCGTGACGATCATGCAGGAGCGCCTGACGGGCGACCTCGTCGAGCCCGTCACGCTCGCTGAAATGGCCCAAGTGGCAGGGCTCTCGCCGTTCCACGCGGCGCGTCTTTTCACCCAAACAACCGGCCTGCCGCCCCACGCGTGGCGCAATCAGGTGCGCTTGCAGCGCGCGCTCGCGCCACTGCGCGCGGGCGTTTCCGTCACGGACGTCGCCGCCGCCAGCGGCTTTACGGACCAGAGCCATTTCACGCGACACTTCCGGCGCATGTTCGGCGTGCCGCCGGGACGCTGGCAGGGCGTCTGACGCGGCGCTGTTGCTTGCGTTGCCGGCGACGTTTGCGCGTCCCTCTGCCTTCGGCACTCCAGCCGCAAGATACGACGCTAGCGCGTACTTGCCCGACAGCCTTGCGTGCCCCGCTGCCTCGGCCATCCCAGTCGCAAGATGCGGCGCTCAGCGTACGCTGCCGGGAGCCTTATGCGCCCTGCGGCCTGGGACACGCCAACCGCTAGACACACCGCCAACGTTTACGTTGGCGTCGATCTTTGCATGTCCGGCCACTTGCTCATTCCAACCGCAAAACACAGCCTGGCGCACACGCCACCAACAACCTTGGCGCACACCGCATCAAACCCCGCCCATCCGCAAGAACGTACAAGCCCCGCCCGGCCGCCGCCGCTATGCTTCCCGAATCAAGGAGGCTAGATTGACCCATTCCACCGCAGGCCAGCCCACGAGCCCAGGCCATTTCAAAGAATTCACCGCCGGCGCGCGCGACATCATCCCGATGATGGTCGGCGCGGCGCCTTTCGGCGTCATTTTCGGCACCCTCGTCGCATCCGGCCCGCTGCACCTATGGCACGGCGAGTTGATGTCGCTCGTGGTGTTCGCCGGCTCCGCGCAGTTCATCGCGCTCGGCCTGATCGCCGGACACGCGAGTTTCGCCGTGATCTGGGTGACCACGCTCGTCGTCAATCTGCGCCATGTGCTGTACAGCGCCACGCTCGCGCCGCACGTCGCGCATCTGTCGACGCGCTGGCGCTGGGTGCTCGGCGCGCTGCTCACGGACGAAGTCTTCGCCGTCGTGTGGGAGCACTACCGGCATCGGGAGCCCGGCACGGTCGGCCCGCATTACTTCTTCGGCGCCGGCTTGGCCATGTACCTGAACTGGCAACTCTGGACCGTCGCCGGCCTGCTGTTCGGCGCGGCTTTCCCGGGCCTGCAATCGCTCGGCCTCGATTTCGCCATGGTCGCCACTTTCATCGCGATCGTCGTGCCGCAACTCGTCGCGCTGCGCTATATCGCGGCGGCCGTCACCGCGGGCACGCTGGCCTTCTTCTGGCAGGCGTGGCCGTACAAGCTCGGTTTGCTCGGCGCGGTGTTCGCGGGGGTGGCGATCGGCGTCCTGCTGTCGACGTCGCGGCCCAACCTGCGCAGTAACGGCAAAACCGCGGGGGCATCGCGATGAACTATGTTGTCCTGATTCTCGGCATGGCGGCGATCACGTGGGTAATCCGCGCCGCCGTCTTCGTGCTCGGCGACCGGTTGGTGTTTCCGCCGCTCGTGCGTACCGCCCTCGGCTTCGTGCCGGTCACCGTGCTGACAGCGATCATCGTGCCGATGGCGGTTTCGCCGCACGGCGGCGACGCCGAGCTGACCTGGCGCAATCCGCAACTGGTCGGCGCGCTGGCTGCGGTGCTCGTCAGCGCGTTGACGCGGCGGCCGCTTCTAACCATCGCCGTCGGGCTGACGGTGTTTTTTGTCTGGCAATGCGTCGTGCTGAAATAGACGCACGTCGCTTTCAAGGCGGCAAAGGCGTCGCCCGGCTCGCGCCATGCGCGCGCAAGCCGGGCGACGCTTCCCTCTAAAGCGGGCGCCCCGCCCCGCACTCCCTTAAGTTTCCCCCCGATCCGCCGTTATGCAGTCGAGGTCCGCTCGTCGGGATACGTCCCGCTGGTTATGCGGCATCAGGCAGGAATCAAGCGCGCCGGCATCGAACGCCGCGTCTCCCAAGGCCCATGCGGCCGGGCGGCGTGGCGAGGCCGCGCGGCAGGACCAAACGGGATAACACATGGGTCAAATCACCCTCACGCTCAAAGACGAGACCATCGCGACACTGCGCAAGGATTTCGACGCTTTTCTGCGAGTCTCGCTGAAGCTCGATCCGCAGTTCGCGACGCCGTCGTTTGAGGATTTTTTGCGCGCCAAGCTGCTCGACAATATGGTGCCGCTGACCGAACACGCGGTTCAGCGGATGTTGCAGGGCGGCCAGTACGCCTGGGCCAAACGCACGCTGGACAAGGAGTTCCCGGATGTCGTCGCGATTCTGATGCGGCAGGCGGGCGAGTTCGGCTTCGGTTTCGCGGCCCGCTCGGAATGGACGCCGGAGGAACTCGCCAAGCAGTGCCGCGACTGGGCGGCGGCGATCGTCAAGGAAGCGGAAGGCGACGCCGCGCTGATCGACCCGCTCGCGGCGCAGATCAAGAGCGCGGCGCAGGACATTCAGGCGCTCGAGGAAGTCATGCAGACGCCGGCGTGGCGGGTGGTGGAATCGCTGCGCCAGCGCGTCTACGAGGCCAAGGTGGCGTGCGAAACGCACGTGGGCAGCACGGCGCGCGAAAAGCTCGGCGAACTGCGTGGGCTGCTGCGGCTGGGTATTTCGCACGGCTCGTTCCAGAAGCAGGAAGCGCAGCAGATCATGGAGTTCCTGCGCCTGCTCAAGCCGGAGATTTTCGTGGAAGAGCCGTACGACGTGTTTTCGCGTATGGCGGCCTGGCTGCGCAATTTCTTCGTGCCGCCGCGTCCGGCGCCGCAGCAACAGCAGCCACGGCAGTCGCGCTGACGCAAACGACCCTGGGAAACCACCACTGGGTCACCAGTAGCCAACAAGCGGCAACCCTCCGCCGATCGAGAGACGTAACGCCGAACAACGGACCGGGCCAACGATCGAGCCGCGTCCCTTGCTCAGCGTTGATCGCGTCACGGCTATCACGCACAGGAGCGCGGCGCCCGCCGCGCTCTCAATCCCACATCTTTCTGAGTTTCGCGCCGATGCCGATCTCCGCCTGAACGGAGGCGGCACGCCCAGCCGCCGTGGGCGCGCGCGGAGCCGGCACGCGTGGTCACAGATGGAATCGAACAGCGGCATCAGATGCGGCGCATTGAAGCGCGCCGCCCGCCGTGCTCTCAATCCCACATCTTTCTGAGTTTCGCGCCAATCTCGACCTTCGCCTGCGCCGCCGCGGCCAGCCCGGCCGCCGTCGGCGCGCTCGGAATCGGGACGCGCGGCCATGCATAAGCATCGAATAGCGGCATCAGATGCGCGGGAATGAAGCGCGTGCGCGATGCCCACACGTGACGATCGCCCATATGCGTCTGGTTGTGCACGTAAAAGCGCTGCGGCACGACGATATGCAGGTCCTCTTTCGCGCGCGTCATCGCCACGTAGAGGAGACGGCGCTCCTCGTCGATTTCCTCTTCGCTGCCCGTGCCGAGATCGGACGGAATGCAGCCGTCCACGCCGTTCAGCACGAATACGTTGCGCCACTCCTGCCCCTTCGCCGAATGGATCGTGGAAAGGATCAGGTAGTCCTCGTCGATCAGCGGCACGCCGGATTCGTCGCTGGTGGCGTCGGGCGGATCGAGCGTCAACTCGGTCAGAAACCGTTCACGCGATGCATACGTGCCCGCGATGCTCTCCATCTGCAACACGTCCGCGTGACGGATCGCCGCGTCCTCGTGATTGCGCTCGAGATGCGGTTCATACCAACGGCGCACCATTTCGAACTCGGCGGGCCACGGCGTCTGGCGCCCGTACACGCTCGACATCAGCTTGACGAACGGATGCCAGTCTTCCTGCGCGCGAGGCGGCGCGGCGAAGGCGGCCAGCGCGCCGCCGGCGGTGTCGGCGGGATTGCCGCTGCCCGCGCGCGCGACAACCTCATCGAGCACCTTTGCCGCGGTGGCCGGTCCCACGCCCGGCAGCAACTGCACGACGCGAAAGCCGGCCACGCGGTCGCGCGGATTTTCGGCCCAGCGCAGCACGGCGAGCACGTCTTTCACGTGCACCGAGTCGAGAAACTTTAGCCCGCCGAACTTCACGAACGGAATGTTGCGCCGGGTCAGTTCGATCTCCAGCGCGGCGCTGTGATGCGCGGCGCGGAACAGCACCGCCTGCGACTTCAGCTTCATGCCCTGCTCGCGCGCTTCCAGCACCTGCTCGACGATGTAGCGCGCCTGGTCGGCTTCGTCGGCGACGGTCACCAGACGCGGGCGCTGCGCCGATGCCTTGTCGGTCCACAGATTCTTCGTGTAGCGCTCGTTGGCCAGTTCGATCACCGCGTTCGACGCCGCCAGGATCGGCGCAGTCGAGCGGTAATTGCGCTCGAGCGTGACCTGTTTGGCCGGCGGATCGAAGTGCGCGGGGAAATCGAGAATATTGCGCACGGTCGCGCCGCGAAACGAATAGATCGACTGGGCGTCGTCGCCGACCACGGTCAGGCCGCGGCCGTCCGGCTTCAACGCGAGCAGGATCGACGCCTGCAGACGGTTGGTGTCCTGATACTCGTCGACCAGCACATGATCGAAGCGCCCCGACAGGTCGGCGGCGATGGCCGGCTCGGCGGCCATGTGCGACCAGTAAAGCAGCAGGTCGTCGTAGTCGAGCACGCTCTGCTTCTGCTTCGCTTCGACATAAGCCGCGAACAGCATGCGCAGATCGGCCTCCCATTCACGGCACCACGGGAACGCCTTGTCGAGAACCTGGCCGAGCGACGCGCCGGTGTTCACGACGCGCGAGTAAATGGCAAAGCACGTGCCCTTGGCCGGGAAACGCCGCTCTTTCGCCGACAAGCCGAGTTCGTGGCGCACGAGGTTCATGAGGTCGGCGGAATCCTCGCGGTCGTTGATCGTGAAGGCCGGCGCGAGGCCGATCAGATCCGCGTACTCGCGCAACAGCCGCGCGCCGACGCTATGGAACGTGCCCGACCACGTCAGCCCTTGCGCGAGCGCGGCTCGCGAACCGAGCGCCGCGCCGGCGATGCGCGTGACGCGCCGGGTCATTTCGAGCGCCGCGCGGCGCGAAAAGGTCAGCAGCAGGATGCGGCGCGGATCGGCGCCCTTCACCACCAGATTGGCGACCCGGTGCGCGAGCGTATTGGTCTTGCCGGAACCGGCGCCCGCGATCACCAGCAGCGCGCCGGGCAGCGCGGTGAGCGTGTCGGCGCCGTAGTCGACGGCTTCGCGCTGCGCGTCGTTGAGCTTCGCCAGCCAGGCGGCGGTGTCGGATGACGATGACGCGGGGGGCGGCGGTGATTCGGCGACGGAGAGCACGATCGATTTTTGGGCGTTGGATAGATTCAGAGCGGCGACGCACACTGTATATCCATACAACCCGCGCAGACAAGCGACCCTTTTTTTGGCCTCGCTGCCAGCGGCCTTGCCTGACCCCGCCGGACGACCATTAAAAGATCGAGGGCGCAAAAATGGCCGTGGCGTAGAACGCACCGGCCATTTTCAGGCGTCAGAGCGAGCCGCTCACGCGCCGCGCAACGCCATGACACTGGGACTTGTCGGACGCGCGGCGGCGCGCGAACGTTACGGCGATGCGCATAGGCGGCCACGAAGTCCGCCTCCTACTGCTTCTTCGCGTCCTTCAGATTGGCGTCGGCGTTGGCCTTGTCGGCGTCGGCCTGCGCATCGGTTTTCTTCTTGTCGGCCGTGGCTTGCGCGACGGACGCCTTCTTGTCTGCCTTCGACTGTTCCTTGGCCGCCTTCTTGTCGGCGTGGGTGACCGGCGCCGCAGCCGGATCGCTAGCCTGCGCGAATGCAGCCGACGACAGGCAACCCGCGATCAACGCGGCGACAAGCGTGGTCTTCGTGGACTGGGTGATGCTCATGGGATACCTCCGTTGAAACGAGATGCCCGGACCTGAAAGTCCGGTAAAGCGGCGTGCGGCGGCGGCAAACCACGCCGCCACGCCGCTTGCTCAAAACTTGGCCTTAGTGCTTGACGTCGGTGCCGTCCGACTGGTCGCCCGTCTGGCCTTGCATGTTCATCTTCATCTCATTGTTGGCGGTCTGCTTATCCGCCTTCTGGTTGATCTTGGCGTCGCGCACCTGTTCCTTGTACTGGACCTTGGCGGTCTTCTGTTGATCCTTCAGTTCCGCCTTCGATGCCTTCTTCGACGCGCGATATTCGGCGTTAGCCTTCGCATTGGCGTCGCGCTTCTGCACCAGCGGATCGGTCGAGCCCGACGCCGTCAGACGCGTCGGCGTCGGCGTGACTGGCTGCACGCCTTGGGCGGCAGGGGCGGCATCAGCGCCTTGCATCTGGACTTGCGGCTGGCCGTCCGTACCCGCTGCCGGTTGCGCGGTCTGTGCGAATGCGGCTGTCGAAGCAAGGGCCGTAAGGGCGGTACCGATCAGAAGCGTACGAATCTGGGTCATGGCTAATCCTCTCTAAAGTTGTTGTGACGCGGGCAACCTGTCTGGCGCTGCGCATTTGAGCCGCTGCATTTGAGTCTCTACGAGCGTGCTCTGCGTGTTTGCCCGGTCTGCTCGCTGCCAGATAAAAATCCAGCAGACTTTCCCTACTGATCTGCACTCTACGAGTGAAGTTCGTGTTTTGCGACCATCGTTACGGAACGTTTCACTTTCTGACAATCGCATAACATCTGCTTGCAGATGCTCACACAACGGCGGCGCACACCGCGAACTTCATCCAGGGCAAGCTTCTGGCTTATGATGCGAACCCTTTGCCTCAATGCCTCAAGGTGCAAACGCCATGCCCAACCTCGATTTCACGCTTACCGGCGACTACGTCGAATTGCACAATCTCCTGAAGATAACGGGGCTGGCGGACAGTGGCGGGTCGGCAAAAATGATGGTCGCGGACGGTGCGGTCACCGTCGACGGCCGGGTCGAAACGCGTAAAACCTGCAAGATCCGCGCGGGTCAAGTCGTGCTGCTCGGCGATACGCGGGTTGCGGTCCACGAGGCCTGACACACGGCCTGTCACCCCGCAGTCCGAAAACTCGGAGGACCGCGCGCACCAAAATCGTGCCTCCTCCATCGACATCGCCGCGTCTAAGCAATAAGCTGTCAGTCTCGACAAACCAACAATCGGCTGACACTCCCGGCCGGCGGCTGCCTCGAGCATCTGCCGAGGCTCATCGAGCCGCTGCCTTCGCCACCGCTCGCGCGCTCGTCGCGCCCGCCGTCGCGCTGTCGCCATTTCCGCCGCCAGGCGCTCCATGACTCAATCCGGCATCACCCGGGTGGCCGCCCGGCCGCCGACCCTGACCCGCCACGCGGCGGACACCGCGCGGCTCGCCGCGCCGCTCGCCATCGCGCAACTTTCGCAAATGGCGATGGGCGTCACCGACACGATCCTGCTCGGCTCGCTCGGCCCCGACGCGCTCGCGGCCGGCGGCCTCGGCGCGAATCTGTTTTTCGTGGTGGTCACGCTGCTGCAAGGCGTGCTGACCTCGGTCAGCGTGAGCGTGTCGCACGCGCGCGGCGCCCAGGACGAAGGCCGCGTGCCGCACATCTACTGGACCGGCTTAGTGCTGTCGGTGCTCCTGTCGGTGCCGGCGTTCTTCCTGCTTTCGTTCGCCACGCCGATCCTGCTGGCTTTCGGCGAACCCGCGCTGCTTGCGCACAACGTCGGCGAATACGCGGCGGTGCTGCGTTGGGGCGCGCTCGCCAGCCTGATCGGCGTCGGCCTGATGCGTTCGTTCCTGCCGGCGATCGGCGCGGCCAAACGGCTTCTGTGGGTATCGCTGGTGAGCGTCGGCGTGAACGGTTTTCTCAATTACGGGCTGATCCATGGCGCCTATGGCCTGCCGCGGCTCGGCTTCCTCGGTTCGGCGGCCGCGACCTCGATCACCGTCTGGCTAAGCGCGCTCGTGTTGATGGCGCTGCTGCACTTGCGGCCGCGTTATCGCCATTTCGTCGTCGCCACCCGGCCGAACGTGCCGCTGATGGGCGAACTGTTCGGCATCGGCTGGCCGGTCGCGATCACCTACGGCGTCGAGTCGACGCTCTTTCTCGCCACCGGCCTGATGGTCGGCCTGCTCGGCGAGTCGCAACTGGCCGCGCATCAGATCGCGCTGAATGTGGCCTCAGTGGCCTTCATGGTGCCGCTCGCGATCGGTCAGGCGGCCAACGTGCGGGTCGGCTTCTGGTCCGGCGCCGGCCAGCCGCTCGCCGCACGCCACGCGGGGTTTGTCGCGCTCGCGCTCGGCGTCGCCTTCATGACGCTGTCGGGCCTTGTGCTGATCGCCGCGCCGCACTGGATCGTCGGCCTCTATCTGCATCTCGACGACCCGGCCAACGCGGCCACGGTCAACCTCGCGAGTTCGCTGCTCGGGGTGGCGGCAATTTTCCAGATCGTCGACGGCATGCAGACGGTCGGCTCCGGCTGTCTGCGCGGCCTGAAAGACACGCGTGTACCGATGATCGCCGCCGCCTTCGGCTACTGGGTGATCGGTTTTCCGACCGGCTACACGCTGGCGTTTCACTTCGGCCTCGGCGCGCGCGGGTTGTGGTGGGGACTCGCGGCCGGCCTCGCGAGCGTCGCGCTGCTGATGACGCTGCGCTTTCACAAGCTGAGCTTGCGGCGCGTGCCGGCAACGTCCGGCGGGTCGCCGGTCGAACCCGTTTGACGCTGGGTTAGAGGCGCGCGCTGGCCGCGCTCGGCGGTCGCGGGGCAATCACGCGCGAAGCCGCGCCAGCGGCGCGATCCGGCAACGCACGGCTCGTTGTCAGCCAAATCCGCCTGAAGCTGAACCTGCAGGGCGGTGCGGCCACACTCGGCACACCGCCGCCCTACCCCGGTCGAACGATGCGCGCCTAGTTGCACGCGCAACCATAGACGCACGAGGAATTCGCCGCGAACGGTAAAATACCGTGTTCCAGCTGATGGGCGCGCACCCGCGCCCATCAGCCGAAAACCCGCTCGCGCGCCTCAAAAAGGCCAGCGCCGCCCGAAGGCCCATCACCCGCCGACAAGGCTTGCCGCGCACACGCGGCAGACTCCCGCAAGCGCGCCACCGCCGCTGGCGCGCCACTCGACCGACCCTGCTTCTCGCGATAAAACATAATCAAGGACCACCCGTCATGCTTGCCCGCGTCACCCGTCTTTTCCCGCTTTGGGCCGTGCTCGTTTCGATTGCCGCGTACTTCTCGCCCGCCTCGTTCTCCGGCGTCGCGCCACACGTCACCACGCTGCTGACGATCATCATGCTGGCGATGGGCGTCACGCTCTCCGTAGCCGATTTCCAGCGTGTCTTTACGCGGCCCGCGCCGGTGATCGCCGGCATCGTGCTGCACTATCTCGTCATGCCGCTCGCCGCCTGGGCGATCGCCAAGGTGTTGCGCATGCCGCCGGATCTCACCGCCGGCATGGTGCTGGTGGGCAGCGTGGCAAGCGGCACGGCGTCGAACGTGATGATCTATCTGGCGCGCGGCGACGTCGCGTTGTCGGTGACGATCAGCGCGCTGTCGACGCTCGTCGGCGTCTTCGCGACGCCGCTGCTCACGCGTCTTTATGTGGACGCGTCGATCGCCGTCGACGTGCACGGCATGCTGATGAGCATTCTGCAAATCGTCGCGTTGCCGATCGTGGTCGGCCTGATCGCCAATCATCTGTTCGGCAAGGTCGTGCGCAAGATCGAACCGATTCTGCCGCTGATCTCGATGGTCGCGATCGTGCTGATCATCGGCGCGGTGGTGGGCGGTACGCAGAAGAGCATCGCGTCGGTCGGCCTCGTGGTGATGCTGGGCGTGGTGCTGCATAACGGCATCGGCTTGCTCGGCGGCTATTGGGGCGGCCGTCTGCTCGGTTTCGACGAAGCCGTGTGCCGCACGCTCGCCATCGAAGTGGGCATGCAGAACTCGGGCCTCGCCGCGACGCTCGGCAAGCTCTATTTCACGCCGATCGCGGCCTTGCCCGGCGCGCTGTTTTCGGTGTGGCATAACCTGTCGGGTTCGCTGCTCGCGGGGCACTGGGCAGGACGTCCCGCAAAAGGTTCGACGCCTGTGGACGGCGGACAGGTGTTGAACGCCGAACGCGGTTAACAAGCGAGCCGCGCGCGTCGCGCTTGTTTCACGATTTTGACGCGCGCGGTCTGCACGATCGGCATTCAATAACAGCTTCTGCCGGTGCGTCCACGACGTATCGGCAGAGCCCGCAACGCGCGTGGTCCAACGCGAAAGTCCCGTCGCCGCGACCGTGTGCAAGATCAAAAACCCATCAGCCTGATTCCCCTTAGAATGCATTTCTCGACAGCGTGAGCCACTCACCCGCTGCCGCCATGAGAAGCCTGCAAACTAGGGGAAAAGCGTGCCGTCGCATCAAGATCAAAGCTGGGCCGCACTGCAACACACGTGCGCGTCCGGCATGCCCCAAAGGAAGTCCGCTTGGGGGACAACGAGACACTTCTTCCTGCTGTGCTGCGCAACGGCATTTTTGACTGCCTGCGCGACGAGGCCTCCCGCCACCGCATTCGACCGTCAAGTCACCCACGCACTCCCCGCCACGGAAACGACACCGTTGCACACGGCGCTCGCGCCGCTCGAAGCCGCGCATCCGGATCAATCCGGTTTCCGTGTCCTCGCAAGCGGCACCGACGCCTTGCAGATGCGCATCGCGCTCGCGCGCGCCGCGACCAAAACCCTCGACATGCAGTACTACATCGCGAACGAGGACACCACCGGCAAGCTGCTGCTCGGCGCCGCGCTCTATGCGGCCGATCACGGTGTGCGCGTTCGCATGCTGGTCGACGACCTGAACTTCAAGGACATCGACCAGGTGATGGCGGGCTTGAACTCCCACGACAACATCGAGATTCGCGTCTTCAATCCGTTCGGCAGCGCGCAGGAAGGCGTATTCGAACGCACGACAAACGTGTTCACGCAGCTCGGCCATTTCACGCGCCGCATGCATAACAAGGCGATGATCGCGGACAACCAGATCGCGATCGTGGGCGGCCGCAATCTCGGCGACGAATATTTCAGCGCCAGCGAAACGCTGCAGTTCCGCGATCTCGACGTGCTGGCCGCCGGTCCGATCACCGCCGACGTCTCCGCGAGTTTCGACGACTACTGGAACAGCAGCATCGCCTATCCGTTGCGCGTGCTGAACAAGCAGAAGTTCGACGCGAAGGAATTGGACCAGACGCGCGACGACTTGCGCCAGCACTGGCGCATCAACGCCGATCCGTACAACGCCAAGCCGCTGAACGCCACCCCGCTCGCCACGCAGATCGCCAACGATCAGCTCGGCTTGACCTGGGCGCCGGCCGAGTTCAAAGCGGACTCGCCGGAGAAAATCGTGCATCCGTCGCCGGATTATGTGAGTCCGCCAATGCAGCGGCTCGGCGAATTGATGCGCGACGCGCAGAAGGACTTCCTGATCATTTCGCCCTACTTCGTGCCGCACGATTCGGGCGTCAAGGCGGCAGGCGAACTGACGCAGCGCGGCGTTCGCATCGCCGTGCTCACCAATTCGCTCGCCGCCACCGACGCGGTCGCCGTGCAGGCGGGCTACAGTCCGTTTCGCGTGCCGCTGCTGAAACAGGGCATCGAGTTATACGAATTCAAGCCGCAGCAAAACACGCCGCGCGCGGGCGTGGTCGGTTCGCGTTCGCGCGCCAGCCTGCATGCGAAAACGTATGTGATCGACCGCAAGATTCTGGTGATCGGCTCGATGAACCTCGACCCGCGTTCGGCCAATCTGAACACGGAACTGGCCCTGGTGATCCACAGCCCGCCGCTCGCCGAACAGGTCGCGCAAATCTTCGAGCGCGCCACGGGGCCCGAGGAAAGCTATCGCGTCACGCTCGCGGACGACGCGCAACTCGCTTACCTGCGCTCGATCGGCGCGCCGCTCTCGCCGCTCGTGTGGACCGACGTCGAAAACGGCGCGCGCCGCACCTACATATTCGATCCGCAGGCCGGTTTGTACCGGAATGCGCTAACAGGTCTATTCTCCCTATTGCCCGTCCACGCAGAACTTTGAAAAGCGGAGTTGAACATGACTGAAGACGTACGAATGGAGCGCGACACGTTCGGCGAGATCGCCGTGCCGAACGCTCGTCTATGGGGCGCGCAGACTCAGCGCTCACTGCAGAATTTCCGCATTTCGACCGAGAAGCAATCCCTTGAACTGATCAATGCGCTGGCGGTGATCAAGCGTTCCGCCGCCGAAGTCAACCATGGCCTCGGCGTGCTCGACGAAAGCAAGGCGAAGGCGATCATGCAGGCCGCCGACGAGATCATCGACGGCAAGCATCCGGATGAATTTCCGCTCGCCGTCTGGCAGACCGGCTCCGGCACGCAGACCAACATGAACCTCAACGAGGTGATCGCGAATCGCGCGAGCGAGTTGCTTGGTGGCGTGCGCGGCGAAGAACGCAAAGTGCATCCGAACGACGACGTGAATCGCGGCCAGTCGTCGAACGACGTGTTTCCGACCGCCATGCACGTGGCCGCCGCGTATGCGATCGTCAAGCATCTGCTGCCGGCGCTGAAGACGCTGCGCGATACGCTCGACGGCAAGGCGAAGGCTTTCGTCGACATCGTCAAGATCGGCCGCACGCACTTGCAGGACGCCACGCCGCTTACGCTCGGCCAGGAGTTTTCGGGCTACGTCGCGCAACTCGATCATGGCATTCGTCACGTGGAATCGGCGCTGCCGCATCTGTACGAACTGGCGCAGGGCGGCACCGCGGTCGGCACTGGTTTGAACGCGCATCCGCAGTTCGCGGACAAGGTCGCGGCGGCAATCGGCAAGCTCACCGGTTTGCCGTTCGTGTCGGCACCGAACAAATTCGAAGTGATGGCCGCAGCCGACGCACTGGTGTTCGCGCATGGCGCGTTGAAGACGGTGGCGGCGAGTCTCAACAAGATCGCCAACGACATCCGCTGGCTGGCAAGCGGCCCGCGCTGCGGCCTCGGCGAACTGTCGATCCCGGAGAACGAACCGGGCAGCTCGATCATGCCGGGCAAGGTCAATCCGACCCAGTCCGAAGCGTTGACGATGCTGTGCGCGCAGGTGTTCGGCAACGACGTCGCGGTGAATATCGGCGGCGCGAGCGGCAACTTCGAATTGAACGTGTTCCGACCGATGATCGCGCACAACGTGCTGCAATCGGTCCGCCTGCTCGCCGACGGCGCGCACAGTTTCAACGACAACTGCGCGGTCGGCATCGAGCCGAATCACGAGCGCATCGATACCTTGCTCAACGAATCGCTGATGCTGGTGACGGCGCTCAATCCGCACATCGGCTACGACAAGGCCGCGAAGATCGCCAAAAAGGCGCACAAGGAAGGCACCACGCTGAAGGCCTCGGCGCTGGCGCTCGGTTTCGTCACCGAGCAGCAGTTCGATGAGTGGGTGCAGCCGAAGGATATGGTCGGCAATTCGGCGAGTTAAGCGGCTGCGTGATCACGCACGGGCGGGCGGCCTGGCAGGCCGCGAGCCCGGCTGAGAAGCGTGATTCAAAACAACAGTAGGCCGCGCGGATCTCAACTTCACGCGGCCCACGAGCGGCGCCTTCAGGCGTCGCTCAAACCTTCCCTTGCGCCACTTCTTCCGGCTTGAGTTCGACGATCGCGTCGAGCGCTTCCTTCACGTCTATCGCGTACTTGGCGAGGCGCTTCTGTTCGTCCGTCTCCGGCACGAACGCCGGCACCGGCACCGGCTGGCCGTTCTCGTTGACGGCGACCATCACGATCAGACAATCCGTGGTTTGCAGCAGTTCGCCGCCCTTCGGGTCGCCCGCCTGCACCGACACGTGAATGTGCATGCTGGTGCGGCCCGTGGCCACGACCCGGGCGCGCAACTCGACCAGGTTGCCGACCAGAATCGGCCGGCGAAAGCGGATGTTGCCCACGCTGACCGTCACGCAATAGCGCCCGGACCACACCGCCGAGCACGCGTACGCGGTCTCGTCGATCCACTTCATCAACGCGCCGCCGTGCACCTTGCCGCCGAAATTGACCGAACTCGGCTCGGCCAGAAAGCGGAAGGTGGTTTCGGAACGGTCCAGCGGCGCTACGGGAGGGGTGCTCATCTTGACTCCGATCAATCGGATGCATTGAAAGGAGGCGATTATACGAGCGCAATATTGACCCGTCGTGGCTGGGATGCGGCGCGCGGGAGAAATCCGGTGAGAGCGCGGCTTTGGCTTTCGAGGAGCTTTCGGCTGGGAAAGCGCGTTCAACTCGCCTCGGCAATCTCGGACGCGACTTCGGAAACAGCCGCGCCGCGCGGCGCGACCGCCGACATGAAGCGCTCACGATAATCGAGCGGCAGCACGCCGAAACGCCGCAAAAAAGCCCGCCGCAAGTTCTGTTCGCTGCCGAAGCCGCAGTCGAGCGCGATTCGCTTGAGCGGCCGGCGCGATTCGGCGAGCGCGCGCGACGCCGCTTCCAGCCGCAGCGCCGAGACGGTTTTAGCCGGCGTGCGGCCGACCTCGTCGACGTAGCGCCGCGCGAAGGTGCGCGGGCTCATCCGGGTCCGTTCGGCGAGCCGCTCGACCGACAGGTCGTCGCGCAAATGCGCCGTCATCCAGCTATGTAGCGCCTCGAACGGCCCGTTCGCCGAGGCCTGCGCCGCCAGCGCCGCGCTGTACTGCGACTGGCCGCCGGGCCGCTTCATGAAAACCACCAGCCGCCGCGCCGCCTGCATCGCGACCGCGTGACCGACGTCCTCCTCGATCAACGCCAGTGCCAGATCGATGCCCGCCGTCACGCCCGCCGAGGTCCAGACGACGCCATCGCCTTCGTGACGCCCGGCATCGCGGATAAAGATCGGATCGGCATCCACGTGGACGTTGGGAAAGCGGCCCGCGAGGCGCGTCGCGTCGCGCCAGTGCGTGGTCGCGCGGCGCCCGTCGAGCAGGCCCGCTGCCGCCAGATAGAACGCGCCGGTGCACACCGAGCACACGCGCCGCGCCCGCGGCGCATGGCGCCTGATCCACGCGACGAGTTCCGGCTGCAGCGTGCAGTGTTCGTCGACGGGGACGCCGGGAACGATCAGCGTATCGATCGGCTGATCGTCGAGTGAATCGAGCCGTTCGGTGACAATCGGCAGGCCCGGGAAAGTCTGCAGTATGCCGCCGTCGATCGAGGCCACTGTCGTGCGGTAGGCCACGGGTTGCGGCGCGTAAGCAGCCGAGTTGGCCGCATTGGTCGAAATGTCGGCTCGGCCCGCGTCGTGCGCGGCTCCCTCGTCACCGTCCACGACACGGCCGGCACTCGGGCCCGCCGTCCCGGCGACGGTCAACTCCGCGCGCCAGAACGCCTCCAGCGGTCCGCAGGCGTCGAGCAGCACCAGATCCGGTGCGACCGCGAAAACGATATGACGCGCCACCATCAGGACACCTCCGTCATTAACCGACGCTTACGCGACCACGCGTACCCAAGCGTGGCCAGCGCCGCTGCCGCGAGCAGCGGAAATATCGCGGCATTGATCGTCGCCCAGCCGAAACGGGCCAGCAATTGACCTGCAAACAGGGAACCCAGCGCGGAAAACGCGAACGTCGTGAACTCGCTGGTGGCCTGCGTCTTGGCACGCTCCGACGGCCGGTACGATTGCGCGAGCAGCGTCGAGCCGCCGACGAACATAAAATTCCAACCCACGCCGAGACAGGCAAGCGCCGCGTAGAAATGCGGCAGATCGGTCGAACGCAAGGCGAGTACGCCGCACAGCGCCGACAGCGCAATGCCCGCGCCGATCACCCGCAGCACGCCGAAGTGTTTGATCAGCCGCGCGGAAAAGAGCGACGGCGCGAACATGCCGACCAGGTGCCACTGGATGATTTCCGCGCCGTCGCCGATCGTGTGGCCGCAGGCGACCGCGGCGATCGGCGTCGCGGTCATCACGAACATCATCACGGCGTAGCCGAGCGCGTTGTTGGCGAGCGCCGCCGCGAAGATCGGCTGCCGCACGATCTCGCCGAGCGGCCGCGCCGCCTCGTGAGTCGCCGACGTGCTCACGATAGGCGCCGCGTCGCGATACAGCAGCGCCAGCAAGGCAATCGATAAAAGCCCGAAGCCCGTCACCAGCGCATACGAACCCGCGAATGCGACCGGCGCCAGCCAGTCCTTGCTCCACGCGGCAAGCAGCGGTCCGCAGACGGCGGCCACCACGCCGCCGGCCAGTACGGTTGAAATCGCGCGGCTTTTATCTTCGACGCCGACCGCGTCGGCGGCGGCGAGCCGGTAGTACTGCGCGAACGCCTGGAACACGCCGACCGTCGCCGTGCCGGCGCAGAAGGCCCAGAAACTTTGGTGAAAGATTGCCCACACGGATATCGCGCCGCCGAGCGCGCCGACGCCCGCGCCGAGCACGAAGCCCGCGCGCCGGCCGATGCGCGCCATCAGGAACGACGCGAAGATGGTCGTCAGCGCGGCGGCGACGGTGATCAGCGAGAACGGCAGCGTGGCGAGCGCCTTGTCGTCGGCGAGCGTGTAGCCGACCAGACCGGTCAAGGTCAGATCGATCGATACCGATGAGGTGTACAGCGCCTGGCACACGGCCAGCACGCGCGCGGCACGCCGGTCGTGCGGATCGGTGTCGCGCAGGCCGGTTGAACGGATGGGGACGGTGGAAGCAGCGGAAGCAGCGGACGGTGGCATCGAGAGGTCCCGGGCGGCGGAAGTGAGATGACCGGATCGTCACATGGGCGCCGATGGCAGAGATGACAATGATGCATCAATTTCTGCCAGCCGTGACTAATCGCTGACCGCTGCCTGTCGAGGCGCTCGCCAGCCGTCTATTTGCGGACCGAGATGCCTTCGTCGATGGTGCCGTACATCGTGATGCTGCCGGTGCCCGCGCCCGATCCCGACGCGGCGCCGCCCTGCGCGCATGCGCCGAGCAGCAAGGCCGCGGCAACGACGGCAAGAAGAGTTTTCATGGCTGCGTGTTTCCTGCTAGGACAGGTTTTGATTCTAGCCTGGCGATACTGGGCGGCACCAAAGCGTGGCATGTGTGACAGCAGCGGTCCTGCGCCGCCAAAGCGGGGCTTGGGGGCCGCCGCCCACCTGCGCTGCGCGCACGCCTACCAGGTTTTCGTAGCTACCGCATTCGACGCTTCACGCTAAGCTGAAACATCGAATCGCGCAGCCCGATACAGTGGACTGCATGGCGCGGCAACCGCGCCGCTCTCCGGAGACGTCAGATGCCCGCCACCCTCGCAGACCAACAGAACCATTTCCCCGGCTTGAGCCGCATCGGCGCACTGCTCGCCGACCCCGGCCGCGCCGCCATGCTGTGGGCGCTGATGGACGGCAGCGCCCGACCGGCCGGCGAACTGACGATGATCGCCGGGCTCTCGCCATCGGCGGCCAGCGCCCATCTCGCGCGCCTGACCGACGGCGGTCTGCTCGCGCTCGAAGTGCGCGGCCGGCATCGCTATTTCCGGATCGCGTCGCCGGATATCGCCGCGTCGATCGAAGCGCTCGCCAACGTCGCACAAGTCAGCGCGTCCCAGCGTCCCGTGCCGCGCCCCGTGCGCACCGTGCCGCTCGACATGCGTTACGCGCGCACCTGCTACGACCATATGGCCGGCGAATTGTCGGTGCGCGTGTTCGAGCGGCTGGTCGAACGCGGGCTGCTGACGCTGCACGGCACGTCGCTGGAAGCCACCGCCGACGGCGTCGCCCGCCTCGCCGACTGGGGCATCGACATGTCGGCCCAGAAAAGCCGGCGCCGCCGCTTTGCGTGCACCTGCCCCGACTGGAGCGAACGGCGTCCGCACCTGGGCGGCGCCCTCGGCGCCGCGCTGCTCGATTCGTGGACATCGCACGGCTGGGTCGAGCGCGCCGAGCGGCCGCGAATTCTGCGCATCACGCCGGCCGGGCATCGTCATTTCGACGCGTTTCTCGCTGCGTGAGGCGCGCCAGACTCCCTGATGCGGTTACAGGAAATCCGCAATCAGCTTACGAATCGCCTTATCGAGACCTTTTGTTACACGGTGATGAGGCAGCCTTACAAAAGTGGGAGTCTTGAAACAAACGCCACGGGTACAGTGACTGCACGGATGCCGCACGATGCCGCGTCCGTCGGAGCTAAATCATGAGAACAGTCACCCCACACCGCTATTCGAACCGCCGGGCTATCGGCTATACGCTGATCGCAGCCGCCACCTTCCTGCTGGCAGGCCAGGCCACCTTCGCTCAGGAAATCGAGGAGGCGCCGCAGAGCGCCGCCGCCACGCAGAACACCGATCCGCCCGGCCGCGTCGCGCGCCTGAACTACACGGCGGGCGCCGTGACCGCCGAAGCGGCCGGCGCCACCGACTGGTCGTACGCGCAGATCAACCGCCCGCTCACCACCGGCGACCAGTTGTGGAACGATCAGAACGCGCGCTCCGAGCTGCATATCGGCTCGACCGCGGTGCGCCTCGGGCCGTCCACCAGTCTCGACCTGCTCAATCTCGACGACAACAGCGCCCAGCTCAAAGTCGCGCAAGGCACGTTGTCGGCGCGCGTGCGCGAACTCGCGCCGGGCTCGTCCTATGAGATCGACACGCCGAATCTCGCGCTCAGCCTGGACGGTCCCGGCGACTATCGCCTCGACGTCGCGCCGGACGGCAGCAGCACGACCGTCACCGTCCGCAGCGGCGGCGCCACGGTCTATGGCGACAGCGGCCAGGTGCCGCTCGCCGCCGGCCAGCAGATCCGCTTCGGCGGCACCAACCTGCAACAGGTCGCCGACAATGGCGCGCCCGGTCTCGACGGCTTCGATCAGTGGGCCGCCGGCCGCGACGCGTCGGAAGACCGCTCGGTGTCGGCGCGCTACGTGTCGCGCGACATTCCCGGCTACCAGGATCTCGACGCCAACGGCACATGGCAAAGCTCGCCGCAATACGGCGAAGTGTGGGTGCCGCGCGGCACGCCCGCCGGCTGGGCGCCGTATCACGACGGCCATTGGGTCTGGCAGGCGCCGTGGGGCTGGACCTGGGTCGACGACGCACCGTGGGGCTTCGCGCCCTACCACTACGGCCGCTGGGCCCAGGTCGACGACACGTGGGCATGGGTGCCGGGGCCGGTCGCGGTCAGCGAGCCGCCCGTCTACGCGCCGGCGCTGGTCGCCTTCGTGGGTGGCGGTGGCGGCGGCCCAAACTGGGGGGTGGATCTGGCGATCGGCGGAGCGATCGCAGCTGGCGTCGCGTGGTTCCCGCTCGGGCCGGGCGAGCCGTGGCATCCGCATTGGGGCGGTCACGATCACTGGAGTCCCGGTTACTACAACCGCGTCAACCGGACGACGATCGTCAACAACTACAACCGCAATGTGAATGTGACCAACATTCACAACACGTACATCAACTACCGGGCGCCGGGCGCCGTGACCGCAGTGCCGGCGACGGCCTTCGTGCACGGCCAGCCGGTCGGGCGCTTTGCCCAGAAGGTCGATCCGCGGCAATGGCGCAACGCGCAGATCAACCCCGGCGGTCCGGGCATCGCGCCGGTGCGGGAGAGCTTCGGGCCGGGCCAGCGCAACGCGAATTACCGGCCGCCAGCGACGGTGATGACGCGTCCGGTGGTGGCGACGCGTAGTCCGGCGATGCCGGCGGCCTACCACGACAGCCTCGCGCAACGTTTCGCGCAAAGCGGCGGACGGGTGCCGGGCGGCGGTCAACCTATCGTGCGGACCTCGGTGCCCGCGCACATGGCGGGCGGACCGAGCGCGCTGCCGGTGCAGAACGTGCGGATCGTGCAGTCGCATCTCGCCGGACGTGCGCCGGGCATGGCAGCGGGCGCGCCGGGTGGACCGGATGGGATGCAGCAGCGGCCGGGCGAAGCACCGCGTGGCGGAGAGCAGCAAGCGCGTCCAGGGATGCCGCCGAGCGCGCCGGGTGGAGCTGGCGCTATGCAACAGCAAGCCGCACAGCGGCCAGGTGAAGCGCCGCGTGGCGGCGAACCGCAAGCGCGTCCGGGCATGCCGCCGCAGATGGCCAACCAGCGGCCGCAGTCTGGCGAGGCGGGACATCCGTCGAACGGCGTGCCGCGTCCGCCGCAAGCGAACGGCGGCAATCCGGCGGGGTTTGCACAGCAGCAGCAGCGCGGTATGCCGCAGCAGGCGGGTCAGCAGTCGGGCGTGAACCCGGCTGTGAACGAGCGTCACGAGCCCGCCTGGACTCAGCCGCACGCGCCGATGGCGCAGCAAGCCCAGCAGCATGGCGGGGCGCAGTCGCAGGCAGGACGGCCGGAGTTCGCGCAACAGCCCGGTGCGCAGCAGCACGGAGCGGCGCGTCCTGGGGAGAACCCAGCGATCCAGCAGCAACAGCAGCAGGTGCGTCAACAGGAGAATCGGCCGCAACCGCAGCCGCAGCAGCAGCAGCAGGCCCAGTTGCAGCGTCAACCTGAGCCGCAGACGCCGCGTCCGGCAGAAATCCAGGCGCAGCAACAACCGCGTCAGGAATATCATCCGCAGCCCGTGCAGCAGCCGATGCAGCAGCCACGCCAGGAACCGCGTCCGGAGCCGCGTCAGCAGCAGGTGCAGCAACAACCTCGGCCGGAGTTCCATCCCCAGCCGCAGCCGCAGCCTCAGCCGCAGCCGCAACAGCAGCCGCGCCAGCAGCAGGTGCAACAACAGCCCCGGCCGGAGTTTCATCCGCAACCGCAACCGCAACAGCAGCCACACCAGGAGGCGCGCCCCCAGCAGGTGCAGCAGCCGCATCCTCAAGCACAGCCACAGCACGGCGACCAGCATTCGGGCGGCGGCAACCACGACGAGCATCGCAAAGGCTGAGTGTCTCCCGCCTGCGAGTTGGCAGGGAGCATAAAAAAACCGCCGCGATTCGCATCTCGGCGGTTTTTCTTTATGCGAATGGGCCGCTTACCGGCCCGACGACGATCAAACGGCCATCGGCGCCGTGAGCGGCTCGTGATGCCGGTAGCCGACCAGCGAGAAATCCGACGGCTCGATCTTTTCAAGCCATTCCGGCTCGTACACGCGAGTTTTCGCATATTCCGGCACACGATCGGAGATCGCGAAGGCCGGGCTTTCGTACGGCTCGCGCGTGAGTTGCTGCTGCAGCATGTCGAGCTGGTTTTCGTAAATATGCGCGTCACCGATGAAATAGGTGAACCAGCGCGGCGTGTAACCCGTCAGACGACCGACCAGATGCAGCAACGCCGCGCCTTCGGTCAGATTGAACGGCGTACCGAGCCCGACGTCATTACTGCGAATGTACAGGCACAGCGAAATCTCCCTGGTCACCACATTCGGCAGAAACTGATACAGCAGGTGACAAGCCGGCAACGCGATCTGGTCGAGCACCGCGGGGTTCCACGCATGAAACAAAATGCGCCGGTCCGCCGGGTTCTGCATGATCGTGTCCAGACACTGGCGCAACTGGTCGATCGCCTTGTACAGCAGGATTTTGTTGGTGCCGTCTTCTTCGAATTCGGTCACCACCTGGAAGCCACGTGCGGTCGCGTCGGCAAGCTGCGCGCCCGCGGTCGCGTCCAGCACCTTGTAGGCCGGCCACTGGCGCCACTGCACGCCATACACGTCGCCGAGATCGTCCGGACCCTGACGATAGGGATTGGCGAGCCATTGCGGGTTCTGGTTGGCATTCGCGTCCCACACCTTGCAGCCGAGATCGCGGAAATCCGCCGCGCTGCGCGAGGCGCGCAGGAACCCGACCAGTTCGCCCACCGCCGATTTGAACGCCAGCTTTTTCGTGGTGACCGCGGGAAAACCTTGCTGAAGGTCGAAGCGCAACATCGCGCCCGGCATGCTGATGGTGCGGATGCCAGTGCGGTTCTCCTGCCACGTGCCGGTGTCGAGAATCGTGCGGACGAGGTCGAGGTATTGTTTCATTCGGGTTCCTTCGACGAGGCGCGTTCCGGGTCGATCCGGGCGCCACGGAGATTGAGCGGAAAACCCGATTTTAACAAGCGCGGCGGGACGACGCCTGGTCGTGGCGCGCGGCATCGAAAATATCGAGGGAAAAGGTGACGCGAGGGGTGCGAGTTCGGCGCGAGCCGACGGCACGCGGCCGGTCGCAGGATCGCTCGATACGCGCTGAAAGTGCCACTGAAATCGTTTACCGGCCCACGAGACCCGCAAGGCCCGTCAAACGATCTACAGATGCGGCACCGAAGCCGGCAATTCGCCGTGCGGCGTGGCGAGCGGCTCCCCTTCCATATGGCGCATCCCATGCGAGCACAGCAGCCGGTACAACGTGACGCGCGAGATGCCGAGTTCCTGCGCGGCGTCGCCGAGACGCCCGCGGTGACGCAACAGCGCCAGTTCGATCGCCTGACGTTCGGCCGCTTCCCGCGCCTGCGCGAGCGATACCGGCACGATCTCCACGTATTCGGCGAGCTCGAGATCGCGCGCCGTGATCGCGCGCCCTTCCGACATCACGATGGCGCGCCGCACGCGGTTGATCAGCTCGCGCACATTGCCCGGCCAGCCGTAGTTATGCAGCGCCGCGATCGCGTCCGGCGCGAAGCCGCGCAAGCGGCGGCTTGCATCTTTCTTGAAACGTTCCAGCATGTGCCGCGCGAGCAGTTCGATATCCTTACCGCGCGCGCGCAGCGGCGGTTCATCGATCTGCAATACGCACAGGCGGTGGTAGAGGTCGGAGCGGAACCGCCCTTCGATCATCGCCGCGGTCATATCCACGTGCGTGGCCGAGATGATGCGCACGTCGACGTCGATCGCACCGTGCCCGCCGAGCCGCTCCACCTTGCGTTCCTGCAGGAAGCGCAGCAGGCTCGCCTGGCTTTCGAGCGGCAGGTCGCCGATTTCGTCGAGGAAGAGCGTGCCGCCGTTCGCCGCTTCCACCCGGCCGATCTTGCGTTGATTGGCGCCGGTGAACGCGCCGCGTTCATAGCCGAATAGTTCGGATTGCAATAGATGCGGCGGGATCGCGCCGCAGTTGATCGGCACGAAAGGCGCATTGCGCCGCGCCGAGCGCTCGTGAATCGCGACCGCCGTCAGTTCCTTGCCGGTGCCCGATTCGCCCGAGATGAATACCGGCGCGTCGGTCATCGCCACTTTGCGGATCGAACGGAACAGCGCGAGCATGGCGTCGCACGAGCCGACCATTTCGCCTTCGGCGCCTTGCGATGCATCGTTGGAGGCCGTTTCGCCGAGGGAAATCATGCCGTAGGCGTGACCCACCGAATCGACGATCCGGTCGCCCGAATACGGCACCGTGACGTAGTCGAAACAGTAGTCGCGCACGAGCCGGCGCAACGCGGCGTCCTGCAGTTGACCCGGCATGGTGGCCGCGACCCAGCCGACGTTCGGCATGGTCAGGCAAGATTCGAAGGCGGCGATTTCGTGTGGCTGAAATTCGCTAGACAGATCCAGCAGGCCGCCAGCCGCCATTCCGGCGCGAACGGCCCGGCGCACGTCGCGCGCCGACCCCACGACTTCCACATGCCAGCCGCGCTGGTGAAACCGAGTATTCAGCTCCGCGCTCGGATCGCGCGAAACGTAAATCAGTTGCCGCGTTGCGGGTTCCATTATTCAGATCCTCTCGTCAACGAACGTTAAGGATGACGCACGCACCTGAAACAAGTTCAGACACGCTGACTCATTCGGGATTCGCGATATAGCAAAAACCGAACGGCCATTCCATTCCGTGCGGACAGCTGATCCCCAAGAAAGCGGCGTGTGTGTTTGAGACGGCCCGTTAGCGGGCTTTTTTAAATCTGAAGCTCTTTTTCGAGAGCTTACTATACGCGCGCCGCTTGGAAAACAATTATGCGAATTTAATCGCCTACACCTTGCCCAGCAGGGCTCCGCGGGAGATAAACAGTTATTCAGCCGACGAATAAAACATTAGTGGAAGCGCTTTTCCTGGCGTAGACCCCAAGGTAGTTCGTACCGCCCGAATAAACGAATTACAGGTATTTCCTGCTCGCCGTTTCAGCGCTGAAACGTTTTTGTACGATTTCTCAATTGTTGCTCCGACGTTTTCACTCGCATCCCGATGCATCAATGGATTGCGAGCGATGGCACACGTTTCGCTAAATGTTGTGCACCAAGGAGACACATCATGCGACTCGCTTTCCGCATCGATCTGGGCGGCATTGCACCATGCGCGGTACTTTGCACCGCAATCGCACTGATCATGCTGCCCATTGGCGCCAATGGACAGGAAGCCGGACAGGCTCCATCCGCCACGCTGACGGAATCTACCGATGCAGGCTCCGCCATCTTCCCGAACGCCACGCTCGCCACGCCCACCTCATCCGATACGACGACGCGCGCCGCCACCCTATTCTCCCAGCTTGCCGCCAACGCGCTGAGCATTCCGGCCGATCGTGCATCCGTGAACGATTTTTCGCGCGACGACCAGGTGCTCTCGCGGCAACGCGGCGGCGCGGTCGGCATGGTGATGGTGGCCGCGACGCCGCAACTCATGCGCGGCAACGGCGGCAGCGGCAACAACGTGACGCTGTGGGACGAGATCGCCCCGCCCCCGCCTTTACCGATTCCGATCGACGCAGCGCGCGCCGCCCAAGGCAACGTCGCCAACTATCAAAGAAAGTAGCCAAAGAAATTAGCCGAACAGATTAGCGAAGCAAACAGGGGGTGGCGGTGCAGCAAATACACCGCCCGCAGGCAAGACAACAAGACGCAAGCAAGGACCGACATGACTGCCTCAAACCGGATGCCGCGCGCACTCAGGTCGCGCGTGTCGTCGCTCATCTCGTTGCCGGCGGCACTAACAAGCGTGCTGGTCTTGCTCAGCGCCTCTTTTGCCGTCGACGCCATGGCACAGCAGGCCGTCAATCCTGGCGACATCATCGTCGAGCGCACGGTTACGCCGCGCGACGCCTTCGTACCGGTGACGAGAAGTCAGGACCCGGTCGCCGTGCGCGCCACCACTTTCCCGGCTAACTCATTCAATCCGGCCGTCGCCCAGATCGTGGGCGATACCGATCTGACGAATGCGCACGGGTCGAGCGGCGTGGCGGACGGCGCGTGCTCGGCGGCACCGGCATGCAGGCGGTCACCCAGATCCTCAGCGGCAAGGCGACCGGCAACAACGTGGCGCTTAATTCCGGCGGTATCGGCCTGCCCGCGCCGGGCATCGGCGGGACCATCACCTCGTCGGTGACGGGCGCGCTGGCGCCGCTGTTGAACGCGCTCACCGGCGCGCTTGGAGGGATGAAATGAGCCCGCTCGTGCATCCGCTCAAGCTTCGGACGCTACATGCGGCGCTGTGCGTCTGCGTGGGCGCTGCCCTGGTGGCGAACCACGCCCCCGGCTATCAGACCAGCCAGCAGGCAGCGGTGATCGCCGGCGGCTTCACGCACACCAGCCAGAACGCCGGCGGCCATATCGCAGCCGGCGGCTCGATCGGCGGCAACTACAACTACTCGGGCATCAACACGCCGTTCGGCGGCGGCGGGACGTTCCACGCAGCCGGCGGACTCCAGGCCGGCTACAGGGAATCGAGCTACGCCAACACGTTGGGCGTGGCCGGCGGCTTCGAAGCATCGGAAGCATCCGGACAGGGCAAGGTGTGGGGCTACAAGGCCAGCGAAGGTTCGGGCAACCTGGGCATCAACATCGCGGAAGGCATCAGCAACGCCCAGAGCAATGACGTGTCGCTCGCCTCGGTCGACATCGGCAACGTGTTCGGCAATGCGCAGATCTTCAGCACGCAATCGTCGAGCGGCACCGCCCGGATCAACAACTTCAATCTGAATGCGTCGATCGGGGATGGCTCGCTGTCGGGTGTGACGGGCAACGTCGGGGTGAACGTCGCCTCGGGTATCGGCAACGTGCAGAACAACAGCCTCGCCGGTGCCGTGACGACGACCAAGCCGGGCAACGCGCTGACCACGGCGATGGTCGCCACGGATGACAACTCGCAAACCGCCGGCATGACGGTCACGGGTCAATTCCAGGGCACCGCGATGTTGGGTTCCAACGCGCTCGCTAACGCATCCGGCAACATCGGCGTGAATATCGCCGGCGGCGCGGGCAACCTGCAGCACAACGGCCTTGCGATCGCTGCGCTGAACAGCGGCCACTAAGCCGGCGACAGGCAGAAGAAGCCAGAAAGCAGTTGGGGGGGAGGACGCGCCGGCAGCCATCGCAGCGGCCGGCGCGTATAGAGGGGGAGACCGGCATGTTGGGGCTCAGGAGGTACCCGGCGCTACAGTTCGCCGTAGCGCTGGCCAGCTGCACGCTGTGCGTGGGCCAAAGTTACGCGCAGGCGACCATCGACACGTCCACGCTGGCGGGCGTTCCGTTGAAAAAGACGGTGCGCTCGATGAAGGACATCCGCTACAGCCACATCGTCAATCAGCAGTTCGACTACAGCTGCGGTGCGGCGGCGCTGGCTACGCTCCTCAAATACGGCTATGGCATCGATATTCCGGAAACCGAACTGATCCGCCGGATGATGGTGTTCTCCACGCCCGAAGTCGTTGTCAAGAATGGCTTCTCCATGCTCGACATGAAGAAATTCGTCGAGACCATCGGTTTGCGCGGCCGCGGCTTCCGGGTCAACGCCGACGCGCTCCAGCACTCGATCGCCGCCAGTTGCAGTTGTCAGCGCGCTCGACGCGATTTTCCTCGGCAACATCAACCTGGGCGAGACCAAGTCGCACCAGGTGATGGCGGACCTCGATACGCGCTACGGCCTGACCGACCGCATGAGTATCGACGTCGACGTGCCGTACATCTACCGGCATAGCAACTTCATTGTGGGTGGAGCGGGCGGCGCGGCGAGCACGATGTCGGATGCGTCGGTGAACGGCAGCGATATCGGCGACGTCAACTTCGGGATCTACTACCAGTTCCTGAAGGAGACCAACAGCCTGCCGGACGTGGTCGGCAGCCTGCGCATCAAGGCGCCGACCGGCACCTCGCCGTTCGGCGAAAAGCTGGTGCAACTGGACGCCAACAACACCAATCTGGTGGCGCCGGGCAAGCTGCCCACCGGCACGGGCTTCTGGAACATCACGGCCGGCGTCTCGCTGTTGAAGACCTATGACCCGGTGGTGCTGTTCGGCAGCCTCTCTTACACGTACAACATCGCGCGCTCGTTCGCGGACATCTCGTCGGTGCAGGGGCAAACCCAGCCGGCGACGGTCAAGCTCGGCGACATCGTGCAGTTCGGCGGCGGCGTGGCGCTCGCATTCTCCGACAAGGACTCGGCCAGCATCTCGTACACGCTGGCGCTCGCACCCGAATCGAAGACACGCGCGCCCGGGGGCTCATACGAAAAAGTGCCAGGCAGCGAGACGACGGCCGCGGCGCTGAATTTTGGCCTGAACCACGTCGTGAACAAGCACCTGACCATCAACGGCTCGGTCTCCGTGGGCTTGACGCCCGACGCGCCGAACTTCGTGGTCGGGCTGCCGTTTCCCTACACATTCTGACGTGTCAACGATACGAGGTCGAACGTGCGTGAATCACCTCATCTGACCAGTGTTGCTCCGGTCGCCGGAGCGGGGTCGGGAGCGCATCGGGCACGGGCGCTGCCGAACGAGATGGCGGCGGGCTGTCCCGTCGACGTCGCGACAAGCCGGCCTTCGGCGGTCGTGGCGACGATCGGTGGCGCGGCGCCTCGTGCGCCACTACTGTTTCGACTTCGTCAAGGTGCCGGTGGCCAACGCCACGGTCGACTATCTGGTCGGCCACGCATACGGCATGGTGACGCTGTGCGATCCCGAAGTCGCGCCGCCCATGAGCGAGTCGGGCGACGAAGAAATGGTCGGCACCTGCGAGGCCATGCAGCAACTCTTTCGCACCATCCGGAAAGTGGCGAACACCGACGCGAGCGTGTTCATCTCCGGCGAGTCGGGCACCGGCAAGGAACTGACCGCGCTCGCGATTCACGAGCGTTCGCCGCGCCGCAAGGCGCCGTTCATCGCGATCAATTGCGGCGCGATTCCGCACCATCTGCTGCAGTCCGAATTATTCGGCTATGAACGCGGCGCGTTCACCGGCGCGAATCAGCGCAAGATCGGCCGCGTCGAGGCCGCCGACGGCGGCACGCTGCTGCTCGACGAAATCGGCGACCTGCCGCTCGAAAGCTAGGCGAGCCTGCTGCGCTTTCTTCAGGAAGGCAAGATCGAGCGGCTCGGCGGACGCGAATCGATTCCCGTCGACGTGCGTATCATTTCCGCGACGCACGTCGATCTGGAAGGCGCGATGCGCGATGCGCGACGGCCAGTTCCGCGCCGACCTGTTTCACCGGCTCTGCGTCCTGCGGGTGGACGAGCCGCCGCTGCGCGCGCGCCGCAAGGACATCGAAATTCTCGCGCAGCACATCCTGCACAAGTTCAAGACCGACAGCGCGCGCAAGATCCGCGGCTTCAAGCCGTCGGCGATCGAGGCGCTCTACAACTACAACTGGCCCGGCAACGTCCGCGAGCTGATCAACCGGGTGCGCCGCGCGATCGTGATGGCGGAAAACAAGCTGATTTCCGCCGACGACTTCGATCTCGGGCACTTCACCGCGCAGCAGACCATGACGCTCTCACAAGCGCGCGAGGCCGCCGAGAAGCGCGCGATCGAAGCGGCGCTGCTGCGCCATCGTCATCGGCTGAACGAGGCGGCGCTGGATCTGAATATTTCGCGTGTGACGCTGTATCGTCTGATGGGTCAGCATGGGTTGCGCGAATTGAGTGCCGCCGACGAGAAGGCGGCGTTTGCCGCGGACGATAGCGCGCCGGAATGAGCGTTGGCGCGGGCTGGATGGGGTCGGCGGCGTCTCGTGAAGCTGCGTGACGCCGCGTGACGCCGCGTGATCAGGCAGCCGCATCCGGCTGCGGCGAGTTCGTGGCTTGCCGGGCGCGTCCCGCCCGACTGCGTGGCCACGTGCTGGACCCGCCGCCGCGGCGCGGACCCGCACGTCAGGTAGAATCAGTCTGGTTACGTTCCCCTTTCCATTCGATGACGACGCTCACCCTGATCGTCGCTCGCGCCAACAACGGCGTGATCGGCCGCGACAACCAGTTGCCCTGGCGACTTCCCGAAGACCTCGCGTTCTTCAAGCGCACCACCATGGGTGCGCCCATCATCATGGGACGCAAGACGCACGAGTCGATCGGCCGGCCGTTGCCGGGACGCCGCAACATCGTCGTGACACGGGATGCCACGCGGCGTTTTCAGGGCTGCGACGCAGCCACGACGCTCGAAGACGCGCTCAAGCTCGCCGCGCAGGATCAGGCGCCGGAAGCGTTTCTGATCGGCGGCGCGCAGTTGTATGCGGAAGGTTTGCGGCAGGCGGACAAGCTGATCATCACCGAAATTTCCGCCGACTTCGAAGGCGACGCCACGTTCCCGGCAATCGACGAAAACGAGTGGGAAGAAGTCGCGCATGAAACGCATCGCGCGGATGCGCCGAACGATTTCGACTACGCGTTCGTGACATACGAGCGCAAAGGCGCTTGAAGGATTTTTTTGGCTTGAGACGTTAGCGCCGCGCGCAAAGCAAACAGTCGGCGCTGCCCGTCTGATCACGCATAAAAAAACGCCACGCAGTGACTTGCGTGGCGTTTTCGCTTTTTACGGGCCTGGTGAAAGGCCCGCAAGGATGCCGCTGAAACCCGCTTACTGCCCCGCGATCGTCATCCGTTCGATCAACACAGAGCCGGTTTGCTTGGTGCCGCGCGTGATCGTGTCCGCGCCGATCGCGACGATGTGGTGGAACATCTCCTGCAGCGTGCTCGCCACCGTAATTTCCTCGACCGGATACTGGATCTTACCGTTCTCGACCCAGAAGCCCGACGCGCCACGCGAATAATCGCCCGTCACGTAGTTCACGCCCTGCCCCATCAGTTCGGTCAGCAACAGGCCCGTGCCGAGCTTGCGCAGCATCTCTTCGAAGTCGTCCTCGGGGCGCGTGTTCGAGCTCCGCAGCGACAGGTTATGCGAGCCGCCCGCATTACCGGTGGTCTGCATACCGAGCTTGCGCGCCGAATAGGTGGACAGGAAATAGCCTTCCACCACGCCGTCTTTCACCACCGAGCGCTGTTTGGTGCGCACGCCTTCTTCGTCGAACGGCGCGCTGCCCATGGCGCGGGCGACATGCGGGTCTTCGACCACTTGCACGTGCGGCGCGAACACCGGCTTGCCGAGGCTGTCGACGAGGAATGAAGTCTTGCGATACAGCGCGCCGCCGCTCGTGGCTTGCACGAATGCGCCGAGGATGCCCGCGGCGAGCGGCGCTTCGAACAGGACCGGCACCTTGCGCGTATCCAGACCGCGCGCACCGATGCGCGCCAGCGCGCGTTGCGCCGCGTAACGGCCGACGGCTTCCGGATCGGCCAGTTCTTCGGCGCTGCGGGTGGACGTGTACCAATCGTCGCGCTGCATGTTGCGGGCGCTGCCGGCAATCGGCGCGCACGCGATGTAGTGGCGCGAGTATGGATAGCCCGACAGAAAGCCACGCGAGGTGGCCAGCACGAACTGCGAGTGCTGTGCCGAGACGCTCGCGCCTTCCGAATTCTTGATCTGCGGATCGGTCGCGAACGCAGCGTCTTCCGAGCGGCGGGCGATTTCAACCGCTTCGTCCGCGGACAGATTCCACGGGTGATAGAGATCGAGATCGCGCGGCGCCGTTTCCAGCAGCTCGGCTTCGGCGAGGCCCGCGCAATCGTCTTCCGCCGTGAAGCGGGCGATGTTGTAGGCCGCCGCGACCGTGTCCTTCAAGGCCTGCGACGAAAAGTCCGAAGTGCTCGCATTGCCGCGCTTGTTGCCGATGAACACCGTCACGCCGACCATCTTGTCGCGGTTGTGTTCGATCGTCTCGACTTCGCCGCGCCGCACGGAGACGGACAGGCCGTCGCCTTCGGAAATCTCGGTCGCCGCGTCGGTACCGCCGAGCGACTTCGCGTGACGAAGGATGTCCGAGGCGATTTCCTTCAGTTCATCCTGGGTGTGCGGAAAAAAGCGCTGCTTGACGTCCATGTCTGCTGCCATTGTCGTTGCCGTCCTGTTCGGGGCCGAGCGGCCCAGGGTGTGTTCGCTATGTTCGCCGTGTTCGCACCGGTCACGCCCATGCCTGACGCATGCGAGCACGCCCGCGTCTGCGCGTGTGTCCGGCGCGTGTGTCCGGTGACGTATCCCGCGATCATAGCAAGGTACGCGATGCCGTACCTGGCATTCGCTGCGCCTGGCGTCACGGTCGCCTGAGCGCCGCCTGAGCGCCGCAATGTCATCGCTTCGCAATGCGTGAGGCCTTGTGCGCGGCAGCACCGCGGGTTCGGCGGGCGCGGCACGCTACAATATCGAAATGACACGCAAAACCCGCATTCAACCCATCGAATCCGCCGAGCCGGAAGTCGACGAGAACGGCTACGACCGTCCCAGCAAATCCCAGCTCAAGCGCGACATGCACGAGCTGCAGGAACTGGGCTCGGCGCTGATCGCGCTGCCCAAAGACGCGCTCAAGCGCATGCCGATGCCCGAAAAGCTCGACGACGCCGTGCGCGAAGCACGCCGCATCACCGATCACGAAGGCAAACGCCGCCAGGTGCAATATGTCGGCCGCGTGATGCGCTCGCTGCTGGACGAGGAAACCGCCGCGCTGCGCACCGCGCTCGACACCTTTAACGGCGTCAACAAGGCGGAAACGGCCAAGCTCCACTGGATCGAGCGCACCCGCGAAAAGCTGCTCGCCGACGACGCCGCGCTGACCGATTTCATCCGCCAGCACCCGAACGCCGACCCGCAGCAAGGTCGCACGCTGATCCGCAACGCCCGCAAGGAAGCGCTGCAGAGCAAGCCGCCGCGCTACTTCCGCGAACTGTTCCAGTGGATCAAGAACGCGGACGGCCCGTCCGCGGCAACCGATGCCGACGCCGACGACGCCCTGGACGAAGACGACGATGACGACCGCGACGCCTAAGCACCCAGGTAAGCAGCCGCGCCAGCACCCCGACGAAATCGTGATCGGTCTCGTGTCGATCAGCGATCGCGCGTCCACCGGCGTGTACGAGGACAAAGGCCTTCCGGCCTTGCAGGAATGGCTCGGCGCGGCGCTGACTTCGCCGTGGCAAGTGGTCACGCGCCTGATTCAGGACGACGCGCCGACCATTTCCGCCACGCTGACCGAACTGGTCGACGAAGTCGGCTGCGATCTGGTACTGACCACCGGCGGCACCGGCCCGTCGCGCCGCGACGTGACGCCCGAGGCGACGCTTGCCGTCGCCACCAAGGAAATGCCGGGTTTCGGCGAGCAGATGCGGCAGATCAGCCTGAATTTCGTGCCGACCGCGGTTCTGTCGCGCCAGGTCGCGGTGATCCGCGAAACGGCGGAGCACGCGGCGCTGATCATCAACCTGCCGGGTCAGCCGAAGTCGATCAAGGAAACGCTGGAAGGTTTGCGCGACGCCGAAGCAGGCGGCGCGGTGAAGGTGCCGGGCATTTTCGCCGCGGTGCCGTACTGCATCGACCTGATCGGCGGACCGTACGTGGAAACCAACGCCGACGTGGTGAAGGCGTTCCGGCCGAAGAACGCGCAGCGCGCGCCCCGGCCGGCTTAGGCAATTTTATTCCGCGCCGTCGGCGGCGTCCGGTGCCGACGGGATCAGGAAGTGCTCGCGGTAATACTTCAGTTCGTCGATCGACTCGTGGATATCGGCCAGCGCCGTGTGCATCGCGCGCTTCTGGAAGCCCTTGTAGATGGCCGGCTGCCAGCGGCGGCACAGTTCCTTCAGGGTGCTGACGTCGAGATTACGGTAGTGGAAGAAGCGTTCCAGATCCGGCATCCAGCGCGCCATGAAGCGGCGGTCCTGGCAGATCGAGTTGCCGCACATCGGCGATTTGCCCGGCGGCACAAATAAGCTCAGGAAATCGCGAATCTGTTCGGTGGCGTCGGCCTCGCTCACCGTGGACGCCTTCACACGGTCGATCAGGCCCGAGCGGCCATGCGTGTTCTGATTCCACTGATCCATCTTGGCGAGTGTCTCGTCGCTCTGATGAATCGCCAGAACCGGCCCTTCGACCAACCTGTCGAGCGTCGAATTCGTCACCACCACCGCGATTTCGATGATGCGGTCGGAATCGGGCTCGAGCCCGGTCATTTCCATGTCCAGCCAGACGAGATTCATGTCGCTGCGCACGAGCGGCGGCTGTTCGGTGGATGCGAGGATGTCAGTCATGAAGGCAACCTTGATAGCCCGGCAAACGGCTCTTCTACAAGCCCGCCTGCCACGGCGATTGTTCGTTTGAGATTGGTTTAGGCGTGTTCCCGCCGTAAGGCGGGAAGAAACATATAATTCTCGCATAGATACCACGGAATCCCCGGATGCCTACCCTGTACTTCACCGTTCTGTTCGTCGTCGCCGTCGTGGCGATGGTCGGCACCAAACTTTGGCTCGCCTCGCGGCAAATCCGCTTCGTGGCCGGCCATCGCGAGCAGGTGCCGAGCCAGTTCGCCGGCACCATCGCGCTCACCGCGCACCAGCGCGCCGCCGACTACACCGTCGAGCGCACCCGCCTCACCATGATCGAAATCGTCGTCAGCGCGGCCGTGCTGATCGGCCTCACGCTGCTCGGCGGCGTGCAGGCGCTCGATCTCGGCATCTCCGATTGGCTTGGCCGCGGTTACCTCGGACAGATCGCGCTGGTCGCCGCGGTGATCGCGATCACCAGCGTGATCGACCTGCCGTTCGATTACTACCGCCAGTTCGTGGTCGAGCAGCGCTTCGGTTTCAACCGCATGAGCAAGGGCATTTTCTTCGTCGACCGGATCAAGGGCGTGCTGCTCGGCACCGCGTTCGGCCTGCCGCTGCTGTTCGTCGTGCTGTGGCTGATGAACCAGGCCGGCAGCCTGTGGTGGCTGTGGACGTGGATCGTCTGGGTCGCCTTCCAGATGCTCGTGCTGGTGCTGTATCCGTCGTTTATCGCGCCGCTTTTCAACAAGTTCGAGCCGCTCAAGGACGAAGCGCTGAAAAGCCGCATCGAAGCGCTGATGCAGCGCTGCGGCTTTGCCGCCAAGGGCCTCTTCGTGATGGATGGCAGCCGCCGTTCGGCGCACGGCAACGCCTACTTCACCGGCTTCGGCGCGGCCAAGCGGATTGTGTTCTTCGACACGCTGCTCGCGCGCCTGTCGGGCAGCGAGATCGAAGCCGTGCTCGCGCACGAACTCGGCCACTTCAAGCGCCGGCACGTGATCAAGCGCATGCTCGTCACCTTCGCGATCAGTCTCGCGATGCTTGCCCTGCTCGGCTGGCTCACGCAGTGCGTGTGGTTCTATGAAGGACTCGGCGTGCGGCCGTCGTTGATCGGCGGTAATAGCGGCCTCGCGCTGGTGCTGTTCTTCCTCGCGCTGCCGGTGTTCCTGTTCTTCGTGACGCCGCTCGGCAGCCTCAGCTCGCGCAAGCACGAGTTCGAAGCCGACGCGTTCGCCGCGACGCAGACCGATGCGCAAGACCTCGTCAACGCGCTCGTCAAGCTGTACGAGGACAACGCCTCGACCCTGACGCCCGACCCGCTCTACACCGCGTTCTACTACTCGCATCCGCCGGCGTCGCAGCGGATCGACCGCCTGCTGCGGCACGCATGAGCGGCCGCTCCCCGAAAGCGCCGCGCGCGCCGTCCAGCACGCGCGTAGGCGGCCTCGTCGTGGCCGCGCATGGCCGCCACTATCTGGTCGCGCCGGATGACGGCGGCGCCATGCTCCAATGCTTTCCGCGCGGCAAGCGCAGCGAAGTAGCCGTCGGCGATCGCGTGATTTACGAGTTGGCTTCGGCGGATCAGGGCGTAATCGTCGAGATCGGCGAACGGCGCAATCTGCTGTATCGCTCGGATCAGTACAAGTCGAAGCTGTTCGCTGCCAACCTCGATCAGCTATTGGTCGTGTTGGCCACCGAACCGCATTTCAGCGAAGACCTGCTCGGGCGCGCGCTCGTCGCTGCCGAGGCGAACGAACTGAAGCCGCTGATCGTGCTGAACAAAACCGACGTGACCGATGCGCTTGAAGGCGCGCGCAAGCGGCTCGAATCGTATCGCGCGCTGGGTTATACGGTCGTGGAAGTGTCGATCAAGATGCAGCCCGAGGCCGCGCGTGCTGCGTTGATCGAACATCTGCATGGTCATTCGACGCTGCTGCTCGGCCAGTCCGGCATGGGCAAATCGACGCTCGTGAATCTGCTGATTCCCGATGCCGAAGTCGCCACGCGTGAAATTTCGACCGCACTGAACAGCGGGCGCCATACGACGACCTTTACGCGTCTCTATCCGCTGCCCGACAGCGCGGACGGCAAAGGCGGCGCGTTGATCGACTCACCGGGCTTCCAGGAATTCGGCCTGCATCATTTGACCGAAGGCCGGCTTGAGCGCGCGTTTCCGGAGTTCCGGCCGTTGTTGCCGAACTGCCGGTTCTACAACTGCCATCATTTGCAGGAACCCGGTTGCGCGATTCTCGAAGCCGTGGCTGATGGCCGCATCCGCCGCGAACGGCATGCGCTGTATGCGCAACTCGTACACGAAGCCAGTCAGATCGTCCGCTGACATGAGACTGATGCGCGCGCCGAATCTGATCATCGGACAGCATTGGATCAATGTGCTGGCCACTGCGGGCATTGCTTGCGAGTTGCACAATCGTTATCTGAACGGCGCGCTCGGCGATATTCCGGCGGATCAGTGCTCGCCGGAGCTTTGGCTCGTCGACGAACGCGACGAAGCGATGGCGCGGAGGTTGATCGACGCGGCTTCGCATGGGCCAGCGGCGGGGTCGCCTGGCTGGCAGTGTCGTCAGTGCGGCGAGATGCTCGATGCGCAGTTTACGGTCTGCTGGCAGTGTGGGACGGCGCGGGATCCGCTGGATGGGTGAAGCGGCTTGTCGCTGACCGGCGCATTGCGCACGGTGCCGCGGCATGAATGGAAAAGGCCAAGGGGGCAGCGCGCCCCACTACGCGATTCTCCACGCCTGAAAAGCGAAACCCTACGCTTCAAAGAAACGTAGGGTTGGTCGGCAGCCTGACGCCGGATTGCGGCTTTCTTTACAGCGAGCAGCGTTAGCTTGATGACGTCAAGCCAGCCACACCGCAATCGTCAGCATCAGCAACAAAATCATCCACAGCACCACCGCGCGCCACACCAGCCCCACGGCCGATTGTAGCGTGCGCGGCGTGCAGTCGTCGCCGACCTGCAACGGGCCGCCGTCGCCGGTGGCGAGCGCGTCGAGGCTCGACGGCTCAGCCAGCGGCCCGCTCAGACGTGCGCCCAGGGCACCGCTGCCCGCGGCCAGCAACACGCCGTCGTTCGCATTCGGCCATTGGCGCGCATGGTTGCGCCATGCATAAATCGCGTCTTCGAAATTGCCGACGATCGCAAAGCCCAGCGACGTCAGCCGCGCCGGCACCCAGTCGATCACGAAGAAGGCACGCTGTGCGAAGCTCGAAAATGCGACGGTACGGTCATCGACCGGCCGCGCCCACGTGCGGGCCAGATATTCGGCAATCCGATACAGCACTGCGCCCGCCGGACCGACCGGAATCAGAAACCAGAAGAACACGCCGAACACGTGCCGATGCGAAGCGACCACCGCATGAATCAGCGTGTGGCGCACGATCTCGCTGACAGGCATGTCGACGGTATCAAGCCCGGTCCATTCGTTCAGGATCTCACGCGCGCGCGGCACGTCATCGTTATTCAACGCGAGGTGAATGTCGGTGAAGTAATGACTGAACTGGCGGAAGCCCAGCGTGAAGTACAGCACCGCGACGTTCCACAGGAACGCCAGCGCAAAGTGAATGTGATACAGCACGTAGTAGACGAGCGCGACGACCAGCGTCCAGGGCACCACCACCACGAGCCAGGCGAGCAGGCCGTGCTTCGGCTTGCCGGCATCGAATCCGTGCGCCGCCGACTCCGCATGGTATTGAAGCAACGCGGACACCGGATTGTTCGGCGACAGCGCGCGTACCTGTTCAATGATCAGAGCCAGCAATACGGAGAAAAAAGTCATGCGGTGCGCCGTGCTTTTCGAGTTTTACGATTGTTTTATAACGATAGCACAGGGTCGGATGCCACTGAGCGCGGACGTCGACAAACACCCGACAACTGCACAGTCCGACGCAACTCAGGCCGCGAGGAACCGATAGAAGTTGCGCAGCATCGCCGCCGTCGCGCCCCAGATGAAATGGTGGCTACCGACTTCACTGCCATTCTCGTCAGCTTCAGCCGATGCGGCGCGCGGATACGGCATGGCGAAAAAGCGGCGCTCGCCGCCTTCATAGCGGAACACACGGACTTCGTGGTGCACGGGGTTCATCAGAAAGGCGAGCGGCACTTCGAAGACTTCGGCCACTTCGAGCGCGTCCGCCTTCACCGTGAACGGCGGATGCACGAGGCCGATCACCGGCGTCACGCGAAAACCGGTGCCCGTCAGATAGTCGGGCAATGCGCCGAGAATTTCCACACGCGATGGATCGAGACCGACCTCCTCCTCCGCTTCCCGCAGCGCGGTGGCTGTGGCGTCGGCGTCGAAGGGTTCGTGACGGCCGCCAGGAAAGCTCACCTGGCCTGCGTGATCGTTCAGATGGTCGGCACGCTGAGTCAGCAGTACGGTCAGGCCGTGCTCGCGGACCACCAGCGGCACCAGCACCGCCGCGACTCGCGGATCGGCGTGCGTATCGCGCCAGGGCGCGTCGACGATGCGCTCGGGGGTCCAGGCAAGACGCTGCTCAAAGCGTGCGCGCAGGCCGTCAGGCGTGAGACGCTCGCCGGCCACCGGCGGCAGATCGGCGCCCGTCGCTTCGACAGGCAAGGTTTCAGGCTCAAAGACGGGGCGGATCAACGGGTCTCTCGAATGAGCGGATAGGGGACATGCCGCTATTTTGACCTGGCAAACAAAAAAGCACCCGCGAGGGGTGCTTTTTCTTACAGCTTTTACGCTTCCGGAGCAGCGCGGTCTTTCTTCGCGACCAGCTTTTCCTTGATCCGAGCCGACTTGCCCGAACGGTCGCGCAGGTAGTACAGCTTCGCACGACGCACATCGCCACGACGCTTCACGACGATGCTTGCCAGCAGCGGCGAGTACGTCTGGAACGTACGCTCGACGCCTTCGCCCGACGAAATCTTGCGGACGATGAACGACGAATTCAGACCACGGTTACGCTTGGCGATCACGACGCCTTCGTAAGCCTGAACACGCTTACGCGTACCTTCAACCACGTTCACGCTGACGATCACCGTATCGCCGGGGGCGAATTCGGGGATGGTCTTCTCGCCGAGGGCGCGGCCGATTTCTTCCTGCTCGAGTATTGCAATCAGATTCATCACTGACTCCTAAGTCCATCTTGTCGGCGTTCGTACCTGCCTTGCGGCTACGGCCCCGATAGAGGATGGGTTCACCTCTGGCGCCGTGCACGCATGCGCGGCGCCGCCTAATGTCCGCTTGAAAGACCCAAGGCTTTACGCCTTCGACTCTTCCTTCGCGAGACTCGCAAGCCATGCCTCGTCGGCACGGCTCAACATCTTGTTCTTTCTGGCCTTCACGATCAGATCCGGCCGTTTGTTCAACGTGTTGCGCAAGGCTTCCCGCCGACGCCACGCTTCGATCTCCGCATGATGGCCGCCGAGCAGCACATCGGGCACACGCACGCCGTCGTATTCCTCGGGACGCGTGTAGTGCGGGCAATCCAGCAGCACGTCGACAAAACTATCCTGCACCGCCGACTGCGAGTCGTTGAGCACGCCGGGCAACTGACGCACCACAGCGTCCATCAAGGCCATGGCCGGCAATTCGCCGCCCGACAGCACGAAGTCGCCAAGGCTGACTTCTTCGTCGACGACACGGTCCAGCAAACGCTGATCGATCGCTTCATAGCGTCCGCACAACAGGATCAGGCCAGGTTCGGCCGCGAACTGCATGACGCGGTCGTGATTCAACGTGGCGCCTTGCGGCGACATCATCACGACACGCGACGCGCCAATGCCCTGCTCCGCCTGCGCCGCTTTCGCCGCGCCGATCGCGTCTTCCAGCGGTTTGGCCAGCATCACCATGCCGGGGCCACCGCCATATGGGCGATCGTCGATCGTGCGGTAGTTGTCGATCGTAAAATCGCGCGGATTCCACGTACGCAACCCGTAGCGCTCCTGCTTCGCCGCTCGGCTGGTGATACCCCAGTCGGTTAGCGCGCGAAACATGTCCGGAAAGAGCGTAACGACATCGAACTGCATCGCTCTCTCCATTCAGCGAAATTATTTAGTAATCGGCTTCCCAGTCGACAGTGATCTGCTTCGCCGCCTGGTCCACCGTTTTGACAAAGACGCCGACGAACGGGATCAAACGCTCGCCGGTGACCGGCTTGCCGCTTTTGTCGGTATCCGGGTATTCGATGCGCAACACCGAGTGCGCACCGTTGTCGATCATGTCTACAACCTTGCCGAGACTGACTCCGGCAACGTTCACCACATCCAGGCCGAGCAGGTCGACCCAGTAGAACTCGTCGGCTTCGAGAGCCGGAAATTCACTGCGGCTGATATAGACGCGGGTGCCGCGCAGCACCAGAGCCACATCGCGGTCAGCGACGCCGCCCAGATGGGCAACCACACTGTCGCTATGCGTTTTCGCCTGCAATGACGGCGCCGATTTGCGCTCCTGGCCTTTGATCAGCCACCAGCGCTTCGCGCTCAGCAAAGCGTCGCCGCCGTGGCCGGCATCCGCATGCGCGGCTACCTTGACCCAGCCCTTGAGGCCGTAAGCGTCGACGATTGCGCCGACCTCGACCGCATCGGCCGGCCAGCTTTCCACCGTTTCCATGCGCATTTCTGCCGCACTGGAACCGGCGTTTGCAACTTGGGCTTTCGCCTTGCCTTCGGCATTTTCGACCGGCTTGCGGACGAACGCACCGAACGGCGCCTGACCAGACGTCTTCGCGCGCGGGGCTGCTGCCTTTACGCGACCTGAACTGCCGGAATCACGCTCAGACATAAGAACACCTCGAAGAGAACCTCGCTGCCAGCTTCGACGCCTGCTTCAGCATAACAACTCGCGCATCGGACTGCTCACGCAAACCGCGCGAGCCGCCGGTCGAACCGACGACGATACGCATGCTAGCTACCATTAAGCAGCCGGCTGCGCCTTTGCAGCTTCCTTCACGAGACGCTCGACGGTCGGCGACAGTTGTGCGCCAACGCCTTGCCAGTACGTCAGGCGGTCCTGAGCGATACGGAGGGACTCACCCTTCGTAGCGACCGGGTTGTAGAAGCCAACGCGCTCGATGAAGCGGCCGTCACGACGGTTACGCGAATCGGTTGCGACGATGTTGTAGAACGGGCGCTTCTTGGAGCCGCCACGAGCCAAGCGGATGATGACCATACTAGAATCCTTGAAAACCGGGGTTCGGAACGACTGAAACACGCGATTATAGCGGGAAACTGACGCCATAACAAACACTTACCCGGATAAACTGAGCGGCGGGGTTGCGCCAGCCATACAGGCGGGAACTCCGAACCACGTCGAAACGCCCGAATTACCTGACGGAGCGCCCGTGAAACTCCTGCCGCCAATTGTGTTTTTGCGCGCTTTTTTTACCGCCGCCATACGGTTCGCCTCCTCGGCGCGCGCTGCGCGAAGCCGGGCCCTGCGCACAGGCGCGGCCGTGCTGCTCGCCTCAACTGCCCTGCCGGCGCTCGCCGCGCTGCCGGTCGACCGGATCAAGGTGCCGCCGGGCTTCCATATCGAGGTCTTGTCGGATGCCGTGCCGAGCGCACGAGCCATGGCGCTCTCGCCGAAGGGCATTCTTTATATAGGCAGCCTCGACGGCCACGTCTACGCGCTCGAATTGCAAAACGGACGCGTAACGGCCCGCCACGTGATCGCTTCCGGCCTGGAAACGCCGGCGGGCGTGGCGTGGCACGATGGCGCGCTCTATGTATCCGCAGTGTCGAAAATTGTACGCTTCGATGCGATCGATACTCACCTGAACGATCCGCCCAAACCCGCCGTCGTGATCGACACGTTGCCCACGGAGACGCACCACGGCTGGAAATTCATCGCGTTCGGCCCGGACGGCAAGCTGTACGTGCCGCAAGGTGCGCCCTGCAACGTATGCCTGAAAGATCGCAACCGCTTCGCGCTGATCGGCCGCATGGACGCGGATGGCAGTCACTACGAGGTCGTGGCGCGCGGCATCCGCAATTCGGTCGGCTTCGCGTGGCATCCCGTGACGCATGAACTGTGGTTCACCGATAACGGCCGCGACCTGCTTGGCGACGACGTGCCGGACGACAAGCTCAACCGCGCGCCGCGCGCCGGGATGGATTTCGGCTTTCCGTACTGCCATGGCGGCGACACGCCCGATCCCGAGTTCGGCAAAGACCATCCGTGCAATGCGTTTACACCGCCTGTGGTCAAACTCGGTGCGCATGTAGCGGCGCTCGGCATGCGCTTTTACGACGGCTCGATGTTTCCGGCCACGTACCGGAACAGTATTTTTATCGCCGAGCACGGTTCGTGGAATCGCAGCAAGAAGGTCGGCTATCGCGTCGTGCACGTGATTACGGACCCGGATGGCAGCAATGCCCACCAGGAAGTGTTTGCCGAAGGCTGGCTCCAGCCCGGCGAAACCGAATGGGGACGCCCCGCCGACGTGCTGCCACTGCCCGACGGTTCGCTACTGATCAGCGACGATTACGCCGGCGCTGTCTATCGCGTCACCTATTCGGCGCCGTAGCCCGCCTCAAGTGGCAAGCAGCGTCAAACGCCGAGCGCTCGAAAAGCTTGTTCAGTCAATCGAGCGCCGACACCCGCGCCGCCGATCCAGCCAGATCCGGCGCTCCTCACACCACTCGCCAAGCTGCCTTGATCACCCGCTTCGCCGCTGCACCGCTGCCGTAACCACCAACCCTTCGCCCCGCGGCTGAGAGCGCCCCCGACCCTGCCGCGACCACTCGTCAAGTGACCGGCGGCCCGCGGCGGGCGTAGAATGCGCGTCGGTCCGCACGCGCCGCGCGCCGCTCCTTTCGACCGCCTGTCACTCTGCTCTGGCCTACATGTCCACCCTTGTCTCGACTTCCCCGCGTTTCAGATCCAAAACGATTACCGCCGCACTGGCGTTCTTCTTCGGCAGCCTCGGCGCTCACCGGTTCTATCTGTACGGCATGCGCGACATCTACGGCTGGGCACACGTGATCGGCACGCTGATCGGCATTCCGGGCGCCATGCTGTTGGTGGCGAGCGAACGGTCTTCGATGCTCGGCTGGGCGCTGGCCTTTCCCGGTGCTGTCTCGCCGCTCGCCGCGTTTCTCGCCGCGATCGTCTACGGGCTGCGTCCGGACGAAAAGTGGGACGCGCAGTTCAACGCTCAGACGCAACGCAAAAGCCGCTCCGGCTGGACGGTCATTTTCGTCGTGATCTTTTCGCTGCTGATCGGCGCCTTCCTGCTGATGACAGGCCTCGCCATTTCGTTCCAGACGTACTTCGAAAGCCAGGTGCAGGCGGCCAAAGCGCTCTCGCAGTGATCCGCCGCGCGCCGCGCTAGAAAAGATCCAGTTGAGGGTCGTCGCGCGGCGGTTCGACGGGGCGCGGCGCCTCGACCCCGCGAAAGTGCGACATATCCAGAATGCCGCGATCACGCAGATTCAGGCCCAGGCGGCGCGCCGCCTTGTGGAATCGCTGCTTGAGCAGATCCGCCCACAAGCCTTCACCCTTCATGCGCGTGGAAAAGGACGAGTCATAATCCTTCCCACCCCGCATGTCCCGCACGCGGCCCATCACCCGTTCAGCACGATCGGGAAAGTGCGCCGCGAGCCAATCTTTGAATAACGGCGCGACTTCCCACGGCAGACGCAGCACGATATAGCTTGCATTGCTCGCGCCAGCCTCCGCACAGGCCTCCAGCACGCGCTCCATGTCCGGTTCGGTGACGAACGGAATCACCGGCGCGATGCTGACGCCGACCGGGATGCCCGCCTCGCTCAACGTGCGGATGGTGCGCAGTCGCCGCGACGGCGTGGCCGCGCGCGGCTCGAGCGTGCGAGCGATCTCGGCGTCCAGCGTAGTGATCGTAATGGCCGCCATGAATTGCCCGCGCGCCGCCATGGGCGCCAGCAGATCGAGATCGCGTTCGATCAGCGACGACTTGGTGATCGCCGCAAACGGATGGTGACGTTCGCTGAGCACTTCGATCACCCTGCGCGTGAGTCGCAGGTCACGCTCGACGGGCTGCCAGGCATCCGTATTGACGCCCAGCGCGATCGGCTCCGGCACGTACGACTTCTTCGACAATTCCCGCTCGAGCAACTCCGGCGCATTAATCTTGGCGTAGATCCGGCTTTCGAAGTCGAGCCCCGGCGACAGCCCCAGATAACTGTGCGTGGGCCGTGCGAAGCAATATATGCAGCCGTGCTCGCAGCCGCGATACGGGTTAAGCGACACGCTGAACGGAATATCCGGCGATGCATTGCGCGTAAGAATGGTCTTGGCCCGCTCTTCGAAGACCTGCGTGCGCAAGACCTTGGGCTCGTCATCGTCTTCCGGCGCCGACAGCCAGCCGTCGTCCACCGCTTCGCGCTGGTCGACTTCGTAGCGGCCTTGCAGGTTCGTCACTGCGCCACGGCCCTTGCGAGGCGCGGGCGGCGCGATCGGAAATTCGTTGACGAAGTGGGAGTCGGAGTCGGTCACGGCTTGAACACGCAAAAACGGAAAACGGCGCAAAACGCCTGTACAAATATACAGTGTTTACGCCGTTTGTCGAGCCCCGCCGAGCGCTGTTGTGCCGTTCAATCCCCTACCGGAATCATCAGCGTTTCCTTGATCTCCTCCATCACGACGTAGCTTTTCGACTGCACCGCGCCAGGCAGTTGCAGCAGGATGTCGCCCAGCAGCTTCCGGTAATCGGCCATTTCGCCGATGCGCGCCTTGATCAGATAGTCGAAATCGCCCGATACCAAATGGCACTCCAGCACCTCGGGGATCTTCTGCACCTCGCGGCGGAACTGATCGAACATGTTGCCGCTCTTGTGAGCCAGCGTGATCTCGACGAACACCAGCAGCGCCGCGCCTAACTCCGCCGGGTTCACGCGCGCGTGGTAGCCGGTGATCACACCGTCGCGCTCCATCCGCTTGACGCGCTCGATACACGGCGTGACCGATAGTCCCACCTGTTCGGCCAGGTCCTTCATGGCCATGCGGCCGTCCTGCTGCAGCAGCCGCAGGATCTTGTGATCGAGTTTGTCGAGGGACCGGACCGGTTGGCGCTGTGTACGCATGATATTTTTGCTGAAAATCTTGAAAATACAATAACAAAACCTACCTGACTGTTAATAGTATAGCGGTTAACACTGGACGATCCGCGATACACCTTGTTAATCGAACGAATTCCAACGAATCGACAAGCGCACCGTCCTCAGACCTCATTTGAATACCTGGAGCATCTATGCGAGTCGTCGTTTTGGGCAGTGGCGTCGTCGGCGTGACCAGCGCGTATTACCTGGCGCGCGCGGGGCACGAAGTGACCGTTATCGATCGCGAGGCCGGCCCGGCGCTCGAAACCAGTTTCGCCAACGCCGGCCAGATCTCGCCGGGCTACGCGTCGCCGTGGGCTGCGCCGGGCGTGCCGCTGAAGGCCGTCAAGTGGATGTTCCAGAAACACGCGCCGCTGGCAATCCGCCTCGACGGCACGCAATTCCAGTTGCAGTGGATGTGGCAGATGCTGCAGAACTGCACGTCGTCGCGTTATGCGGTGAACAAGGGCCGCATGGTTCGCCTCGCCGAATACAGCCGCGACTGTCTGCAAGCGCTGCGCGCCGAAACCGGCATCCAGTACGAAGGCCGCGCCGGCGGCACGCTCCAGGTGTTCCGCACGCAGCAGCAATTCGAAGGCGCAGCGAAAGACATCGCCGTGCTGGAGGAAGCCAATGTGCCGTATGAACTGCTGTCGCCTGCCGAACTCGCGCGGGCCGAACCGGCGCTCGCCGCGGTGTCGCACAAGCTGACCGGCGGTCTGCGCCTGCCGGGCGACGAAACCGGCGACTGCCAGATGTTCACCACGCGCCTCGCCGCGCTGGCTGAGGAACTGGGCGTCAAATTTCGTTACAACACGCCGATCGACGCACTCGCGATGGCCGGCGACCGCATCGCCGGCGTGAAGTGCGGCGAGGAACTGGTGCGCGCGGATTCGTTCGTCGTCGCGCTGGGTTCGTACTCGACCCAGTTCCTGTCCGGTCTCGTGAAGATTCCGGTCTATCCGCTCAAGGGTTATTCGATCACTGCGCCGATCGTCAACGAAGCGTCGGCGCCAGTGTCGACCGTGCTCGACGAAACGTACAAGATCGCGATCACGCGTTTCGACGACCGGATTCGTGTGGGCGGCATGGCCGAGATTGTCGGTTTCGACAAATCGCTGCGCCAGGCGCGCCGCGAAACGCTCGAACTGTGCGTGAACGATCTGTTCCCGGGCGGCGGCGATACGTCGAAGGCCACCTTCTGGACCGGTCTGCGTCCGATGACGCCGGACGGCACGCCGATCGTCGGCCGCACGCTGGTGCCGAACCTGTTCCTGAACACGGGCCACGGCACGCTGGGCTGGACGATGTCGTGCGGCTCGGGGCAGCTGCTCGCCGACGTGATGTCGGGCAAGCAACCGGCCATCAAGGCGGACGATCTGTCGGTGCATCGCTATCTCGGCGAGATTGGCGGTGCGCATCGCCCGGCTTATGCCTAAGGTTTAACAACGCTTCGCGAGCGGTTGAGCTGGTTTGCGATCTCACAGATCGGCGCGACAAAACAAACGGCGCCTCACAGGCGCCGTTTGTTTTTATACGCGGAACAGAAGCCGAAGCAACGTCAGAACTGATCTTCCGACAAAGCCAGCACACTCTCTCCGCCCTTCGCGCTGACAATCGACGCCTCGAGCGCCGACGCCAGCGGCAGCACATGCTCCGCGTAGAACTGCGCGGTCGCGATCTTGGCGCCGTAGAACGACGGGTCTTCGTCGCGCTTCTGAGCCGCCACGAGCAACGCACGCGCCATCTGCCAGCCGCCCAGCACGATGCCCGCGAGTTTAAGATACGGCACGCTGCCGGCGAATACCGCATTCGGATCGCCCTTCGTATTGGCGACCACAAAATCGACCGCCGCGCCCAACGAGCGCTGGCCCTGCGCGAGATACTTCTTCATCGAGTCGAACGCCGGGCCTTGCTGCGCGCCGAGTGCCTCGATCGTTGCAGCCACCTCGGCGAGCAGCGACTTCGCCACCTTGCCGCCGTCGCGCACGGTTTTTCGGCCGATCAGGTCGTTGGCCTGAATCGCGGTCGTGCCTTCGTAGATCGTCAGAATGCGCGCGTCGCGGTAGTACTGCGCGGCGCCGGTTTCTTCGATGAAGCCCATGCCGCCGTGCACCTGCACGCCGAGGCTCGCGACGTCGATGGACAACTCCGTGCTCCAGCCCTTCACGATCGGCACGAGGTATTCGTAGATCGCCTGATGCTCGGCGCGCTTGCCTTCGTCCGCGTGACGATGCGCGATGTCGCAGTGCGCCGCGGCCACATAAGCCAGCGCCCGCGACGCTTCAGTGAGGCCGCGCATGGTCGCGAGCATACGGCGCACGTCGGGGTGTTGAATGATCGCGACCGGCTGCTTCGCGGAGCCATCGACGGGAAGGCTTTGCACGCGATCTTTCGCGTACGCCACTGCCTTTTGATAAGCGCGATCCGAGACGCCCACGCCTTGCATGCCGACAGCAAAACGCGCCGCGTTCATCATGATGAACATGTATTCGAGGCCGCGATTCTCCTCGCCGACCAGATGACCGATCGCGCCGCCGTGGTCGCCGAATTGCAGCACCGCGGTCGGGCTCGCCTTGATGCCGAGCTTGTGTTCGATCGACACGCAATGCACGTCGTTGCGCTCGCCGAGCGAACCGTCTTCATTGACGAGGAACTTCGGCACGATGAAAAGCGAAATGCCTTTCACGCCTTCGGGCGCATTCGGCGTACGGGCCAGCACGAGATGGGCGATGTTCTTCGCCATGTCGTGCTCGCCCCACGTAATGAAAATCTTCGTGCCGAACAGCTTGAACGAGCCGTCGCCCTGCGGCTCGGCGCGCGTACGCACGAGCGCGAGATCGGAACCGGCCTGCGGCTCGGTCAGGTTCATCGTGCCGGTCCATTCACCGGAAATCAGCTTCGGGACATAGGTCTGTTTTTGCGCTTCGGTGCCGGCGGTGAGCAGCGCTTCGATCGCGCCGTCAGTCAGCAACGGACACAGCGCGAACGATAGATTCGACGCGTTGAGCATTTCGACGCACGGCGTCGCGATCAGCTTCGGCAGGCCCTGGCCTTCGTAATCGACGGGATGTTGTACACCTTGCCAGCCGCCTTCGCCGAACTGGCGAAACGCTTCCTTGAAGCCGGGCGTCGCGGTGACCACGCCGTCTTTCCAACTGCTCGGATTGCGATCGCCTTCGACGTTCAGCGGCGCCAGCACTCCACCGCACAGTTTCGCCGATTCTTCGAGGACGGCTTGCGCCGTTTCGAGGTTCGCGTCTTCGAAGCCCGGCAAGGTCGCGATGTCTTCGAGACCGGCCAGTTCTTTCATCACGAACAACATGTCCTTGATGGGCGCCGTATAGCTCATTTCAGTTCTCCTCCCGCTTCTGATATAAAAAAAGGGCGCTGGACTTGATCGGTCCCGCGCCCTTCCTGTGCTGCCAGACGCCTTTTATGCGGCGCTACGGCGCTTAACCGAGTTCGCTGACGAGTTGGGGCACGAGCGTGAACAGATCGCCTACCAGACCGTAATCGGCGACGCTGAAGATCGGCGCTTCTTCGTCTTTGTTGATCGCGACGATGACTTTGCTGTCTTTCATCCCGGCCAGATGCTGGATCGCGCCCGAGATGCCGACTGCGATGTACAACTGCGGCGCGACGATCTTGCCGGTTTGTCCCACTTGATAGTCGTTCGGCACGAAGCCCGCATCGACCGCTGCGCGCGATGCGCCGAGCGCTGCGTTCAGTTTGTCCGCCAGCGGTTCCAGAACCTTCGTGTAGTTCTCGCCGTTGCCCAGACCGCGGCCACCCGAAACGATGATCTTTGCCGCCGTCAGTTCCGGACGGTCCAGCTTCGTCACTTCACGGCTCACGAATGACGAGATGCCGCTGTCGGCGGCCGCTTCGATTTTTTCCACCGATGCGCTGCCGCCTTCGGCTGCGACAGGGTCGAAACCGGTCGTGCGGACCGTGATGACCTTGATCGGATCAGCGGATTGCACCGTTGCGATCGCGTTACCGGCGTAGATCGGGCGCTCGAACGTATCCGGGCTGTCCACTGCCGTGATATCGCTGATCTGCGCGACGTCGAGCTTTGCGGCGATACGCGGCGTGATGTTCTTGCCGTACGCGGTTGCTGGCGCGAGGATGTGTGTGTAGTCCTTCGCGATGTTCAGCACCGTGGCTTCGATGTTTTCTGCCAGGCCTGCTGCGAGTTGCGGCGCGTCAGCCAGCAACACTTTGGAAACGCCTGCAATCTTCGCCGCTGCATCAGCTGCGGCTTGCGCGTTATGCCCTGCCACCAGCACGTGGATATCACCACCAATCTTCTGCGCGGCTGCAATCGTGTTCAGCGTCGCGGCCTTGATCGACGCGCTGTCGTGTTCTGCAATTACCAGATTCGTCATTTCGTCCGTCTCCCTTACAGCACCTTGGCTTCGTTCTTCAGCTTCTCGACCAGCGTCTTCACGTCCGGCACCTTCACGCCGGCGGAGCGCTTGGGCGGCTCGACGACCTTCAGCGTCGTCAGGCGCGGCGTGACATCGACGCCGAGATCTTCCGGCTTGAGGACTTCCAGCGGCTTCTTCTTCGCCTTCATGATGTTCGGCAGCGTCACGTAGCGCGGCTCGTTCAGGCGCAGGTCCGTCGTGATAACTGCGGGAAGCTTTAAAGACAGCGTTTCAGCACCGCCGTCCACTTCGCGCGAAACGGTTGCCTTGCCGTCAGCGACAACAACCTTCGAAGCAAAGGTCGCTTGCGGTAAACCAGCCAAAGCAGCCAGCATCTGACCCGTCTGGTTCGAATCGTCGTCGATAGCCTGCTTGCCGAGAATGACGAGCGAAGGCTGTTCCTTGTCGACCAGCGCCTTAAGCAGCTTGGCCACGGCCAACGGCTGCAGTTCTTGCGACGACTCGATCAGGATCGCGCGATCCGCACCGATCGCCAGCGCCGTGCGCAGCGTTTCCTGCGCTTGCGTCACGCCGCAGGACACAGCGATCACTTCCGTCGCCACGCCTGCTTCACGCAGACGAACGGCTTCTTCAACCGCGATTTCGTCGAACGGATTCATCGACATCTTCACGTTGGCGATGTCGACGCCCGTGCCGTCCGACTTGACTCGAACTTTCACGTTGTAATCGACCACTCTTTTGACTGGCACCAGGATTTTCATGCACACGCTCCAAAGTTACGAATACGTCAACCCAACGAACATTATAGCGACTGCCCTCATGGCAGCCTTGTCGCGGGTGCTTTAGCAGGAGGATATCGCTCCTCAGCGGCGTGACGGCAATATCGAACGATCGTTCTATTTTAATCTCGAAAAAACCCGGGAGACAACCCCGGGTTAAGCCTTACGACTCTAATTTTGCATTGCCGTCGTATCTTGCTTGCTCTGCGGACCGCCGGCTCACCACGCAGTGATGACCGACCCGCCGAATTTGCTTTCAACGAACTGCTTCACTTCCGGCGAATGATACGCCGCGACCAGCTTGGCGACCCACGGCTTATTCTTATCCGCTTCGCGGATTGCGATAATGTTTACGTAAGGACCTTTCGGGTCCTCTATCGCGATGGCGTCCTGCTTGGGCTTCAGACCCGCTTCCATCGCGAAGTTCGTGTTGATCGCGGCCGCGTCCACGTCGTTCAGCGAGCGTGGAATCTGCGCGGCGTCGAGTTCGACGATCTTCAGCTTCTTCGGGTTGTCGACGATGTCGAGCGGCGTCGCCTTCAGCCCCGCGTCGGCACGCAGTTTCAGCAGACCCTGCTTTTGCAGCAACAGCAACGCGCGGCCGCCGTTGGTCGGATCGTTCGGCACCGCGATCTTCGCGCCCGGCTGCAGTTCGGCCAGCGTCTTCACTTTCTTCGAATAGATGCCCATCGGGTACGTAACCGTGTCCGCGATGCCGATCAGCTTGTAGCCGCGGTCCTTCACCTGCGCCTGCAGATACGGCTCGTGCTGGTAGCTGTTCGCGTCCAGATCGCCGCCAGCGAGCGCGGCGTTCGGCTGCACGTAATCGGAGAATTCGACGATCTTGATGTTCAGACCGTTCTTCGCCGCGACCGTCTTCACGACTTCCATGATCTGCGCGTGCGGGCCGCCGGTGACGCCGACCTTGATCGTGTCTTCAGCGTGAGCCGCATTGGCGGCGAACAGCGATGCGGCGCCGAGCGCGGCGGCCAGCTTGAGAATGAAACGACGTTGCATGATGGACCTTTCCAAACCTATCGACGTTGTTGTTTTACTTATGGCTCAAACGACGCACGAGCCAATCCCCGAACGACTGCACCATCTGCACGAAGACGATCAGAATCACCACGACCGTCAACATCACTTCCGGCAGGAAACGCTGATACCCGTAGCGAATGCCGAGATCGCCGAGACCGCCGCCGCCGATCGCGCCCGCCATCGCCGAGTAACCGACCAGCGAGACGAAGGTAATCGTCAAACCGGCGACCACGCCCGGCAGCGATTCCGGCAACAACACCTTGAAGACGATCTGGCTGGTGGTCGCGCCCATCGCCTGCGCCGCTTCGATCAAGCCGCGATCCACTTCGCGCAGCGCAGTCTCGACCAGACGCGCGATGAATGGCGCGGCGGCGATCGTCAGCGGCACGACAGCGGCCGCCGTCCCGATCGACGAACCCACCACCAGACGCGTGAACGGAATCACCGCAACCAGCAAGATGATGAACGGCGTCGAACGCACCGCGTTGACCATCACGCCCATCACGCGATTCACGGCGATGTTCTGCAGGACGCCTTGACGATCCGTGAGATACAACGCCACGCCGAGCGGCAAACCCACCAAAGCGCCGACCAGTCCGGAAATGCCCACCATGACGAGCGTTTCCCAGAACGACTGGACGAACATATCGAACATTTCACTCAACATACGAGAGCTCCTCCACCACCACACCCTGTTCACGCAGATACGTGAGCGCCTGCGCGACCTTCGTCGGTTCGCCGCCCGCGAGCACCGCGAGCGAGCCGAACGCCTGCCCCTGGATCTCGTCGATCTGGCCGTGCAGGATATTGAAGTCGAGTTCGTAGCGGCGGATCGTTTCCGACAGGATCGGCTGATCGACGCCCGAGCCGGTGAACGCGAGGCGCAGCAAGTGGCCGCTGCCGGTCTTGAGTCGTTCCGCGACGCGCGCCTTCATGGCGGGCGGCAGTTCCTGCGCGATCACGTCGCCGATCAGGGCGCGCGTCACTTCGTGATGCGGTTGCAGGAACACGTCGATGACCTTGCCTTCTTCGACCACACGGCCCGCGTCCAGCACGGCGACGCGGTCGCAGACCTGCTTGATCACGTCCATCTGGTGCGTGATCAGCACGATGGTCAGGTTCAATTCGCGATTGATACGCTTGAGCAGGTCGAGAATCGCGCGCGTGGTTTCGGGATCGAGCGCGGAGGTCGCTTCGTCGGAGAGCAGCACTTTGGGTTTGCTTGCCAAAGCGCGCGCAATGCCGACGCGCTGTTTCTGCCCGCCGCTGATTTGCGCCGGATAGCGATCTTTCTGCGCCGACAGGCCCACCAACTCGAGCAGCGGCAGCACGTTCGCTTCGATTTCGTCGCGCTTCATGCCGGCGAGTTCGAGCGGCAACGCGACGTTGTCGTAGACCGTGCGCGACGACAGCAGGTTGAAGTGCTGGAAGATCATGCCGATCTCGCGGCGCGCCTCGCGCAATTGCGCGGCGGGCAGCGTCGTCAGATCGCGGCCGTTGACGACGATATTGCCTTCGCTTGGGCGCGTCAGCAGGTTCAGGGTGCGCACGAGCGTACTCTTGCCCGCGCCGCTGCGGCCGATGATGCCGAACACCTCGCCCGCCGGAATCGACAGATTGACGTTGTGCAGCGCCTCGACCCAGCCCCGGGGCCCGGCGAACCGCTGGGAGATATTGCGTATTTCGATCATGGAAAAACGAAACGGCGGAGTCTGTCAGCGAGCGTTGTGTGCTCCCGACAAGCGGCCGCCGTTGCTTTTATTGGGATTTGAGCCGGCAATTCTACCGCAGCGTCGTCATTCCCTTTAATAATCAATTCCGATCTTTTCATAACCTGTGGGCATTAGAGGTATGCTCGGTGCGAGAGGCTCGCGCGCGCACGGTCGCTGCGACTATGATCGGGCGGAACAAAATCAGGATAAGCGGCGGTTATGGAGACATCTCAAAGCAGCAATGTGCGGCCCAGCGCGGGCAACCGGAACGCCGCCGGCGAACCGCAGCGCGCCTCGGTTACGACCGCCGACGGCGTCGACTTGCCGCTATACCGCTGGCCCGCCGCCGTGCCACCGCGCGCCACGGTCGCGCTGCTCCACGGCCTCGCCGAGCACGCCGGCCGCTATGCGGCATTGGCCGCGCGGCTGAACGCGGCCGGCATCGAACTGGTGGCGATCGATCTGCGCGGCCACGGCCACGCGCCCGGCAAACGGTCCTATGTGAAGCGCTTCGACGACTATCTGCTGGACGCGCAAGCCTTGCTCGACGCCGCCGCGCAAAGTTGCGCCCCGCTCTTCCTGATGGGCCACAGCATGGGCGGCGCCGTGGCCGCGCTCTACGCGATCGAGCGCCTCGACGAGAGCGGCCGGCGCCTGAACGGCCTGATTCTGTCGAGTCCGGCGCTCGCACCCGGCCGCGACGTGCCGCGCTGGATGCTCAAGCTGAGCCAGGTGATCAGCCGTCTCTACCCGAGCTTCCCGGCGATGAAAATCGACGCCGCCTTGCTCTCGCGCCTTCAGCCCGTGGTGAACGCCAATCGCAACGATCCGCTCGTGCATCACGGCGCGATTCCCGCGCGCACCGGCGCGGAACTGTTGCTGGCGATGGCGCGCATCGAACGCGGCCGTGCGGGGTTGCGTGTACCGTTGCTCGTTTATCACGGCACCGCTGACAAGCTCACCGAACCCGAAGGCAGCCGCGAATTCGGTCAGCACGCAGGCTCGCCGGACAAGACGCTCACGCTGCACGATGGCAGCTATCACGAGACGATGAACGACCTCGACCGCGATCGCGTGATCGGCGCTTTGGTCGAGTGGATTGAAAAACGGATGGTGGTAGGAGCCTGAACGACGCGCGCCTATTTTTCGTCGCGCTTCCAGTCAGGCGGTCGTTTGTCGATGAAAGCCTGCACACCTTCGAGCGCTGACTCGTCCATCATGTTGCAGGCCATCGTCTGCCCGGCGAGCTGGTAAGCCGCTTCGATACCCATCTCCAACTGACGATAGAAGAGGCCTTTGCCGGCGCTCACGGCTTCGACGGGTTTCGCGCAGATGCTGGTGGCGAGCCGCGTGATTTCCGCATCGAGCGCATCCGCTGGGACCACGCGGTTGACGAGACCTTGCTGCTTCGCCTCGGCGGCATCGATGAAATCGCCGGTGAGCAGCATTTCAAGCGCCGCCTTGCGCGACAGGTTGCGCGACAGCGGCACGGAAGGTGTCGCGCAGAAGAGCCCGAGGTTCACGCCCGACACCGCAAACCGCGCCGTGTCGGCCGCGACCGCCAGATCGCACATCGCGACGAGTTGACAGCCGGCCGCCGTGGCAATGCCTTGCACCCGCGCGATCACCGGTTGCGGCAAGCGCTGGATCGTCATCATGAGCTTCGTGCAGCGCGCGAACAGCGCCTGGTAGTAAACCCGCGACGGCGCCGCGCGCATTTCCTTCAGATCGTGTCCCCCGCAGAACGCGCGCCCGGCGCCGGCGATCACGACCACACGCGCGTCCGAGCGCCCGATCTCGCTCAATGCGGTCTGCAGGTCGTCGAGCAAGGCTTCGGAGAGCGCGTTGAAGGCGTCGGGCCGGTTCATCGTCAACCGCACCACGCCGCGTACGCCGTACGCGTCGTGTTCGATCTCGACCAGTGAGACGTTGCGTGCATCGGCGTTCATGGCTCGCTCCTCATCGCGTTTTGAGCGGATAGCGCCGCGCGGCCTGGCGACTTGGCGATTCAGATCCCAGCCAGCGAGCGTACGTGGGCGACCACGCTGCGCCCCAACGCGGACAGGTTGTACCCGCCTTCGAGACAACTCACGATCCGCCCGCGCGCATAACGCTTCGCGATCTCGCGCATCTGATCGGTGATCCAGGCGTAATCGTCTTCGACGAGACCCATGTTGCCGAGGTCGTCCTCACGATGCGCGTCGAAGCCGGCCGAGATGAACAGCATCTCCGGCTTGAACTCATGCAGGCGCGGCAGCCACAACAGGTCCACCGCTTCGCGCACCGCCATGCCTTTCGAGCGCGCCGGCATCGGCACGTTGCACATGTTGGCCGCCTGATTGTCGGCGCCGGTGAACGGGTAAAACGGATGCTGGAAGATGCTGCACATCAGCACGCGCGAGTCGCCCGAGAAAGCCGCTTCAGTGCCGTTGCCGTGATGCACGTCGAAATCAATGATCGCGACGCGCTCCAGGCCATGCACTTCGAGCGCATGACGCGCGGCGATCGCGACGTTGTTGAAGAAGCAGAAGCCCATGGCGCGCGCCGGCTCCGCGTGGTGGCCGGGCGGGCGCACGCTGCAGAAGGCGTTGTCGTAACGGCCTTCGATCACCGCGTCGGTCGCGGCGACCGCGGCGCCCGCCGCGCGCAACGCGGCTTGCAGGGTATGCGGGTTCATCGTCGTATCGGGATCGATTTCGGCGACGCCTTCAGCGGGCGAGCGGCTGCGAATATAGTCGACGTGAGCTTGCGTATGCACGCGCAGCAGCGCGGCATCGTCGGCGAGCGGCGCCGACTCGCGCTCGATCAAGGAGTCGATGCGGCTCGCGATCAACTGATCTTCGATTGCCTGCAGACGCGCGGGGCATTCGGGATGCCATTGCCCCATGTCGTGCAGCAGACAATCGGCGTGGGAATAGAAGCCTGTTGCCATGATTCTCTTTCTGCGGCGTCGCGCCTTCGAGGCGCGCGCGGCATGTCTCCATCCAGGGGCGCACGCCGTCGGCGCGCCAACATTCATCAAGTTACCACACGATGCGGCTGTGACGCGTCAGGCACAGTTTTGCGGGAGGCGTCGGGTATACTGCCCCGATCGGTTTTTCCCCGTCTTTCCCTTGTCTCCTGCGCCACGCGCCTTTAGCTCACTATGACCGTCAAGCTTGCTCTGTCTGCACGAAACCGGCTACGCTCCAGAACCATGGCCGCCGCACTGTCCGTCGCATCGTGCATGTTCATGGCAACCAGTCCGGCGAGCGCGCAAAGCGCTGGCAAGAAAGCGCCGGTGCTGCTCGCGCAAAGCCAGCCGCAACCCGCGGTGCCGCAAGGGCAAACGTTTGAAGAAGAGATCATCCCGCAGCGCTACGCGAACAATGCCGATGTCAACGCGTTCATCAACGACATGGTCGCGCGCTACGACTTCGACGAATCCACGCTGCACTCGCTCTTTGCCAGCGTGAGTTATTCGGCCACCGCGGTCAAGCTCGTGACGCCGTCGCCTTCGCCGTCGGTCAAGAACTGGCGCGTGTATCAGTCGCGCTTCCTCGACCAGATCCGTATCAATGCCGGCGTGCGCTTCTGGCGCACGAACCAGGCCACGCTGCAACGCGCCTATGAAGAGTTCGGCGTGCCGCCGGAAGTGATCGTCGGCATCATCGGCGTCGAGACGATCTATGGGCGCTTCATGGGCAACTTCCGCGTGCTCGATGCGCTGACCACGCTCAGCTTCGACTATCCGAACACCGCCAATCGCGCGGATCGCCAGGCGACCTTCCGCAAGAATCTCGAAGACTACCTGGTCTGGACGCGCGACTCGCAGATCGATCCGTCCACGGTGCTCGGCTCCTACACCGGCGCGATCGGTATTCCGCAGTTCCTGCCGAGCAGCATCGTGCAATACGCGGTGAGCTACGACGGGAATAAGCGTATCGACCTGCGCACGAGCCAGGCGGATGCAATCGGCAGCGTCGCGAATTATCTGCGTCAGAACGGTTGGGAAAGCGGCCGGCCGGTGGTGTGGAAGATCGGCTCGGACGCCGGCAGCCTGGGCGTCGCGCAAGCAGCCGCCGACGGCCAGCCGGAGCCGCACTGGCCGCTCGATCAATTGCTGCGCGCCGGGTTGCTGCTGAACGAACCGGGTGTGGATATCGCGTCGGAAGCCGGCACGCCGGTGACGGTGGTGGACCTGCCCTCGCCGGGACGTGGCACAGAGTTCATGCTGGGCTTGAAGAATTTCTACGTGCTGACGCGTTATAACCGGAGCTTCTTTTACGCGCTTGCGGTGTATCAGTTGGGTCAGCGAGTCAAGGCGCAGATGGAAGCCGGCGACGCGACGAACGCCGTCAACAACGCGGCGCCGCCGGCTGCAGCTTCGCAATAACTTTGATGAGAGCGCCGGGTGCGCCACGCGAGTCGACGAGATGAAAAAAAGCGCCGGTCTTGAACCGGCGCTTTTTCATTGGCGAGCGAGACTTTAAGCGACGCGCTTACGCGGGAAACACACCCGTCGACAGATAGCGGTCACCGCGATCGCAGACGATGAACACGATCGTCGCATTCTCAACTTGCCGTGCGATGCGCAGCGCCACTTCGCACGCGCCGCCCGACGAGATGCCGGCAAAAATCCCTTCCACCGACGCCATGCGGCGCGCCATCGCTTCAGCAGCGGCCTGGCTCACGTTCTCGACGCGGTCCACGCGGCTGCGATCGAAAATCTTCGGCAGATAGGCTTCCGGCCATTTGCGAATGCCCGGGATACGCGACCCCTCTTCGGGTTGCGCACCGATGATCTCGATGGCCTGATTCTGCTCTTTCAGATAGGTGGACACGCCCATGATCGTGCCGGTCGTGCCCATCGACGACACGAAGTGGGTGATGCGCCCTTCCGTGTCGCGCCAAATTTCCGGGCCCGTGCCTTCGACGTGCGCGGCCGGATTATCCGGATTGGCGAACTGATCGAGGATGATGCCCTTGCCTTCGCGCTGCATCTGCTCGGCCAGATCGCGTGCGTACTCCATGCCGCCCGTGACCGGCGTGAGCACGATCTGCGCGCCATACGCGGCCATGCTCTGACGTCGCTCCACCGACAGATCTTCCGGCATGATCAACACCATCTTGTAGCCACGGACCGCGGCCGCCATGGCGAGCGCAATGCCCGTGTTGCCGCTGGTCGATTCGATCAGCGTGTCGCCCGGCTTGATGCGTCCGCGCGCTTCCCCTTTCTTGATCATCGACAACGCCGGGCGATCCTTCACCGAGCCCGCCGGGTTGTTGCCCTCGAGCTTTGCAAGGATCACGTTATTGCGGCTGCGGATCTCGTCGTCGGGAAGCCGGACGAGTTGTACGAGCGGCGTATTGCCGATCGTGTCTTCAATCGTTTTGTAAGCCATATCGGTTCAGGAGCTGTCGATGCGCGGAGTCTTCAATCCATCGATTCTAAACCACCGTGCCTGCGGCTGCCGTGCGGCCCTTCTGCCCGCATGGATGCAGGCGCCCGCCAGTGAGCGCCCGCAACGCAAAAAACCCGCGGCTGAGTACCGCGGGAGCCAGTCATCTGCATGACAGCTGAAGGAGCGTTCCTGCCAACTCCGACCATGAAGGAAAAACGATGGGAACGGACTCTGCGCGCAGATCACGACGCCCGCACGCGGAGTCCATGTGAGGCTATTTCTTCACTGCCACCGTGGCGCCGTTCTTTGACGTGGCGGCCGGAACGGCCGCGCCTTTGGTCTGTGCAGACGCCGCAGCCTGCGGGTTAGCAGCCGCGCCAGCCGGACCGACAGCGAGACCCTCCGCCTGCAGGCGCTCGACGGTATGCCCGCCCATGCCTTTGACGCGCTTGCCGAGGTCGGCCGGGTCCTTGAACGGACCATGCGCTGCACGCTCGTCGAGAATGGCTTTCGCCTTGGCAGGACCGATGCCCTTGATGCCACGCAGCGCATCCTCACTGGCCGAATTGACGTCGACCGCCGCATAAGCGTGACCGAATGCGGCCAGCATGGCCGCGGTAACCAGAATTTTTCGAAACATATGGAATCTCCCTCGTACAACCGGTTGGCGACCATCACCAACCGGGAGATTCCAGTTTAAAGAGGGATCCGAAAGATTTACACCTGGCCGAATAGCCAACGCACGTAACGGTCGACACCTTCCTGCACGCTCAGAAACGGCGCGTCGTAGCCGGCCGCGCGCAGCTTCGACTGATCCGCCTGCGTGAAGCATTGATACTTGCCGCGCAACGCATCGGGGAATGGAATGTATTCGATCAACCCGCGCTGCACCTGATCCGCGAGCGATAGTGCCGGCTCGTTGTTCAGCGAGCGCAGCGTGTTGACCACCGTGCTGGCGATGTCGTTGAACGGTTGCGCGCGGCCGCTGCCCAGATTGAAGATGCCCGACTTGTCCGGATTGTCGAAGAAGAACAGGTTGACCTTCACCACGTCTTCGACGGAGACGAAATCGCGCGTCTGCTCGCCCGCGGCGTAGCCGTTGTATTCGCCGAACAGCTTGACCTTGCCCTCGGCGCGGAACTGGTTGAAGTTGTGAAACGCCACCGACGCCATGCGCGCCTTATGCGTTTCGCGCGGCCCGTAGACGTTGAAATAACGGAAGCCGGCAATCTGGCTCTTCGAGGTGGGCAGCACGCGGCGGATCACCTGATCGAACAGGAACTTCGAGTAGCCGTACACGTTCAGCGGCTGCTCGACTTCGCGCTCTTCGACGAAGCGACTCGACCCACCGTACGTTGCCGCCGACGACGCATACAGGAACTGGATGTTCTGCTCGAGGCAAACATCGAGCACGTCGCGGCTGTAGCGGAAGTTGTTGTCCATCATGTAGCGGCCGTCGGTTTCCATCGTGTCCGAACAGGCGCCTTCGTGGAAAATCGCGCGCACTTTGCCGAAGTCGCCACGCTTGAAGCGTTCGACGAACTCGGTCTTGTCGAGGTAGTCGTCGATCTCGCAGTCGACGAGGTTTTTGAACTTGTCCGCGCGCGTGAGGTTGTCCACGGCGATGATGCGTTGTTCACCGCGCTCGTTGAGCGCCTTCACGAGATTGCTGCCGATAAAACCGGCCGCGCCGGTGACGATGAGGGTCATGATGAGCCTGCGGTAAAGAGCTTTGCATGGGATCGGAGTCAGTGCTCTGCACCAGCTCCAATCGACAGGTCCAGTTGACGCCCCGCGGATCCCTTTTACGCGCCGCTCATGGGCGCACAGCGAGGGAACCGGCGGGCCGCATCAATGAAAAAGTTCGTCGTAGTCGACGGTGGCAGTGCCGAGTTTGCCAACCACGATGCCAGCCGCGCGATTCGCGAGCCCGACCGCCTCGACCAGCGTGAGACCCGCGCCGAGCATGGCGGCGAGCGTGGCGATCACGGTGTCGCCCGCGCCCGAAACATCATACACTTCGCGCGCAACCGCCGACGCGTGCAGGATGCCGCCGTCCGTGAAGAGCGTCATGCCCTCTTCCGAGCGCGTCAGCAGCAGCGCCTTGAACTGCAGATCGGTGCGCAGTTTCGTCACGCGCGCGATCAGATCTTCTTCCGATTTCCACTGGCCGACCACCTCCCGCAATTCGGCGCGGTTCGGCGTGATCAGCGTGGCGCCGCGATAGCGTTCCCAGTCGTCGCCCTTCGGATCGACCAGCACCGGCTTGCCCGCCGCATTCGCCTTCGAGATCATCTGCGTGACGTGGGTCAGGCCGCCCTTCGCGTAGTCGGACATCAGAATCACGTCGTGCAAAGGCAGCAGTTCGTCGAATCGGGCGAGACTCGCGAGCAGCACTTCGTGCGCCGGCGAGTTCTCGAAGTCGACGCGCAGCAACTGTTGCTGGCGCGACAGCACGCGCAGCTTGATCGTGGTGAGGAGCGCCGGATCGCGTTCGAGATGCGGCTTCACACCGCTTTCGGCCAGCAGTTGCACGATGCGCTCGCCGGGTTCGTCATGGCCGACCACGCACAACAAGCCGGCCTGCGCGCCGAGCGCGACCGCGTTGCGCGCGACGTTTGCCGCGCCGCCGAGGCGGTCTTCCTGACGCTGCACGTGCACGACCGGCACCGGCGCTTCCGGCGAGATGCGGTTCACGTCGCCGAACCAGTAGCGATCGAGCATGACGTCGCCCACCACCAGCACGCGCGCTGCGCCGAGCTGTTCGCGCGGCACTACCGTGAGTTGCGGCGCGGGCGTGGACGGCGGGGCGCCGGGCACGGTCTCAGGCATTGGCCGGAAGTTCAGAGGGTTGGGCATAAGGGCGTCCAATCGAGTGGTAGTCGATGCCGAGCTCGGTCATCGCGTCCGGTTCATACAGGTTGCGGCCGTCGAAAATCAGCGGCGACTTCAGCACTGATTTCAGATGAACGAAATCCGGGCTCTTGAATTCTTTCCATTCGGTCACGATCACGAGGGCGTCGGCGCCGGTGAGCGTTTCGTCTTGCGTGGTCATGAAGCTCAGACGCGCGAACTGCTCCGGTGCGTCATGCAGGTCGATGGCGAACACGCGGCGCGCTTCGGTCACAGCGACCGGGTCGTAAGCGCGCACCTGAGCGCCGCGCGCCAGCAGTTCCGCGATCAGGCGACGGCTCGGCGCCTCGCGCATATCATCGGTATTCGGCTTGAACGCGAGACCCCACACGGCGAACGTGCGGCCGCTCAGATCGTCGCCGAGCGTGTCCGTGATCTTGTGCACCAGCACGTCTTTCTGCTTGTGGTTCACTTCCTCGACCGCTTCGAGGATGCGCAGATTGTGGCCGCTTTCGCTGGCCGTGCGGATCAGCGCCTGCACGTCCTTCGGAAAGCACGAGCCGCCGTAGCCACAGCCGGCGTACAGGAAGTGATACCCGATCCGCGGATCCGAGCCAATGCCGCGACGCACCGCTTCGATATCCGCGCCGACGCGGTCCGCCAGATTCGACATCTCGTTCATGAACGAGATGCGCGTGGCGAGCATGGCATTGGCGGCGTATTTCGTGAACTCGGCCGAGCGCACGTCCATGTACAGCGTGCGTTCGTGATTGCGGTTGAACGGTGCGTATAGACGCTTCATCAATTCGCGCGCGCGCACGCCGGGTTCGTCTTCGTCGATGCCGATCACGATGCGGTCGGGGCGCATGAAGTCGTCGACCGCCGCGCCTTCCTTCAGGAACTCGGGGTTGGACACCACCGAGAAGCGATGCTGCGCGCTGCCGGCGAGCCCGCGTTTGGCCAGTTCTTCCTCGACCACCGCGCGCACGCGCTGCGCGGTGCCGACCGGCACCGTCGACTTGTCGACGATCACCTTGAAGCCGTTCATCGTGCGGCCAATGTTGCGGGCCGCTTCGAGCACGTATTGCAGATCGGCCGAGCCGTCTTCGTCCGGCGGGGTGCCGACGGCGATGAACTGCACGTCGCCGTGCGCGACGCTGGCTTCAACATCCGTGGAAAACGTGATGCGGCGCGCCGCGCGCGTGCGGGCGATCATCTCCTGCAAACCGGGCTCGTGAATAGGCACGCCGCCGTTGTTGAGGATTTCGATCTTGCGCGGATCGACGTCGAGACAGAAAACGTCGTGACCGATCTCGGCGAGACACGCGCCAGTGACAAGACCCACATAGCCCGTGCCGATAATGGTGATTTTCATACGCTTTCCGGTAGAGGGTTCCGGTGAGGATTCCCGGCGATGAAGCCGGTCAGAAACTCGTTGCGAAATCCGCCCGCGCTGGGGCGGTCGCCATGCGCCGGGCGGCGGCGCGACCGCGACCGCGCGGCCGAAGCCAGTGTTGCCGCGCGAGCATCAGTTCGATGCGGTGATCGGCTCGACGCGACGCGGCGCATAGGTTTCCCAACCGCTGCAACCCGGGCATTGCCAATAGAAAAGCCGCGCCCTGAAACCGCAATTCTGGCACGTATACCGTGGCAGATTTTTGGTGCGCTGGCGGATCAGCGTGCGCATCAGTTCGAGTTCGCTGCGCCGCGGTTCTTCCGCGACGGCTTCTTGCGCTTCAAGCAGCCGCGTCATACCCGCCAGATTCGGCGACTTCTGCATTTGCGAGCGCGCCAGTGCATGGGCGGCGTCGGGTCCGCGCAGCGATGCGACGTGCTGATAGGCAACATCGAGCAGGTCGTTGGTCGGATAGCGGTCCACCCACGTGGTGAGCAGATCGGCGCCGTCTTGCGGGCGGCCGAGCGCCTCGTAGGCCTTCATCAGCTTTTCCGCGACCAGCGGCAAATAGGCCGGATTCTGCTCCTCCACGCGCCGCCATTGGGCGATGGCCGCTTCCGGCGCGCCGCCGGCGGCGTCGACGTCGCCGAACAGGATCGTGGCGCGCACGTTGGTCGGGTTCGCCTTCAGCGCGAAGCCGAGCTGGCGGCGGGCTTCGTCCGGCTTCTTCTGTTGTAAAGCTTCCTGGGCGAGTTCGCAGTGGAACTGTGCAATTTCCTTGTCGAGCGACTCCGCGCCCATCGTTTCCAGATGACGTGCCGTGTCGATCGACTTGACCCAGTCTTTCTCGATTTCGTAGATGGTGAGGAGCGCGCGCTGCGCGCCCAACGCGTAGTCGCCGGTTTCGAGCGAGCGGAACGTTTCTTCCGCGCGATCGAGCAGACCCGCTTTCAGGAAGTCTTGCCCCAACTCGTAGAGCGCGTGATCGCGCTCGCTGACCGGCAGGTCGGCGCGGCTCAACAGATTCTGATGCACGCGAATCGCGCGATCCGTTTCACCACGGCGCCGGAACAGATTGCCCAGCGCGAAGTGCAGCTCGACCGTTTCCGGATCGAGCTTGACCACTTCGATGAACGCGTCGATCGCCTGGTCCGGCTGCTCGTTGAGCAGGAAGTTCAGGCCGCGGAAATACGAGCGCGGCAGATTGGCGCTTTCGGACAGCAGCGTCTTGAGGTCGTAGCGCGCGGCCATCCAGCCGAACGCGAACGCGACGGGTATGACGAGCAGCCACCAGAAGTCTAGATCCATGCGATTAATGCAAATGTGCGGGAAAGCGAAAACGGAAAGCCGCGCTCAAGGCGCGCGACGGAAGGCATTCAGATCAGCGGCGGCATGGGCGGTTGTTCGACCACGACCGGGGTTTCGCGCGCCACCCGCAACTCGCGCTTGAGCCGGCCGTTTTCCATGCGCAAGCGCAGCATGGCCGGCATCGATGACACCAGCCCGGCCAACAGCCCCACCACGAAGAACGCGAGGCCGATCAGGATCAACGGCGCCGACCATGCGTAGCCGGCGAGGAAATTCAGCGTAGCAGGTTGTGTATTGGCGAGCGCCAGCACCAGCAGCAGCACGAACACCAGCACACGGATCAACCAGACGATAAATTTCATGAATAGGTCTCTTGACGGCAGTTGCGGGGTGACGCCGGCTTGATGACGCGTCGCGCCACGGTGTTGCCCGCGCCGAAGTGACCCGTATTGTAATTGAAGCCCTCGCGGCTGGGCAGGAACTGGCGGATTGGGGGCTTACGCGGTTTTATCTTGCCGCAGACGGATTCGCGGGCGGACGTGCCAGTTTGTCCGGGTTCGACGGCCATGCTTGCGGGCCGTGCTTGCGGGCCATGCGTCAAGCGGGACGGAACTTCGCGGCGCAAAGTGCCGAACGTATAAACGAAAAAAAAGCGCCCGAAGGCGCTTTTTCTGGTCTTTTGCCGACTGGCTTTGGCCGCTGACGCTACCAATGCCACGCTGCAAACAGCACAGCGAAGCATTTACAGGTCGTCATCCGGCTCTTCGGCCTTCAACGGCTCACCCGCGCGACGATCTACCCGCTCGCGCAATTCCTTGCCCGGCTTGAAGTGCGGTACGTACTTCTCAGGTACCAGCACCTTCTCGCCCGACTTCGGATTACGCCCGACGCGGGAGGGACGGCGGTTAAGGCCGAAGCTGCCGAAGCCGCGAATTTCGATGCGATGACCGTTGGCAAGTGCCTCCGACATCGCATCAAGCATCGTCTTCACCGCGAAATCCGCATCTTTAAGGACAAGTTGCGGAAATCGCGCAGCCAGCTGGGCGACCAATTCCGATTTGGTCATACTGCAGCAGACCTCTCAGGCTTACTGGTTCTGGCCGTCGAGCTTGGCCTTCAACAGCGCGCCGAGGTTCGTCGTGCCGGTGGCAGCCGAGCTCGAGTCCGACGAAGCCAGGCCGCGGATCGCTTCCTGTTGCTCAGCCGAATCCTTGGCCTTGATCGACAGGTTGATGCCACGCGACTTGCGATCGATGTTGATGATCATCGCGTTGACCTTGTCGCCGTCCTTCAGCACGTTGCGAGCATCTTCCACGCGGTCTTGCGACAGTTCCGAAGCGCGCAGGTAGCCTTCGACTTCCGTCGACAGCTGAACCACGGCACCCTTCGCGTCCACCGTCTTGACCACGCCGTCGACGATCGAACCCTTGTCGTTCATGGCAACGAAGTTGCTGAACGGGTCGCCTTCGAGCTGCTTGATACCCAGCGAAATGCGTTCCTTCTCGACGTCGATGCCGAGAACGATCGCTTCCACTTCGTCGCCCTTCTTGTACTTGCGAACTGCTTCTTCGCCCGTTTCGCTCCACGACAGGTCCGACAGGTGAACCAGACCGTCGATGCCGCCCGGCAGACCGATGAAGACGCCGAAGTCGGTGATCGACTTGATTGCGCCTTGCAGCTTGTCGCCCTTCTTGAAGTTGCGGCTGAAGTCATCCCACGGGTTCGGCTTGCATTGCTTCATGCCAAGGCTGATACGGCGGCGGTCTTCGTCGATTTCGAGAACCATGACTTCGACTTCGTCACCCAGTTGCACAACCTTCGACGGTGCAACGTTCTTGTTCGTCCAGTCCATTTCCGACACGTGAACCAGGCCTTCGATGCCCGATTCGACTTCGACGAATGCGCCGTAGTCGGTGATGTTGGTGACCTTACCGAACAGGCGCGTGCCCGACGGGTAACGGCGCGAGATGCCTTCCCACGGATCGTCGCCCAGTTGCTTGATGCCCAGCGAAACGCGGTTCTTCTCTTGATCGAACTTGAGGATCTTCGCGGTGACTTCCTGACCAACCGACAGCACTTCGCTCGGGTGACGCACACGACGCCATGCGATGTCGGTGATGTGCAGCAGGCCGTCGATACCGCCGAGGTCCACGAACGCGCCGTAATCCGTGATGTTCTTCACCACGCCTTCCACGATCGCGCCTTCCTTCAGCGTTTCGAGCAGCTTTGCGCGCTCTTCGCCTTGCGTGGCTTCGATCACGGCACGGCGCGACAGCACGACGTTGTTACGCTTGCGGTCGAGCTTGATGACGCGGAATTCCAGCGTCTTGCCTTCGTACGGGGTCGTGTCCTTGACCGGACGCGTGTCGACCAGCGAACCCGGCAGGAACGCGCGGATGCCGTTGACCATGACGGTCATGCCGCCCTTGACCTTGCCCGTGATCGTGCCGGTCACGAGTTCGTTGTTGTCGAGAGCCTTTTCCAGCGACAGCCACGAAGCCAGGCGCTTCGCCTTGTCGCGCGACAGGATCGTGTCGCCATAGCCGTTTTCCAGCGCGTCGATCGCGACGGAAACGAAGTCGCCCGCCTGCACTTCTACCTCGCCCGCGTCGTTCAGGAACTCTTCGAGCGGGATGTAGGCTTCGGACTTGAGACCAGCGTTGACGACCACGAAGTTGTGGTCAACACGCACGACTTCGGCGGAGATCACTTCGCCGGCGCGCATGTCTTGCTTGGTCAGCGACTCTTCGAACAGAGCCGCAAAAGATTCGGTATTCGGGGTAGAGGTTTGCAGGTCGGACATAAAAATCAAAATTTGCATGGTTCTCGCGGTGCCCGGCTGGCCGGACGGTCAGCAACTTCGGCTAGAGTGCGAATGCCACGCGGGGTTAAAGGGTTAAACACAACGCTCCACGACGATCGCGAAGCACCTACTGACAACGGACTTCTACTGCGCCCATACCTGACGCACAACTCGTACTTTCATCAGGCATGCGGGACTAAAGCTTCATACCACTGCACCACTTGCTCGACCGCCTGGTCGACCGACAATGCGGAGGTATCAAGCAGCTTTGCATCCGCTGCGGGCTTGAGTGGCGCGGCTGCACGCTGACTGTCACGTTCGTCGCGCTCACGCAAATCCCGGAGCAAGTCATCTATATTAGCAGAAAATCCTTTTTGGATCAATTGCTTATGCCGGCGCGCCGCGCGGGCCTCAACGCTGGCGGTCATGAACACCTTCAGCACGGCGTCCTGGAAGATCACCGTGCCCATGTCGCGGCCGTCGGCGACCAGCCCCGGTTCCTTACGGAAAGCCCGCTGGCGCGCCACCAGTGCGGTGCGCACCGGCGCATGCACGGCGATCGCCGAGGCGCGGCCGCCGACTTCCTCGGCGCGAATCTCCGCCGAGACGTCGACGCCGTCGAGCTGCGCCAGTCCTTCGCGAAACGTGATGTGCAGCTCGTCGATCAGTCTTGCAAGGGCGGGGGCGTCGTTGCCCGAAATGTTGTAGCGCAGGCTCGCAAGCGCGGCGAGACGGTACAGCGCGCCGCTATCCAACAAGTGGAAGCCGAGGCTCGCGGCCACCAGCGCGGCCACGGTGCCTTTGCCGGAGGCACTCGGGCCGTCGATCGTAATGACGGGCGTCTGGTGAAAGGGGCGGGTCGGTTTCATCGAAAAAGTCGCACGTCAGTCGATTCGGGGGCGAATCAGGGTTGAGCGAGCGCGGCGAAGCGCTCGAAATAATCGGGAAACGTCTTGCCGACGCACTTCGGGTCGTTGATCCGCACCGGCACGCCGCCGAGACTCACCAGCGAGAAGCACATGGCCATGCGGTGATCGTCGTAGGTGTCGATAGCGGCGTTCGGAGTCAGCTTTTCAGGCGGTTCGATGACGAGATAATCCTCGCCCTCCTGCACTTTGGCGCCGACCTTGCGAAGCTCCGTTGCCATCGCGGCGAGCCGGTCGGTTTCCTTCACACGCCAGCTCGCGATGTTGCGCAACGTGGTCGCGCCGTCCGCGAACAGCGCCGCGACGGCGATCGTCATCGCGGCATCGGGAATCAGGTTGCAGTCCATGTCGATCGGCTCGAGCTTGCCGCTGTCGTGGCCGACACCGCGCACTTCGATCCAGTCGTCGCCCATCTGCAGGTTCGCGCCCATCTTGATGAGCGCATCGGCAAAGCCGACGTCGCCCTGGATGCTGGCCCGGCCGACGCCCTCCACTTTCAGCGGCCCGCCGCCAAGCGCGCCGGCCGCGAGGAAATACGAAGCGGACGACGCATCGCCCTCCACCATGATCGTGCCCGGCGACTGATACCGCTGCCCCGCCGGCACGACGAACTGATGCCAGCCATGGCGTTCGACCTTGATGCCGAAGCGCTCCATCAGCTTGATGGTGATCTCGATGTACGGCTTCGAGATGAGCTCGCCGTCCACCTGCACGGTGCTAACGCCGCTCTCGGTGCGCAAAAGCGGCAGCGTCATGAGCAGCGAGGTCAGGAACTGGCTCGACACGTCGCCGCGCACGGTGATCGGCGCGTCGGCGTTGATTTGCCCCGGGCGGATTCGCAGCGGCGGATAGCCTTCGTTCTCTTCGTAATCGATCTTCGCGCCGAGCTGGCGCAGGCCGTCGACCAGATCGCCGATCGGCCGCTCGTGCATGCGCGGCACGCCATGGATGCGGTAGTCGCCGCCGTTGACCGCCAGCGCCGCCGTCAGCGGACGCACCGCCGTGCCGGCGTTGCCGAGAAACAGGTCGGCCGTGCGCGCCGTAAACGCGCCGCGCGTGCCGGTCACGACGCAGGTGTCGCCGTCGCGCTTCAGACGCACGCCGAGCTTTTCGAGCGCGTCGAGCATCACGCGGGTGTCGTCGGAGTCGAGCAGATTCGTGATCGTCGTTTCGCCTTCGGCGAGCGCGGCGAGCAGCAGCACCCGGTTCGAAATGCTCTTCGAGCCAGGCAGACGAACCGTGCCGGACGCGCGGGAAAACGGTCCGAGATCGAGGAATTCCATGATTGAGTCCAGTTTCCGGTTATTTCGACGCGTCGCTATTGGCGACGCCGGCCGCGCGCTGTTCCTGCCATTCGGTGCGCGCCACGCGCGAGCGCGCGAACACGGTTTCGAGGGCGGCGCCGTCGGCGGCTTCGATGGCGGCGCGCAGGCGCGCGAGCACGACCGTGTAGGCGTCGAGTTCATCGAGTAGCGCGACGCGATTGGCCACGCACACGTCACGCCACATTTCCGGGCTCGACGCGGCAATGCGCGTGAAGTCGCGAAAACCGCCCGCAGCGAACGAGAATTTCAGCGCGGCGTCGGGCGAATTGAGAATCTGCTCGACCAGCGCGAACGAGAGCACGTGCGGCAAATGGCTGACCGACGCGAGCACGCGGTCGTGCTGCTCGGGCGCCATGTTGCGCACGAGCGCGCCCGTGGCGCGCCACATCGCCGCGACGCGCTCCACGTCGGCGGGCGCGTTCTCAGGTAGCGGGCACAACACCACATTGCGGCCCACATACAGGTCGGGCAAGGCCGCTTCCACACCGCTTGCCTCGCGGCCGGCAATCGGATGCCCCGGCACGAACTGGCCGATGCGCGCGCCGAGCGCCGCGCGGGCAGCGGCGACCACGTCCGATTTGGTGCTGCCGGCGTCGGTGACGATCGTCGCGGCATCGAGAAACGGAGCGATGCGTTCGAGCAGCGGCTGCGTCTGCGCGACGGGCGCGGCCAGCAGCACGAAGTCGGCGCCGCTAAGCGCTTCAATGAGTGCAGCGTCGTCGTTCAGCGCCGCCGAACCGTCGATCACACCCAGCTCCAGAGCGCGCTCAGTCGATGCGGACGAACGCCCGACACCGATCATCTTGCGCGCACCCTCGGCCTCACCGCGCTCGCGCAACGCGCGCGCAAGCGATCCGCCGATCAGGCCGACACCGAAAATTACCAGCTTGTTAAATGAAAACGCGGCCACGTCGGTCACAGATAAAGCGCGCCTTTCATGCCGACGAGGCGCGCGGGTCAAGGGTTACCGCTTACGCGGTGGCGAGCGTCTTTTCGAGCGCCGCGATAAATGCTTCGTTTTCTTCCGGTAGGCCGATCGTGATGCGCAGCCACTGCGGCAAACCGTAGTTACCGACCGGACGGACGATCACGCCTTGCTTCAGCAATTCGAGGTTGACGCGATTGCCGGCCGCATCGTCGTTGCCGACACGCACCAGCACGAAGTTGCCATCCGACGGCACATACTCCAGGCCGAGCTTGTCGAACGCTTCAGTCAGACGGCGATAGCCCTGCGCGTTCAGCGCCGCGCTCTTTTCCAGAAACGCCTTGTCGTTCAGCGCGGCGATCGCCGCGGCTTGCGCGAGCGTGTTCACATTGAACGGCTGACGCACACGATTGAGCAAATCGGTCAGTTCAGGTTGTGCGATCGCGAAACCCACGCGCAAACCCGCGAGGCCGAAGGCCTTCGAGAACGTGCGCGACACCAGCAGATTCGGATAGCGGCGCACCCACGCGATCGAGTCGTAGCGCTTCTCTTCCGGCAGATATTCCGTGTACGCCTCGTCCAGCACGACGACCACGTTGCGCGGCACCTTGTCGAGAAACGCCTCGAGCTTCGGGCCTTCGATAAACGTGCCGGTCGGGTTGTTCGGATTGGCGACGAAAATCAGGCGCGTGTCGTCGGTGACGGCGGCGAGCATCGCGTCGAGATCGTGACCGTATTTGACAGCCGGCACGACAATCGCGCGCGCGCCCAAGCCTTGCGTGGCCAACGCGTAAACCGCGAACGAGTACTGTGCATAGACGATCGACTGACCCTTTTCCACAAACGCGTGCGCGGCGATTTCGAGGATGTCGTTGCTGCCGTTGCCGAGCGTGACCCAGTCGGCCGGCACGCCGTAGCGCTCGCTCAGCGCCGCCTTCAACTCGAACGCATTTGCGTCCGGGTAGCGGCCCAGTTCGCTCGCGGCCTGCGCCATGGCGCGCTGCGCCGACTCCGGCATGCCGAGCGGATTTTCGTTCGACGCGAGTTTCACGATGGTCGCTTCGTCCAGACCGAACTCGCGGGCCACTTCCGAAATCGGTTTGCCTGCGATGTAAGGCGCAATCGCGCGCACGTAGGAAGGACCGAAAGACGCTGTCATGAGAATCTCCGAACGACTATGAGTAATTGAATGCGCGGCGGCCGCCACGCGATGCTGCGGGCCGCCGCTTGAATGTCCGCTTGAATTTCATTAACGGGCGCGCGGATACGAGCCCAGAATCTTCAGGAACGCGGCCTTCTCGCCGAGTTCGGTGAGCGCGGCGGCGACCGCCGGATCGTCGCGATGCCCTTCGACGTCGATGTAGAAGTAGTACTCCCACGTGCCGACGCGCGCCGGGCGCGATTCGAAGCGGGTCATGGACACGCTGTGACGCGCCAGCGGCTCCAGCAGCTTGACCATCGCGCCCGGTTCGTTCACGACCGACACAATCAGCGACGTCTGGTCATAACCGCTCGGGCCGGCCGGCTGCTTGCCGATCATCACGAAGCGCGTGCGGTTGTGCGGATCGTCCTGAATCAGCGCATACGCCACTTGCAGGCCGTAATGGGTCGCGGCGCGATCGCCGGCGATCGCCGCCACGGTCGGATCCTCCGCTGCAATGCGTGCCGCTTCGGCATTGCTCGACACAGCCTGGCGCTCGAGATGCGGCGCGTTGGTCGACAGCCAGCGCTGGCATTGGGCGAGCGCCTGCGCATGCGCGCACACGCGCGTCACGCCAGTGAGGCCGCCGTTCAGCGTCAACAGATTGTGGTGGATTGGCAAAGCCAGTTCGCCGCCAATCGTGAGTTGCGTTTGCAACAGCAGATCGAGCGTGCGCGACACCGCGCCTTCGGTCGAATTCTCGACCGGCACGACGCCGAATTCCGCGGCGCCGGCTTCGACCGAGCGAAACACTTCGTCGATCGACGGACACGGCAGGCCTTCGATCGACTGACCGAAGTATTCGTGCATCGCCTGTTCGCTGTAGGTGCCGACCGGGCCGAGGTATGCAGCCTTGATGGTCTTCTCGAGCGCGCGGCTCGCGGCCATGATCTCGCGCCAGATCGCGCTGATATGCTCACCCGCGAGCGGCCCTTCGCTCATGTCCTGCAGGCGCGCGATCACCTGCTGTTCACGCTCGGGCCGGAACACCGGCGCGTTGAAATGCTTCTTGACTTCGCCCACTTCGAGCGCCACGGCGGCGCGCTGATTGAGAAGCGCGATCAACTGCGCGTCGAGCGCGTCGATGCGTTCGCGAAGTGGTTTGAGTCGGGTATTGAGTTCGTCGTCCATGCGTGAAAACGGCCCTGCCGGGTAACTGCTGGAAAGGATGCGCGCGCCTGCTAGCCAGTGTGGCTCAGGCGCTGCGCTGTTCGAATTCCTTCATGTATTCGACAAGCGCTTTGACGCCCTCGAGCGGGACGGCGTTATAAATCGACGCCCGCATGCCGCCGACGGACTTGTGGCCCTTTAGCTGCACCATTCCCCGCGCTTTCGCGCCGGCCAGGAAATCTTCGTTGCGCGACTCGTCGGCGAGGAAAAACGGTACGTTCATCCGCGAGCGCGAGCCACGTTCGACCTTGTTCAGATAGAAGCGGCTCGAGTCGATCGCGTCGTACAGCAGTTTCGACTTCTCGAGATTACGCGCTTCCATCGCGGCAAGGCCGCCCTGCTTCTTCAACCACTTGAACACCAGCCCGGCGATGTAGATTGCGTACGTGGGCGGCGTGTTGTACATCGAATTGTTTTCGGCGACGGTCTTCCATTCGAACGCCGACGGGCAGATCGATTGCGCACGATCCAGCATGTCTTCGCGCACGATCACCACCGTCACGCCGGCCATGCCGATGTTCTTCTGCGCGCCGCCGAACAGCACGCCGTATTTGGCGATGTCCATGGGACGCGACAGGATATGCGACGAGGCGTCGGCCACGAGCGGAATATCGCTGAGATCGGGAATCTCGAACGTCTCGACGCCGTGGATCGTCTCGTTCGTGCACAGATGCACGTAAGCCGGGTCGTCCGACAGTTGCCATTCCGAGCGCGCGGGCGCGCGCGTGAAACCGTCGGCCGTCTGACCGCTCGCCGCCAGATGTACGGTGCCGTACTTCTGCGCTTCCTTGAATGACTTCTGCGACCAGGAACCCGTCACGATGAAATCCGCGCGCGGCTTCGCGCCCATCAGATTCATCGGCACGATTGCGTTCTCGCCGAGACCACCGCCTTGCAGGAACAGAATGCGATGGCTCGCAGGCACCTCGAGCAGGTCGCGCAAATCGACGAGCGCTTCCTCGTGGATCGACATGAACTCTTTCCCGCGATGGCTCATTTCCATCACGCTCATGCCGCTGCCTTGCCAATCGAGCATTTCGTCGGCGGCTTGACTCAGCACTTCTTCGGGCATGGCCGCGGGGCCGGCGGAGAAATTAAAGACGCGCATCGTGAGATCCTGGAAGCAGGCGCAAAAAAAGGAAAAACGCGCAAAGATCGGCGAAGTTGGCAGCCGGGCAAACAACCACCGTGAAGCTGACAACGCAATTTTTGCCGGCGCGATTTTCTGACGCGGATTTCGGACCATTTCGCGCCGAAAAAGAAAATGGCCGTCTGCGCGTGTGCGCAAACGGCCATTATCGCATTGTCACCGCCAAGCCGCCAAACCCAGCGCGCCATCGAGCCTACGAGGCGGACCTGCCAGGCGGCGGCTAGCGCGATGTCAGCGCAGCCTTTCGACCTTTTGCTTGTTGACTAAGATTACTTAGCCGGCTTGACCGAAGCGACTTCCTTGTCGGCCTGGTCACGCGTTGCCTTGATCGATTGCGGCATGTACTTTTGCATCAAGCCGTTCACGACGTCGCGGCCAACCTGGTCTTGCACCTGGATGAACTTGCGGCCGGTCGGGCTCTTGTAGAACGCCGTCAGATCCTTGATTTCCGACGTGCTGTAGTACTTCGCGTACGCGTCGTACTGAGCTTGCATGGCGTCCTGACGGAAATTGTCCGTGGCGAACACCTGGCCTGCGCCGTCAACCAGCTTCGGCACTGCGTTCTTTTGCAGCGTCGGGACGGAAGCCTGCTTCTGCTTGTCCGTCATCGTCTTGTTTTCGCTCAGCGCGTCCGACAGGATGGCCGGAACCAGCTGCTTGGCTTGCATCTGGGCGCTGTTGCCGATCGCGCCGACGAGCTTCTGCGCGTCGATTGCGTCCAACAGGTCCTTGATTGCAGCCTGCTTGGCCGGATCAACCGGTGCTGCGGCAGCAGCCGGAGCCGCCGGAGCCGGGCTCTGAAGCGCTTGAGCCATGGCAAAGGTCGGCACGAGGGCAGCCAGCAACATCAGTTGTTTGAATCGTTTTTGCATCATTACTCCCTAATAGAAATGAACTTGAGCAGCAAGCCGCGCGGGACACGTATCAGCCCGACACGCCATTATTCCCGGCGCAGCTTTCAACTAATCACTGAGACTGTAAGACGCTGACGCGAATCAGGCCGCACCGCCTTCTTCGCCACCGTTGTCACCTTCTGCGGGACCTTCGGCGTCGCCTTCGGCATCACCCTCTGCCTCCGCCTCAGCGACCTGTTGCAGACCTGAAAGCTTGGTCCCTTCGTCAAGGCTGATGAGTGTAACACCTTGGGTTGCGCGTCCCATTTCTCGAATTTCCGAGACCCGCGTACGGATCAGCACGCCAGTATTGGTGATCAACATGATCTGCGCTTCCTGATCCACCAGCGTGGCGGCGACGACCTTGCCATTACGCTCCGACGTCTGGATCGCGATCATGCCTTTCGTGCCACGGCCATGACGCGTGTATTCGACGATAGGCGTGCGCTTGCCGAAACCGTTTTCCGTTGCGGTCAGCACCGACTCCTGCTCGTCGCCGGCCACCAGCAACGCGATCACGTTCTGGCCGTCTTCGAGTTGCATGCCACGCACGCCGCGCGCTTCGCGGCCCATCGGACGCACGTCGTTCTCGTCGAAGCGAACCGCTTTGCCCGAATCCGAGAACAGCATCACGTCGTGCTGACCGTCTGTAATGGCGGCGCCGATCAGGTAATCGCCGTCATCCAGACCGACCGCAATAATACCCTTGCGCAATACGCGGCCAAAGGCTTCCAGCGGCGTCTTTTTTACGGTTCCTAACGCGGTGGCCATGAAGACGAATTTGTCAGCCGAAAATTCCTTGACCGGCAGGACAACCGTAATCTTTTCGCCGTCCTGAAGCGGGAAGATATTGATGATCGGACGGCCGCGCGAGTTCCGCGAACCTTGCGGCACTTCATAGACCTTCACGCTATAGACACGACCGCGATTCGAGAAGCACAGAATGTGATCGTGCGTGTTCGCGATGAACAGCGTGTCGATCCAGTCGTCTTCTTTCATCGCCGTGGCCTGTTTGCCGCGACCACCCCGCTTCTGCGCGCTGTATTCCGACAGCGGCTGCGACTTCACGTAGCCGGCGTGCGACATGGTCACGACCATCTCTTGCGGCGTGATCAGATCTTCGGTGTTCAGTTCGGTGGCGTTCAGCTCGATCTTCGAGCGGCGCGCGTCGCCGAATTCGGCTTTGATCGACGTGAGTTCGTCGACGATGATCGCCGTAATGCGTTCCGGGCGAGCCAGAATGTCCAGCAGGTCGGCGATTTGCGCCATGACTTCGCGGTACTCGCCGATGATCTTGTCCTGCTCCAGGCCGGTCAGGCGCTGCAGACGCATCTGCAGAATTTCCTGAGCCTGGGTGTCGGACAGACGGTAGAGGCCGTCGGACTGCATACCGAACGACGGATTCAATCCGTCAGGACGATAGGCTTCGCGACCGCCCGCCGTCGCGTTTTCCGTTTCGGCGCGCGACAACATCTCGCGCACCAGCGACGAATCCCACGGACGCGCCATCAATTCCTGCTTGGCGATCGGCGGAGTCGGCGCGGCTTTGATGATCGCGATGAACTCGTCGATGTTGGCGAGCGCAACCGCCAGACCTTCGAGCACGTGGCCGCGTTCGCGCGCCTTGCGCAGTTCGTATACCGTGCGCCGCGTCAACACTTCCCGGCGATGCGACAGGAAGCACGACAGCATTTCCTTCAGGTTCAGCAGCTTCGGCTGGCCGTCGACCAGCGCGACCATGTTCATGCCGAACGTGTCCTGGAGCTGGGTCGCCTTGTACAGATTGTTCAGAACGACTTCCGGCACTTCGCCGCGCTTCAGCTCGATCACGACGCGCATGCCGCTCTTGTCGGACTCGTCGCGGATGTCGGAAATGCCTTCGAGCTTTTTCTCGTTGACCAACTCGGCGATACGCTCCAGAAGTGAGCGCTTGTTCACCTGGTACGGCAATTCGTCGACGATGATCGACATGCGCTGGCCGCGATCGATTTCCTCGAAGTGCGTGAGCGCGCGCATCAGCACGCGGCCGCGGCCGGTGCGATAGCCGTCGCGCACGCCAGCCACGCCGTAGATGATGCCGGCGGTCGGGAAGTCGGGCGCCGGAATGATCTCGATCAGTTCGTCGATCGTGGCTTCGGGGTTCTTGAGCAAATGCTGGCAAGCGTCGACAACCTCGTTGAGGTTGTGCGGCGGGATGTTGGTCGCCATGCCGACCGCGATGCCGGACGAGCCATTGATCAGCAGATTGGGAATGCGCGCCGGCAGGATGGCCGGTTCGTTTTCGCTGCCGTCGTAGTTCGGCGTGAAGTCGACCGTTTCCTTGTCGATGTCGGCCAGCAGTTCGTGGCCGATCTTCGCCATGCGGATTTCGGTGTACCGCATGGCTGCGGCATTATCGCCGTCGACCGAGCCAAAATTGCCCTGACCGTCCACCAGCATATAGCGCAGCGAGAAGTTCTGCGCCATCCGGACGATGGTGTCGTAAACAGCCGTGTCGCCGTGCGGGTGATATTTACCGATGACGTCGCCGACAATACGCGCCGACTTCTTGTACGCCCGATTCCAGTCGTTGTTCAGTTCGTGCATCGCGTACAGCACGCGCCGGTGCACCGGCTTCAGGCCATCGCGGACATCGGGAAGCGCACGCCCCACGATCACGCTCATCGCGTAATCGAGATACGAACGGCGCATTTCCTCCTCTAGGGAGATTGGCAGAGTCTCTTTGGCGAATTGATCCATTATCCGTATCTTTTACGTGCCAAGACGACGGCTTAATTTCAATTCGCCGCGCCTTCGCGTAAGCATTGCAGGCGCAACGCATCACGCGATTCTAACATGCCGCGAATCCGCTCCCGACGAAGGTACGTATACCTATTAGTGGGACGCGCACGAAGCGTTTCCCGACGCTTATTTTTTAGACCGGTCAGGCTCGATTCGTGCGTGGGGCAATTCGCCGCTCAGCCATGACTGGCGGAGCCTCCAGGGAATTGCTTTTGTTGCGCATGCACCACAATTGGAGGGTGATTCGATCGGGGGCGGATTTTTTTATCGTTGGAAGGGAACGATATGGCAAAATGCCAACGCACAAAGAGTTAGACACTGCTCGAAGTCTACACAGCACGTTTTTTGTTCTACACCGATGTTATACTTCGAGCAATGTATGACTTGTCTTCGTCAACAGGCTCGCAGTAAACCTGCGGTAATCTCAATTTCGAGAGGAGAAATATGAATAAACTTTCAAAGCTCGCGTTCATTGCAGCTACCGCGGTTATGGCTGCATCCGCCATGGCACAGTCGGTGCCGGCGTCGCGACAAGCTACGAACGACAACTGGGTGAATGGTACCGGCGAATACGTGTGGATGAACGGCACGAACGAGCTGTGCTGGCGCGATGCATTCTGGACGCCGGCAACGGCCAACGCAAAGTGCGATGGCGCGCTGGTTGCCCAGGCTCCGACTCCGCCGGCTCCGGTCGCACCTGCACCGGCTATTACTAGCCAGAAGATTACGTATCAAGCTGACGCACTGTTTGACTTTGACAAGGCAATCCTGAAGCCGGCTGGCAAGGAAAAGCTGGACGATCTGGCATCGAAGATCGGCGCGCTGAACCTCGAAGTCGTCGTCGCAACGGGTTACACGGACCGTATCGGTTCGGACAAGTACAACGACCGTCTGTCGCTGCGCCGTGCTCAAGCTGTGAAGGCATACCTGGTCAGCAAGGGCATCGAATCCAACCGTATCTATACGGAAGGCAAGGGCAAGCGCAACCCGGTCACGACCGGTTGCAACCAGAAGAACCACAAGCAACTCATCGCCTGCCTCGCACCGGATCGTCGCGTGGAAGTCGAAGTTGTCGGTACTTCGAAGCAGTAAGCTACAAATTACCGCAGTATCAAAGCCCCGCTTCGGCGGGGCTTTTTTTATGTCCGGCCACGTACGCGGCGCCGCATTGGGAACCGGGCCGGACCTCGAGCGGGTGGCATTTTGCCGCTCCGTCCCTCGACCTATATACTCAGGGTTTATCCTCGAGCGCCCGCTCACCGCTCTCTTCGAGGCAGCTTCCGCCATGACCAACGCCGATCCCCACGAACTGCAGAAATTTAGCGATCTTGCGCATCGTTGGTGGGACCCGAATGCCGAATTCAAGCCGTTGCACGAACTCAATCCGATTCGCCTGAGCTGGATCGACACGCACGCGCATCTCGCGGGCAAGACCGTGCTGGATATCGGCTGCGGCGGCGGCATTCTGTCCGAGTCGATGGCCGGCTTGGGTGCGCACGTGAAGGGCATCGACCTGTCGACCCAAGCTTTGGGCGTGGCCGATCTTCACAGCCTTGAAAGTGGTGTAACCGTCGACTACGAAGAGATCGCCGCCGAGGCGCTCGCCGCCCGCGAGCCGGGCACGTACGACGTCGTGACCTGCATGGAAATGCTGGAGCACGTGCCTCGGCCAGCCGCCATCGTCGAGGCGTGCAAGACGCTGGTGAAACCCGGCGGCTGGGTGTTCTTTTCCACCCTGAACCGCAACGTGAAGTCGTACCTGTTCGCCGTGATCGGCGCCGAATACATCGCGCGAATGCTGCCCAAGGGCACGCACGACTACGCGCGCTTCATTCGCCCGTCGGAACTGGCGAGCTTCGTGCGCGCCGCCGACCTGCGCACGGCCGATATCAAAGGCATCGTGTATAACCCGCTCAGCAAGCATTTCACGCTGTCCGCCGACACGAGCGTGAACTACATGCTCGCCTGCCGTCGCGACGTTTGATCCGCCCCGACCTGCCGGACCTATCGAATCAATGAGCGATCCCACGTCCCTGCCCCAACGCGAAGACAACGAAGATGCACTCGGTCTTTGCCATGCCGTCCTGTTCGACCTCGACGGCACGCTAGCCGACACGGCGCCCGACCTCGCGGCGGCCGTCAACAAGATGCGCCACGATCGCGGGCTCGAGATGGTGCCGCTCGAAGATCTGCGCCCGCTTGCGTCCGCCGGCGCGCGCGGGCTGATCGGCGGCGCGTTCGGGATCGGCCCCGATAGTCACGAGTTCGCGTCGATGCGCGAGGAGTTCCTCGCCAACTACGAAGCGGACCTGTGCATCGAGACCACGCTGTTTCAAGGCATTCCTGAGATGCTCGACGAACTGGACGCACGCGGTGTGCGCTGGGGCATCGTCACGAACAAGGTTGCACGGCTCACCGAGCCGCTGATCGCACAACTCGGCCTCGAAGAGCGCGCGGGTTGTGTCGTGAGCGGCGACACCACGCCGCATTCGAAACCGCACCCGGCGCCGTTGCTGCATGCAGCGCGCGAGTTGGACGTCGTGCCGGAGCGCATCGTCTACGTTGGCGATGATCTGCGCGACGTGCAGGCCGGTTTCGCCGCCGGCATGAAAACGGTCGCAGCGGCATACGGCTACTGCGGCAACGATATCCCGCCAACGCAATGGCACGCGCAACACGTCGTCCAATCGCCGGCTGAATTGCAGAGGCTGCTGCGCGACATCGGCTGAAGCACCGACGCGGGCGGCGCAAAGCAAAAGCCGACGCTTTGCCGCGCCGCCTCACCAATGAGTCGGGACGTGACCGTCAATCTATTGTAAAATCTATGATGGCTCAGAAGCTTGAGCAACGAACCGCGGGGGCGACCTGGTTTCGACAGGGGTTGCGAAGCGGCTAGGGCATGTCGAGGCCCCGTCACCTCGTAAATCAGCGGGAAAAACGTAACTGCAAACGACGAAACGTTCGCACTGGCAGCCTAAGGGCCGCCGTCCTCTGCCTAGTTCACTGACGGGCTAGAGTCGCAAGACCGGTAGCAATACCGACAGAGGTCATATACGTCAGTTAAGCCTTGGTGGTGTCACGACATCCGGGTCGAAAATCTAGTGAATCGCCGTAGTGCAGCGTGTTCGTCCGCGTCACTATGGTTAAATCAAATGACAGAACTACACATGTAGAACTAGTCGTAGAGTGCTTCTGGACGCGGGTTCGATTCCCGCCGCCTCCACCAGAACACGTTTCAGGCTGCACCTCAAGTCTCACCGAAAACCCGTAAGCGGCCTGCTGCTTACGGGTTTTTCTTATTCCTCGCGTCCTTCCCGTTGCACTCTTTCCCGCACTATCCTCTTCTTATCTCATCCCTGCGCTGTCTTCTGACGGACCCTGTTCCGATCCTCTCGCGAAGAAGCGACTGGAATAAACCATTCCGCTCAGTCGTTTGATCCTCACGCGCGCGCACGCCGTGCCTCGCGTGAGACCAACACCAAAATCAGGAGCCCACATCATGCGCAAGACTCTCTTCTGCCTCGCCCTCCTCGCACTGCAACAAAGCGCTTTCGCCGAAGCGCCGAAAATCGTCGACGGGCGCTTTGTCAACGCAGACGGCATGACGCTCTACACCTTCGACAAGGACACCACGCCCGGCGCAAGCGCCTGCACCGGCGGCTGCATGAACTACTGGCCCGCAGCCACCGCTAGCGCGTCGGACAAACCGTCCGGCGACTGGACCGTGATCACTGGCGCAGACGGCAAGCCGCAATGGGCGTACAAAGGCCATCCGCTCTATCGCTACGCGGCGGACAAGCAGGCGGGAGACATGAAGGGAGAAGGCTTCAAAGACATGTGGCACACGGCAAAGCCTTAAGCGCGCGCCGCGAGGCAACAACAACCACACCAGACCGAACCTGAGAGCCAAACGGAAGACGCCGGCAGAACGCCGGCGTCGCACCAACAACAGACGCGCGCGTCCGCTTATTCGTCTTTAGGGCACTGCAGATTACAGCCGTTCGGATCGCCCAGATCGCCTCGCTTGCGCATGGCCGATTTCTTGTTGGACTGGTATTTGTTCGAGGGTGCCGACGCCGCAAACGGCATTTGCGGATGCTCGGCGAGACGGAACTGATCTTGCAGAATGCCGCCCGGAACACCCGGCGAATTTTGCGCGAAAGCAACTGACGCGGTCGCGAGGAGCACACCAGCCGTCGCAACGGCAGCACATGCGTGAAGAATGACTTTCATATCGATCAGCGCGACGTAGCGCGCGGTTAAGGCGGAAGCGGAAGCTTAGAGAGTATCCCAAACGGACGCCACACGCAGCGCCAAACACAGCCTGATGTTTACGGCCGCTTACGCCACCGCTTCGCCCAAGCCCTCTTCGAGATCGACCACCCTGCCGCAGTCATGCGGGTCATAGCCTTCGAGCTGATCGACGCTGCGACGAAACGCGCTGCCGCGCAGCAAATCGAGCACCGTCGCCAGCGGCATACGTTCGAGACGCGCGCGGTCGCAGGCGAAATAATAGTCTTCGTCGACGACGGGAATGAAGTCGAGACCGAAGTGGTGCGCCGCGGGCTCCACGCCGAAACCCACATCCGCCATGCCGCTCGCGACGAACGCCGCAATCGCCGAATGCGTGAGTTCGGCCGACGCATAACCATTGACCCGATCCGGATCGACTCCGACTTTCCGTAGCGCGAGATCGAGCAACATGCGCGTGCCGGAGCCGGGCTGTCGATTGACGAAACGGATGTCGTCGCGCGCGAGATCACCCAGGCCGGCGATCCCCTTGGGATTGCCCTTGCCGAGAAAGAGTCCTTGCTTGCGTCGCGTGAGATGCACGAGCACGTGACGCTGCGGATCGAGCCAGCGCCGATACGCATTGGCGCATGCTGCACGAAACTCGCCAAGCGGCAAATGGAAGCCGGCCAGATCGCATTCGCCGCGCGCAAGCGCGCTGACGGCGTCCGCGCTGTCGCGATACTTGATGTCGACCGGTAGATTGTTGGCGACCAGCGCCGTCACGAGCGCGGCCACGGCATAACCGTGCGACGCGAAGATGCGCACGTCGTCGGCGGGCGGCGCGAGCCAGCGGTTCAGATCGCTCGCCACTTCGCTGGCGAGCGCCTGCATGTTGCCGTCGAGCCGCTCGCCGCACAGACGCTGCGCACGCAACACCGCTTGCCCGAGTTCGGAGAGCACCGAGCCGCGGCCACGCTCCTTCGCGATCAGCGGACCGCCCAAACGCTCTTCGATACTGCGCAGCAAACCCCACGCGTGACGGTAGGACAAACCCTTAAGCGTCGCGGCCTGCGCGATGCTGCCGGATTCATCCACCAGCGCAAGCAGCGGCACCACGTCCGACAGGCTTGCCTCCCGACCGTCCAAGCCCTTCACCACCAATTGCGCCTGACACTCGATTCTGATCATATATGTTGTACTATTTCCTATTGCATCGGCCGAAATGCCCGCCTATTGTTCGGCTATCCCATATCGAATAAACGAAGCATAAGTGCACGCATTATGAATAACAAGTGCATATATGACTCTGGAGGAGCCCCCACTTGGACGATTCCATCGCCATCGCGCCGGATCAACTCGTTGAGCGTCACGCGCAGCCGGGCGTGTCGTTGCTAGCGGTTTTGCACGCGATTCAGGACGAAGTCGGTTACGTGCCACCCGCCGCGGTCGCGCCGCTGGCGCGCGCCATGAACCTGTCGCGCGCGGAAGTGCACGGCGTCATCACTTACTACCATCATTTCCGCACGCAACCGGCCGCGCCCGTCACGGTGCAACTGTGCCGCGCGGAAGCCTGCCGCAGCATGGGCACCGAAGCACTCGCGCAACATATCGAGGCGCACACGGGTTGCCGCTTCGACGCCGAACATCAGCACGGCGCGACGGTGGAACTGGAATCGGTGTATTGCCTCGGCCAATGCGCGCTGTCGCCGGCGCTGATGCTCAACGGCACCTTGCACGCCAAAGTCACGCCGCAAAAGTTCGACGCGATCTTCGCGGCCGCCAGCAAGTGCGTGGAGGTGACGGCATGACGCGCATCTACGTTCCCCGCGATTCGTCGGCATTGGCGCTGGGCGCTGACGCGCTCGCTCAGGCGATCGAAACAGAAGCCGCCCGCCGCGGCGTTGAAGTCGAACTGGTTCGCAACGGTTCGCGCGGTCTGCTGTGGCTCGAACCGCTCGTCGAAGTGCAAACGCCTGAAGGCCGCATCGGTTACGCGAATGTCGAAGCCGGCGAGGTCGCCGCGCTGTTCGACGCGGGCTTCCTTGTAGGCGGCGCGCACGTAAACCGTGTCGGCGTGGTCGACGACATTCCGTATCTGAAGAAGCAGCAACGCCTGACCTTCGCGCGCATCGGCATCACGGATCCCCTTTCCATCGACGACTACGTCGCCCACGGCGGCCTCGAAGGCTTGCGCAAAGCTCTGCAAACCGACGGCGACGCCGCCTGCGAAGCCCTGATCGAATCCGGCCTGCGCGGCCGGGGCGGCGCGGCCTTTCCCGCCGGCATCAAATGGCGCACGGTGCGCGGCGCCAAGGCGGCGCAGAAGTACATCGTCTGCAATGCGGACGAAGGCGATTCCGGCACCTTCTCTGATCGTCTCGTGATGGAAAGCGATCCTTACGTGCTGATCGAAGGGATGATCATCGCGGGTGTCGTGACCGGCGCGACAGTCGGCCATATCTACGTGCGCAGCGAGTATCCGCATTCGATCGCCACGCTCGAAGCCGCCATCGCGAAAGCACGCGCCGCCGGCTGGCTCGGCGACAGCGTGCTCTCGACAACGCATCGCTTCGAACTGTTCGTTGCGAAAGGCGCCGGCGCCTATGTGTGCGGCGAAGAAACCGCGCTGCTCGAATCGCTCGAAGGCAAGCGCGGCATCGTGCGCGCGAAGCCGCCGGTGCCGGCGCTCGTCGGCCTGTACGGCCAGCCGACCGTGATCAACAACGTCATCACGCTCGCCACGGTGCCGATCATCTTCGCGCGCGGCGCGGCGTTCTACAAAGACTTCGGCATGGGCCGTTCGCGCGGCACGCTGCCGTTCCAACTCGCGGGCAACGTGAAGCAAGGCGGTCTGGTCGAACTCGCGTTCGGCGTGACGCTGCGCGAATTGCTCTACGACTATGGCGGCGGCACGGCGAGCGGCCGGCCCGCGCGCGCGGTGCAAGTGGGCGGCCCGCTCGGCACGTATCTGCCCGAAAGCCAATGGGACATTCCCATGGACTACGAGGCGTACGCGGCAGTCGGCGCGGTGGTGGGCCACGGCGGCCTCGTCGTGCATGACGACACCTCGAATCTCGCCGAACTCGCGCAGTACGCCATGCACTTTTGCGCGCTCGAATCGTGCGGCAAATGCACGCCATGCCGGATCGGCTCGACGCGTGGCGTCGAAGTGATCGGCCGGATTCGCAACGGCGATACGTCCACACGCCAGGTGCAGTTGCTGCGCGATCTGTGTGACACCATGGTGTCCGGTTCGCTCTGCGCGATGGGCGGCATGACGCCGTTCCCGGTGCTGTCCGCGCTCGATCATTTTCCCGAAGACTTCGGTCTCGCCAACGTGTCTCATCACGCGCCGAAAGCGGCCTGACCCAGGAGCCCACCATGTCCGACCTGCTCAACTCCCCTTCCGGCGGCTGCGGCTCAGGCAACTGCGCATGCAAGGCGCAAGCGCAGCAGCGCGCGACCCGCTCGTTTCTCGACGACACCGATTTCGGCACGCCCGAGCGTCACGCCGATGTCGACATCACGCTGGAAATCGACGGCCAGTCCATCACCGTTCCCGCCGGCACCTCCGTGATGCGTGCCGCCGTCGAAGCGGGCGTCAACGTGCCGAAGCTCTGCGCGACCGATTCGCTGGAACCGTTCGGCTCGTGCCGTTTGTGTCTGGTGGAAATCGAAGGCAAGCGCGGCTATCCCGCCTCGTGCACGACGCCGGTCGAAGCCGGCATGAAGGTCCGCACGCAAACCGATCGTCTGCAGTCGCTGCGTCGCAACGTGATGGAGTTGTATATCTCCGATCACCCGCTCGACTGCCTCACCTGCCCCGCCAACGGCGACTGCGAATTGCAGGACATGGCGGGCGTCACGGGCTTGCGCGAAGTGCGCTACGGCTTCGACGGCGCGAATCATCTGAAGGACAAGAAAGACGAGTCGAATCCGTACTTCACTTACGACGCGTCGAAGTGCATCGTCTGCAATCGCTGCGTGCGCGCGTGCGAAGAAACGCAAGGCACGTTCGCGTTGACCATCGCCGGGCGTGGTTTCGAATCGCGCGTGGCGGCCAGCGAAAACGTGCCGTTCATGGAATCGGAATGCGTATCGTGCGGCGCGTGCGTCGCCGCGTGCCCGACCGCGACCTTGCAGGAAAAGACCGTCATCATGCTCGGCCAGGCCGAACATTCGGTCGTCACCACCTGCGCGTATTGCGGCGTCGGCTGCTCGCTCAAGGCGGAGATGAAGGGCAACGAGGTCGTGCGCATGGTCCCGCATAAGAACGGCCAGGCCAACGAAGGCCACGCCTGCGTGAAGGGCCGCTTTGCCTGGGGCTACGCGACGCACAAGGACCGCATTACCAAGCCAATGATCCGCGCGAAGATCACCGATCCGTGGCGCGAAGTCAGTTGGGAAGAAGCGCTCACGTATGCGGCGTCCGAATTTCGCCGCATTCAGGCCAAGCACGGGCGCGATTCGATCGGCGGTATCACGTCGTCGCGCTGCACGAACGAAGAAACGTATCTGGTGCAAAAGCTCGTGCGCGCCGCGTTCGGCAACAACAACGTCGACACCTGCGCGCGCGTGTGCCACTCGCCGACCGGTTATGGACTGAAGGCCACGCTCGGCGAATCGGCGGGCACGCAGACGTTCGCCTCGGTCGACAAAGCCGACGTGATCATGGTGATCGGCGCGAATCCGACCGACGGTCATCCGGTGTTCGGCTCGCGTCTGAAACGCCGTGTGCGCGAAGGCGCGAAGCTGATCGTCGTGGATCCGCGCCGGATCGATATCGTCGATACGCCACACGTGAAGGCGTCGCATCATCTGCAATTGCGGCCGGGCACCAACGTGGCCGTCGTGAATGCACTGGCGCATGTGATCGTCACCGAAGGCCTCGTGAACGAAGCGTTCATCGCCGAGCGCTGCGAAACGCGCGCGTTCGAGCAATGGCGCGATTTCGTCGCGCTGCCGGAGAACGCGCCGGAATCGACCGAAGCGCTGACCGGCGTGCCGGCTCAATCGGTGCGTGAAGCCGCCCGCATCTATGCGACCGGCGGCAACGCCGCGATCTACTACGGCCTCGGCGTCACCGAACACGCGCAAGGTTCGACGATGGTGATGGGCATCGCCAACCTCGCGATGGCGACCGGCAACATCGGTCGCGAAGGCGTGGGCGTGAATCCGCTGCGCGGCCAGAACAACGTGCAAGGTTCGTGCGACATGGGCTCGTTCCCGCACGAACTGCCGGGCTATCGCCACATCAGCGACACGGTCACGCGCACGCTGTTCGAAGAAGCCTGGAACGTCACGCTGCAACCGGAGCCGGGCCTGCGCATTCCGAACATGTTCGACGCCGCCGTGCATGGCACCTTCAAGGGTCTGTATTGCCAGGGCGAAGACATCGTGCAGTCGGATCCGAATACGCATCACGTGTCGGCCGCGCTGTCGTCGATGGAATGCATCGTCGTGCAGGACATTTTCCTGAACGAGACCGCCAAGTACGCGCACGTGCTGCTGCCCGGTTCGTCGTTCCTCGAAAAGGACGGCACGTTCACCAACGCGGAGCGCCGCATCTCGCGCGTGCGCAAGGTCATGCCGCCGGTGCCGGGTTACGCCGACTGGGAAGTCACGGTAATGCTCTCGCGCGCGCTCGGCTATGAAATGGACTACTCGCATCCGTCGCAGATCATGGACGAGATCGCGCGTCTCACGCCGACGTTCCACGGCGTCTCGTACAGGAAACTCGACGAGATGGGCAGCATCCAGTGGCCTTGCAACGACGATGCGCCGGACGGCACGCCGACCATGCACATCGACACCTTCGTGCGCGGCAAGGGCAAGTTCGTGATCACGAAGTTCATCGCGACGCCCGAGAAAGTCACCCGCAAATTTCCGATGCTGCTCACCACGGGCCGTATCCTGTCGCAATACAACGTGGGCGCGCAAACGCGCCGCACCGAGAACTCGCGCTGGCACGACGAGGATCGGCTGGAAATCCATCCGCACGATGCCGAAGAGCGCGGCATCAAGACCGACGACTGGGTCGGCATCGAATCGCGCGCGGGACAAACCGTGTTGCGCGCGAAGGTGACCGAGCGCATGCAGCCGGGCGTCGTCTATACGACGTTCCACTTCCCTGAATCGGGCGCGAACGTGATCACCACCGATAGCTCGGATTGGGCGACCAACTGTCCGGAGTACAAGGTGACCGCGGTGCAGGTGATGCCGGTCGAACAGCCGTCGCAATGGCAGAAAGACTATTCGCGTTTCAACACCGAACAACTCGATCTGCTGAAGCAGCGCGAGTTGGCCAACGCGACATCGGGCAAGTGAGGCCGGGCATGGACAATCAGAACCTGATCGACATGGCCAACCGGATCGGCGACTTTTTCGATTCGATGCCGGACCGCGAGGAAGCGCTCGCCGGCATCGCCGACCATATCCGCCGTTTCTGGGAGCCGCGCATGCGGCGCGCGCTGCTGGCTTCGCTCGATGAACCGGATGCGGGCGGCATTGAGATGTCTGCGATCGTCGAGGAAGCGCTCGTTAAACATCGCGAGCAACTAACACCGGCCGCGCCTTCGACGGTGTAGCCGGGCGGCGGCTGTGACGGCGTGAGCCGGGCCGCGTGCTCGAGTGCGTGAGCGGGTCGTACCAATCTCGGTGTAACCACGCGGCAATTGCGACGGCGTGACCAGGCCGCAAGCTCAAGTGCGCAACCCCGGTCGCGCCAGCCCGCTGCAATAAGGTTCCGCCCGCGGCGCCATCTACTCAACGCTTGCGCCACTCAGGCGGCCCACGTCACAGGGCCGCCTGCTCCGGTATCTCGCCGCTCACCGTGAACCACGCTTCGCAATGCCGCAACAGGCCGTGCAGATCGGAGCCGGTGCGCCCGCGCGCACTGATGTAGCCGTCCGGCCGCACCAGATAGAACGACGGCCGCGTGCGCCCATACGATTCGGAGAGCGCCGGGGCGCCATCGCCGTTGGTATCCGTGATGCGCCAGATGCGCACCGCGCCCGGCAGCAATCTCTCGACTTCCGCCGCCACGCGCTCCATTTCCGCGTCCGGCGGCGGCGCATGCTTCGCCGCGGGATCGAGCGGCGTTTCGTCGACGGGCAGCGGCGGCACCAGCAGGAACAGCGAAAAGAAGGCCGGGTCGTGCAGATCGAAAATGCAGCCGACGCCGGGCGCGCGGCCAAGCGGTCCGTCCACCACATGCACCAGCGCATCGGGCGCGCGCTCGCCGGCACGCGGTCCGCCGTCGAGCACGCGTTCGAGCGTCAGCGGACTGCGCCGGTACTGGATCGACAACTCGCTGATGGTGGCGCGCGCGGCATCGCGCAGCGGGCCCAGCGCGGCGAGTACCGGCATCACGCGTTCGCGCAGCAGCTTGAGCGGTCCGTGGTCGGCCTCGGCCATATGCGTGATGAAACCGGTCTGCCGCAGCACGTCACGTTCGATCGGATGACGTTCGAGGTGATAGGTATCGAGCAGGCGGTCCGGCGCCGCGTTCTTCAAGACACGCGCCAGCTTCCAGCCGAGATTGAACGCTTCCTGAATGCCGGTGTTCATGCCTTGCGCGCCGGCTGGGCTGTGCACATGCGCGGCGTCGCCCGCGAGAAAGATGCGGCCGACGCGCAGCCGGTCCACCATGCGGCTATTCAGATGAAAATACGAGGACCACGCCAGGTCCGACACGTCGACCCGCTCGCGCACGCGCCGCGCGATCAACGCCTTGCATTCCTCGAGCGACGGCGGCGGCACCGTGTTCAGCGGCGGCTCGCCCAGCACAGCGGGCGTCGCGGACGGCGCAACCGCGGCAGGCTCGACGGCATGATCCGCGATCAGACGATGCCGGCCGTGGCCCATCGGAAACAGCGCCACCAGACCTTCGCCTGACGCGAAGATATGAAACTCGTCTTCGGGCCAATCGGTTTCGGCGTGCAGATCGGCGAGCAGGAAAGTCTGCTCGAAGGTCTTGCCTTCGAAGCTCAGACCCAGCCGGTGACGGATCGTGCTGTGCGCACCGTCGGCGGCGATCATGTACGACGGACGCATCGTCTCCGTGTGACCGTCCGCGCGGCGCAACGTCACTTGAATGCTGGCGGAGCCTTGCGCGAACATCGTCAGCTCGACGCCGCGCTCGACCGTCACGCCGAGCGTCGCGAGATGCTCCGTCAGCAATCGCTCGGTCACGGACTGGTCGAGAAACAGCAGATACGGATAGCGCGTGTGGAGTGGATCGAAATCGAGTTGCGCGAGACGCATGCCGTTCGAAAACAGATTGGCGATGCGCGCGCGATGGCCGAGTTCGAGAAACGGTTCGACCAGCCGATGCTGCTCGAGCAACTCGAGCGTGCGCGCCTGGATGCCGATGGCCCGCGAATACGGGTTCGGTTGCATGGCTTTGTCGATCAGACGCACGGGGATGTGGGCACGCGCCAGACTCATCGCCGCGGCGAGCCCGGTGGGGCCGGCACCGACGATCAGCACCGGCGACGCATCGTTTGCGGCAGCGTCCATGCGGAACTCCGGAAACAACAATGCGTTCTAGTGTACGCCCGGAGGAAGTCGCCCTGGAGCGCCGCCGGCAACCCGCTGACGGTGCGCTGCATCAATCACGCGATTGGCCCGGGCTTGCTATGGGCTTGCTGCGCGTTCCAGTTTGCCTCAATGCGCGTGCGGCGCGTGATCCATTGCGCACCGATGGTTCGTGGTGCCGAGGTCGACCTGCAGCGTCGCGTGCTGCATCGAAAAGCGTTCGCGCAGTATGACGACGATGCCGTCGAGCGACTCGTCGCCGGGGTGGCCGGCCGGCATCACCAGATGCGCGCTGAGCGCATTGCCAGTGGTCGACAGAGCCCACACGTGCAGATCGTGCACATCGACGACGCCGGGCTGCCCCGCCAGATAGTCGCGGATACTTTGCAGATCGACGCCGGGCGGCACGGCGTCGAGCGCGAGGCGCACCGAATCGCGTAACAGGCCCCACGTGCCGACCACCACGACCGCCACCACGAGCAGGCTCATCACCGGGTCGAGCCACGTCCAGTTGGTATAGAGAATCACGAGGCCGCTCACCGCGACCGCCGCCGAGATGCCGGCATCCGCCGCCATATGCAGGAAGGCGCCGCGAATGTTCAGATCTTCCTTCTGCCCGCGCATGAAAAGCCACGCGGACATCCCGTTGACCACCACGCCGATCGTTGCGACGACGAACACCGCGAACCCCGCCACCGGCGCAGGATTCATCAGCCGTCCGATAGCTTCGGCGACGATCACGCCGCACGCGAACAGCAGCAGCCCGGCATTGACGAGCGACGCGAGGATCGACGAGCTGCCGTAACCGAACGTGTAGCGCGCCGACGGGCGACGCGTGGCGAGCCAGGCGGCGCCCCAGGCGAGCAGCAGGCCGAGGACGTCGGAGAGATTGTGGCCGGCGTCGGCGAGCAGCGCGGTGGAATGGGCGAGCACACCGTAGACGGCTTGCGCGATCACGATGGTGATGTTCAACACGACCGCGAGCGCGAACGCGCGGCCGTGGCCTGCGACGGGAGCGTGGGCGTGGTGGTGGCCGGCGTGGCCGTGGGCGTGACTGTGACCGCTGTGACTGTGGTTGTGCCCACTGTGGCTGTCGCCGCTTTCACTGTGGCTGTGGGTGCCGTGCGCCTGACCGACTTGGTCAGGGTGGCCCGGAGTGTAATCGTGACGGTCTGCCGCGGCTGCGTTCGGAGTATCCGGTTTCTTCATGAGGGGTCCAGTGGGTCATCGCCGGCCGGTTCGGCCACGTGTTCGAGCATGCCGGCCAGCATCGCGCTGATATGGCGGTCGGCGGCGAGATAGAAGACCTGCTTGCCCTGCCGCTCCGCGCGCACGATCCGCGCCGCGCGAAGCAGCCGCAAATGATGGCTCACCAGCGACGACGACAAACCCAGCGCCTCTGCAATCGCCCCGACGGCGCGCCGCTCGTCGACGCACGCCAGCACGATGCGCAAGCGCGTGGGGTCGCCGAGGAGGCGAAACAGGTCGGCCAGCGGCACGATGGTGTCGACCGAGCGGTCGTCAAAGCTCGCAAGCGACGCAGTAGAAGCAAGGGAAGAAGCCATGGCAGGCGGCGTTGCGGGAGAACATATGAACATGTATTCATATGTTATAGATATTGAGACAACCGGTCAAATCGGAGCGCGGTCCGGCGAGTGTGGGAAAATGCGGCCTCTGCCTCACCCGAATGCCATCCCCCGTCATGCAACCTGTATTTGACCGCGCTTTCGCGGCGCATCGTGACGGCCGCCTCGACGACGCCGAACGCGGCTACCGCGCGACGCTCGACGGCAATCCCGCGCACGTCGATGCGTTGCACCTGCTGGGCGTCCTGCGCCACCAGCAGGGCCAGCACGCCGAAGCCGCCGAACTCGTGCGGCGTGCGGTGAACCTGCGTCCGGAAGACGCCGCGCTGCAACTGAACCTGGGCAACGCGCTGAAAGCGCTGGGCCAGATCGACAACGCCATCGAACAGTTTCGCAATGCGCTGACGCTCGCGCCGTCGTTCCCGATGGCGCACTACAACCTGGGCAATGCCTACGCCGCCGCGGGCCGTCATGAAGACGCCGCCGATGCGTTCGAGAAATCGTTGCGGCTGCAACCGGACGACGCTTCGTCGCATAACAACCTCGGCAACGCGCTGCACGCGCTCGGACGCCACACGGAAGCCATCGCCGCGTTCCGGCGCACGCTCGAACTGCGTCCCGGTCACGCCGGCGCGCTCAATAACATGGGCATGTCGCTGAACGCGCTCGGTCGCGCGGAAGAAGCGATCCCGTGTTTCCAGACGGCGTTGGCGGCCGAGCCGCGCTTCGTCGCCGCGCACTTCAATCTCGCCAACACGTTCGACGCCACCGGCCGCCATGCCGAAGCGGTCGCATCGTTCAGGGCGGCGCTGGGCTTGCAGCCGAACCTGCCGCCGGCGATCTTCGGCATGGGCAACGCGCTCGCGGCATTGGGACACCACGCCGAGGCGCTGCCGTATCTCGAACGCGCCGTCGGTCTCGATCCGCAATTCGCGCTCGCGTGGTTGAGTCTGGGCACCGCGCACCAGGCGCTGGGCGCGCATGGTGCCGCCGTGCGTGCTCTGGATCAGGCGCTGCGTCTGCGCCCCGACCTCGCCTCCGCACACATGAACCGCGCGCTCGCGTGGCTCGCGCTGCGCGATTTCGCACGTGGACTGCCGGAGTACGAATGGCGGTTGCAAACCATGGCACAGCCGGTGATCCAGACGCTGCCGCGCTGGCACGGCGAGCCGATCGCCCAACGTACGCTGCTGGTCCATGCCGAGCAGGGTTTCGGCGACACGCTGCAATTCGTGCGCTTCGTCCCGCTGGTCGCACAGCGCGCGGCGCGCGTGGTGCTCGAAGTGCAGCCGCAACTGCTGCCCTTGCTGGCCCCTGCCGCGCAAGCCTGGCGCGTGACGCTGATCGCTCAGGGCACGCCGCGTCCCGCCGCCGATCTGCAATGCCCGCTGCTGAGCCTGCCGCTCGCACTCGGCACGACCTTCGACACCATTCCGGACCGCACGCCCTACCTCAGCGTGCCGCCCGCCTATGGCCGCAAATGGCGCGGCTCGCTCGGCGGCCAGGCGAAGCGCAAGATCGGCATCGCGTGGTCGGGACGCATCCAGCAAAACGAAACGCGTTCGATGCCGCTCGCCGCGCTCGATCCGCTGTTCGCACTCGAAGGCATCGACTGGATCGTGCTGCAGCCTGAGTTGAGCGCCGACGAACGCGTGGCGCTCGACGCGCATCCGCGCGCGGCGTCGATTCATCGCTTCGACAAGCGGATCGGCGACTTCGCCGACACGGCGGCGATCATCGAACGGCTCGACGCGGTGGTGTCGATCGATACGTCCATCGCGCACGTTGCCGGCGCGCTGCGCAAGCCACTGTGGTTGATGCTGCCGTTCGCGGCGGATTGGCGCTGGTTTGCGGGCGAGACACGCAGCCCCTGGTATCCGGGTGCGACGCTGGTGCGTCAGCCGCAACCCGGCGCGTGGGGCGACGTCGTCGAGGCCGTGGCGAATGAATTGCGCAAGGGCTAGCGCGCACGCAGCGCGGCGAAATCAGCCGTCACCGCCGTGCAAAAAACAAAACCCCGCGTTCGTGAGAACGCGGGGTTTTTTACTTGCCCGAACGAATGGTGACCGGTGAAGCTCACGCCGTCCGATACTGATTGCGCGCTTCCGGCGTGCGATACAGCACCAACGTCGCGATCAATCCGCAAATCGCCGCCACACCCAGGAACAGACCCGGTGCCGCCTTGTTGCCGGTAGAGTGAATCAGCAACGTCGAGATCGCCGGCGTGAAGCCGCCGATTGTCGTGGCGAGGCTGTAGGCGAGTGAGAACCCGGCGGTCCGTACTTCGACCGGCATGACTTCGGTCAGCGCTACGACCATCGCGCCGTTATAGCTGCCGTACAGGAACGACAGCCACAGTTCGACCGCGAGGAGACGCGCGAACGACGGCTCCGCCACCAGCCACTGCAGCGCAGGATACGCGGTGATGATGGTCAGGATCGTGAACACCAGCAGCACCGGACGCCGGCCGATACGGTCGGACAGCGCACCCGCGAGCGGCAGCCAGATCAGATTCGACAGACCGATACAGACCGTGACGACGAGCGTATCGATCGACGACAGTTTGAGCACTTCCTTGCCGAAGGTCGGCGTGTACGCCGTGATCATGTAGAACGACACGGTGGTCATGATCACCATACCCATGCCGCCAAGCACGATGCCCCAGTTCGCGGCCATCGTCTTCATGATCTCGCCCATCTTCGGATGGTGCTTGCGCGCCTTGAATTCCTCGGTCTCCTGCAACGAACGACGGATCAGGAACAGGAACGGCACGATCAGGCAGCCGATCAGGAACGGCACGCGCCAGCCCCAGGCGTTCATCTGGTCAGCCGGCAACATCTTGTTCAGGAACACGCCGATCAACGCGGCGAACACCACGGCGACCTGCTGGCTACCCGACTGCCACGCGCAGTAAAAGCCCTTGTTGCCCTTGGTGGCGATCTCCGACAGATACACCGACACGCCGCCGAGTTCGACCCCAGCGGAGAAACCTTGCAACAGCCGGCCGCCCAGAACGAGCACTGGCGCCAGCAAGCCGATCGTCGCGTAACCGGGAATCGACGCGACCGTGAGCGTACCGAGCGCCATCAAGCCGAGGGTGAGGATCAGGCCTTTGCGCCGGCCGTGATGATCGATGTACGCGCCGAGGACGATCGCGCCGAGCGGCCGCATCAGGAAGCCCGCGCCGAACACCGACAGCGACAGCATCAACGAGGCGAATTCATTGCCGCTTGGAAAGTAGGTCTTGGCGATCGCCGAAGCGTAATAGCCATAAACCATGAAGTCGTACATCTCAAGAAAGTTGCCGCTGACAACGCGGAAGACTGTCTTGACTTTGGATTCTTGCGATGTGGAAGTAGCGTGTGTCGCAGTAGACATGACATTCTCTGATGAGCCTGTCGCCACGCAGGAATCGGTGACGGCAGGCAGTTGAAACGATCCACTGCGTTCGGCAAGCGGATGCCTCGGACGGCTACAAGAGAACGCGCCCGGGGGGGCGCTGCATTTTCATGCTGAAAGCACTGCCACGGTATCAGGGTAAACGTTGTGAATCATGTGGCGTCCGCTCCACGTAATGTTACCGTTGAAGTCGCTGTCGCGAAATGCATACAGTTTCCTTACACTGGATGGCCGGTCGTCGCGGTAACATCTGCAGTCAGGCATTCCGTTGATTACTACCCCGATGCGAACCACCTCCGCTCTTTCGCTGCGCCCCGCGACTCTCGCGGATGCCGCGCTCATTGCTTCGATCCACAGCATCAGTTGGCAGGCCACCTATCGCAGCCTGTTGCCCGACGCATTTCTCGACGGCGAAGTCACGCGCGAGCGCGCAGCCTATTGGGAAGCGCGCCTGAGCGCGCCCGGCGGCGAACGCCGCATCGTACAGGTCGCCGAACTCGCAGGCGAGCCGGCGGGTTTTGTCTGCGTCGAGCGTCAACCCGAGTCCGCGTGGGGCGTGCTGCTCGATAACCTGCACACGCTGCCGGACTATCAGGGCATCGGAGTCGGCAAGCTGCTGATGCATGCCGCCAAGGACTGGGCTCGCGCGCAGGGCGAGGCGCAACTCTATCTGTACGTGCTCGAAGGGAATACGCCGGCAATCGGCTTCTATGAGCGGCAAGGCTGGCAGTTCGTCGGCGCCGAACCGGATCATATGGGCGGCGTGGATATTACGGCGTTGCGCTACGTCTACAGGCTCGATCGATAGGACAAGCGCGGCCCGCTTGATCGGTGTCGAGGCCTGACTCAAGCGAAGACAATTCGACATATCCATTCGGAAATTTCCGCACTCCAACTCGACTGCATCCAGGTACCATCCTCCGCACCCCTACGGCTTCACTGAGTGACACGCCCATGCGCCCGTGTGCTTGTCCAGAGCACAACGCGGGTGCTCGGCGTCGACGTACGGCCTGCATGTCTGGCGTTTCACGCGCATCGCACCGAGGCCTGAGTCCCCGCAGATTCCCGGGACCGCCGAGCGGCGGCCCCTTTAAGAGGCGCTGGAAACGACCGATGTCCACCATTCCTTTCACCCCGATCCAGGGCTATCTGGCCATGCCGCGCCTGCGTCCGCTCGGTCATGTGCCGGCGTCCTTCGGCCGGGACTGGGCACTGCTTCCGCCCGGCTACAGTTTGCGGGCGGAACTCAAGGCACTCTACGCAGCCATGCTGCGCACGTTCTGCATGAGCGATCAGGCCATTCGCTCGCTTTGCCGATGGTCGCCGTCGGACGAACGGCGCGCGACTGCGGCGCCGGCTCCGGTCTTTGAAAAGCCATTCGACGCTGCCACGCAAATGGCTGCGGCAGATGCGGCCGTCCCGCCGGTTCCACTGCATGCGTATGCGGCGACGTCGCGCGGGTCTGGCCATCATTGGAGTGCGGTGGCAGGCGGCGCCTGCGTGCTCGGCGGCGCTGCGATGCTCGGGTGGATCGGGTTCGATCATCTGATGCATCGTAACGCGGCCACTCATATGGATTTCGCGGGCAAGGTTTCGGGCAAGCGCGACTCGCAGTCGGCGAAACCTCAGCCACCGGCCGCAGTCACCGCTCGCGCGGTGGATAAAGCCGCGGCAAGCACGTCTGCGGCAGTCGCGGCATCAACGCCCGCGCTCTCGAGCGCGGCGTCTGGGTTCGCACCTGCATCCCGTTCCGCGGCGGCGTCGGTGTCGATGCCTGCTTCGAACGCAGCATCCACAGTGCGCTTCGCTTCGGCGCATGTCTTCGCCGATAAGACCGTCTCACATCGCCGTGAGCTCGTTCGCGAGGAAAGCCGCAAGCAACTCGAACAAATTCACCCGCGCACCGCGCGTTTCGTCGTCGCAAACCAACCGTCGCACGCAACGGCTATTGCCGGTGAGGTGACACCTGGCGCGATCCCGAAGGTCGCAGCAAATGCGTCGCCAAAGTCGTCGGCTGCCGGGCCCTATTCGCCGCTCGCTCCGGCTCGACTCGGCGTTGACGAATACGCGGGCGTAACAATGTCCGCTGCGACACACGTCCGCGATATTGCGCCGACGCCGCGCACCGGCTCGTCAAACAATTCGTCCAGCACCAGCGGGACCGAATGGATGAACCATCTTTCACACCGACGCGTGACCGATGTTCCGGATCAATTTGCGAAGTAAGCACGACGCAACCGCATCGAGGTGGCGTAGTACAAAAAAGCCCGGCCATTCACACACGAATGGCCGGGCTTTTTTACGTTCATGCATTTACTTCTGAATCGGCAATCCCATTTCGGTTTGCCGCTGCAGTTGCATCACTTGGCCCTGCACCTGGCGCAGCTGCGCCTGCACCCTTTCCTTGTCCGCGTGCAGCGCGGCCGCTTCGCCTTGCGTTTGACGTTGATAGTCGTTGACCTTGGCCTGCTGCGTGCGAGCCACGTCGAGATCGGCTTGCAGGCGTTTCGCGCGATCTTCGGACATTGCAATGACGTCTTCGATGTACGCCTTCTGCGCCTGCAACTGTGTGCGGCGAATTTCGACATCCGCGAGTTGCGCTGTCTGCTGGGCAAAACCCGCATAGATCGCTTCCGCGCGCGCCATGTCCTCGGACTTGATCACCCGCCAGAAATGCTTGTCCTGAAATAACGCGACGTAGTACGTCATTTCCCGCGGATGGAAAAACAGACTGGCGCCGTAACTGCCGTTATACGTAGTGCGCAGTTCGCTCAGCTTCGCGTCGTGAATCATCTGCATCAGCTCGGCGACATTGCCTTGCGCATCGTTGGCCGTGGCCGGCGTGGCCGACGTGGTTGATGCCGCGTTGCGCAGCGCGTCGGCGACAGGCTGCGGCGTCAGGGTATTGATGGCCGGCCGTGTGCCGACCAGCGGCACGGCCTCGTCGCCTTGCGCGGCCAGCACGAAACCGCCCTGCTGCAATAGCGCACACGAGGTCGCGAGCAGCATGGCGCGCCGTACTATTAAGGGGTACTTCATACGTGCATGCTCCATGCGAATCCAAAACAGCCGCAGATTATCGCGCGGATTCGCCTTTAAGCGAAGCATTCAAACGTCACACGGATAGACTTTAAATCGAGATAAATGGCTAACGAATGATTTGATCAAGTCAGTGCTCCATCGCGAAAAAAACGAGTGCGGATAAGACGAAAACGCGACGTTCCACCTCATGCGGATAACGCTGAATTTACGTTAGAGTTGTACGAATTCGGCCGTAAGCGGATTCGCAATAGGAAGATAGAGTGCCTGGTAGTGAGATACGCGCACCTCAGTCAACAAAAACTCGCATTCCTGATTATCTATCTCGATAACGAGATGTCTGCGACTGCGAAAAATAGAAATGCCGCATGCATCGGCAGGCCGATGCAAAAGTCGAGCGAAAAATGAATCAGTAAAACAGCAAGAGAAAAACACAAGAGGCGCACCATTGCAAACCGCAGCGGTGCGCCTCCAACAAACTACGTACTCGACCACCCCGCCTCGCCAGCCGCCGCGTCTTAAAACCGCGTCTCGCGCGCCACACGCAGGAACGTATCGAGCAACGGCGTGCAGTCGAGCAACTCCGGGCCGCCCGCGCGATGAAACTCCGGGTGCCATTGCACACCCATCACGAACGGCGCGCGCCGGTAGCGCACGGCTTCGATGATGCCATCCGACGCCGACACCGCTTCGATATTGAGATCGCGGCCGAGCGTCTTGACCGCCTGGTGGTGAATCGAATTGACGATCGCATCGCGCCGGCCCGGGAACATGTTGGCGAGCGTCGAACCGTCCGGGAAATGAATCCCGTGCCGATGCTGATCGTAGTTCTCGTTGACGTGCGTGCCCGCGGTCGGCACATCGGTGGCGATGTCCTGATACAAGGTCCCGCCGAACGCCACGTTGATCAGTTGACAGCCGCGGCACACGCCGAGCACCGGCTTGCCCGACTCGACGAACTCATGCAGCAGTTCGAGTTCGTACATGTCGCGCACGCGGTCGCCGGGCCACTCGTGGCTGCTCGCCTGTTCCGCGTAGGACTGCGGCGAGACGTCGGCACCGCCTTGCAACAGCAGACCGTCGAGGTGCTTCGCGTAATCACGCAAACGGATATTGCTCGGATGCAGCATGCCCTGATGACCGACCGTCGGAATCATGAACACCAGCACGTCGCGCGACATCACCCAGTGCGCGATCGATTCCTCGAGGTACTGCAAGGTCTTGCCGCGCAGCCCCTTCGCACCCGGCTCGGGATGGAAGATGCGCGCCGACACGCCGATGCGCAGCGTGCGTTGCGTGATCCGCTGGCCCGCGCGATCGAAAATCTGGCGCGCGCGCGCCGCGACGATGCGGCCGAACACGGTCCACGCCGAATCGTTTTGCTTCAGATAACGCGGCGGCGACGGCGGCAATGCGTTGGGCGGCGGCGGGTTCGACGCGGTGAAGTCAGGCGCCGCGCCGAAGCCGGGCGGCGGCGAGCCCGCGCGACGCTCGGTGGAGGCCGGGACCTCTTCGTTCACGGTAACGTCTTCAACGGAGCTAACCAGCCCGCCGTCCACGGGCTCGCTGCTCCCGACAGTCGGCGGCGGTCTCATTGCATGGACGCCGGCGCGGCGCGCTTCGTGTTCATGAACGGCCGCTTCCTGCTTCGCGGTGGATGCCGCAGCCGAGCTGCGTGCTTCAGCCGCGTCGCGCTGCCGCGCCCTTTGCGGATCGGTGGGCGTGACCGCCGACGAGCTGTCGGGATCGTCCGTCGACGATCGCACGGCGGCTTCTTCGGCAGCCGGCGTCGCGGTGGACGCAGCGGGCGTTGGGGTGGATGAAACATCCGGCGGCGTCACATCCTTGATCGGCGACTGGATGGCATCTTCGTGCGAGAGGGGCAGCGAGGCCGCCAGATCGAGCGGCACGGAGCCAACTGTCGACGCGCCGGGCGTAATGCCGGACGGCGCAGGCGACGCCGAAGGCGACGTGGGGTTGCCGGGCTTGCCAGCATTTTCAGGTTTGTTTTCGCTCATGACAGTCAGACAGGCGCCTTCCACGCGAACGAATGAATATGCCCTGATTATCCGCTAGCGGGCCAAGCGCCGCAAACCCGCACACAATTGCTCACATTGTTGCGGGCGGCCCCGTGGAGCCCGAGCTGGAGAACCGCGAGGCAAGTCTGACTTAAGGATCCGGCTGCTCCTCGAAAGTCTCACGCAAGGCGATCTGCATGGCCGCGTGGATTTTCACGCACCAGCGCCACACCAGCGCCAGCAGCAACGCGGCGCAAACCAGCACCGCGGCGAGCAGACCGGTCGGCGGCAAAATGCCGCCGGAAAGCGCCGCGACCAGCAGAAACACGCCGACCATCGAGACCACCGGCACCAGGTCGGAAATCGCGTAACGGATCGCGCTCGTAAAGCGCCCGGCCGTCGCCGGTTGCACGCTGACCTCGGCGAGCAGCAAGGCTAGCGACTTGAGCTTGCGATACACGGCCACCAGAAACGGCATCGATACGACCAGCGCGACGCTCCATAACACCACGCGCTGCATCGGCTCGGAACTTAACCAATGCGCGAGCCACGCGCTGGTATAAGGCGCGCTGTACGACACGATCAGAAAAATCGCGGCGACCAGTGCCAGATTGACGGCGATCTGCAGAATGATCCGTCGCGTCATGCTGAACAGCGTGGGTTCACCGCTCCCCGTGCTCAAGCTACGCAGCCATTGCCCGTACATGCCGAATACGTTCGCGAGCGTGCGTGGCATCGCCTGACCGAGGCGCTGCGTCAGCGGGTCGGCCGCGCGGATCAGATACGGCGTGAATAGCGTGGTCAATGCGGACACCGCCACCGCGATCGGATACAGAAACGCGCTCGTCACTTTGAGCGTCAAACCGAGCGACGCGATGATGAACGAGAACTCGCCGATCTGCGAAACGGTCATGCCGACGCGCATCGCCGTGCGTCCGTCCTTGCCGGCGAGAAAGGTGCCGAGCCCGCACGACACGATCTTGCCGACGATCACCGCCACCGTGATCACCGCGATCGGCCACGCGTAGTCGACCAGCACGGCCGGATTCAGCATCAAGCCGATCGTCACGAAGAAGATCGCGGAAAACGCATCGCGCAGCGGCGCGATCAGATGCTCGATCCGATGCAGATGACGCGATTCGGCCATGATCGCGCCGATCAGGAATGCGCCGAGCGCGATGCTGTAGTCGAGCTTCACGACCAGCAGACAGAAACCGAAGCAGAACCCGAGCACGGAGACGAGCAGCATCTCGTCGCTCTTCGCGCGCGCCACGTAGTTCAAGGCACGCGGCACGACCAGAATGCCGACCACCAGCGACACCGTCATGAACAGCAGCAGCTTGCCGAGCGTGACCATGGCGACGCCCGCGCTCAACTGCCCCGTCTGCGCAATGCCCGACAGCAGCACCAGCATCGCGATGGCGAGAATGTCCTCGACGATCAGAATGCCGAACACCAGTTGCGCGAAACTCTCGCGTTTCAGGCCGAGTTCGGAGAGCGCCTTGACGATGATGGTGGTCGACGAGATGGCGAGGATCGCGCCGAGAAACAGCGAATCCATCGAATTCCAGCCGAACGCGCTGCCGATCTCGTAACCGAGCCACAGCATCAGCACGATCTCGGAGAGCGCCGCGACGATCGCCGTCGCGCCGACCTTGAAGAGCTTGCGCAGACTGAATTCAAGCCCGAGCGAAAACATCAGGAACACCACGCCGAGTTCGCCGAGCGTCTGGATGGTCTGCTCGTCGTGGATCAACTGGAACGGCGGCGTGTACGGCCCGATGATCACACCGGCCGCGATGTAGCCGAGCACCACCGGCTGTTTCAGGCGATGGAACAGCACGGTGACGACGCCGGCGAGCGCCATCACGACCGCCAGGTCCTGAATGAAGCCGATGCCATGGTGCATGGATGCGTTCCTTACAAAAAGTAATCTCGAAAACGCAGTTTAACAAACGATGGCGACAACCCGCCTCGCGTCAACGTTCGAAGGGCGTTGGATTGCCGTCATGCCGCCCATTCCGTCCGCGCCGCTCGGAAGAATGTTTTTGACACGCTGGACTCCTGTGAAATATCACAATAATATTTGCAGCATATTTCCTTTGGAGTCGAGCAATGCAGCAGGTGTCCTTCAACGTTGTAGACCGTTCCGGCGGCAGCCGCGCCGAGATTGCCGAGGTGAACCGTCTGACCATTGCCGGTTGGGCCGGGCGCGATCAGGCCGCGATCGAGCATCACATTGCCGAACTGGCCGAACTCGGCGTGAAGCGGCCGTCCACCACGCCGTGCTTCTACCGCCTCGGCGCGGAACTGCTGACGCAGGCCGAACAGATCGACGTGGTCGGCGTGAAGTCGAGCGGCGAAGCCGAGTGCGTGCTGGTGCAGACAAAGACGGGCTTGCTCGTCACCGTCGGTTCGGATCACACCGACCGCGAAGTCGAGGCCTACGGCGTGACTGTCTCCAAACAGGTCTGTCCGAAGCCGGTGGCGCGCGACGCCTGGCGCTTCGACGAAGTGTGCGGCCACTGGGATCAGCTGGAATTGCGCGCTTACGCGGTGACCAACGGCGAGCGGCGCGTCTATCAGCAAGGCAGCGTGGCATCGTTGCTGCCGGCCGCCGATCTGCTCACGCGCGCGCCGCTCGCGCAAGACGCGGCGATGTTCTGCGGCACGCTGGCGGTACAGGGCGGCATCGTCGGCATGGCCGACGGCGACGCGCTCGAGCTCGAATTGCACGATCCCATCCTGAACCGCACGCTGCGCCACGCCTATCGCGTGCGCGCGCTACCTATCGTCGAATGAGGCATTCATGAGCTCCCCTTCGCTATCCGCCGCCGACGCGTCTTCCGACGCGTGGCTTGAAGCCGCCGCCCTGCGCAAGATCACCTGGCGCATCATGCCGTTCCTGTTTCTCGTCTACGTGCTGTCGTATCTGGACCGCGTCAACATCGGTTACGCGAAGCTGCAGTTCACCGGCGACCTCGGCCTATCGAACGCGGCGTACGGACTCGGCGCGGGGATCTTTTTCTTAGGCTACTTCGTGTTCGAAGTGCCGAGCAATCTGCTGCTCAAGAAATTCGGCGCGCGCGCCACGATCGCCCGCATCACGATGCTGTGGGGACTGCTGTCGTGTCTGATGATGTTCGTGCGCTCGGAAACGATGTTCTACGTGCTGCGCTTTTTCCTCGGCGTCGCCGAAGCCGGGCTGGTGCCGGGCGTGGTGCTCTATTTGACCTTCTGGTTTCCGTCCGACCGGCGCGCGCGCATGGTCGCCGTGTTCATGGCGGCGATTCCCGTGGCCGGCATCATCGGCGCGCCGCTGTCGGGCTTTCTGATGTCGTCGCTGCATGAAGCGCACGGCTTGCGCGGCTGGCAGTGGATGTTCCTGATCGAAGGCATTCCGTCGATTCTCGCCGGCTTCTGGGCGCTCGCCGTGCTGCGCAACACGCCCGCCGAAGCCGCCTGGCTCAGCGACGACGAAAAGCGCGTAATTCTCGGCCGTCTCGCGCGGGAAAACACCGCGGCTATGGCGGCCGGTGCGGAACATAGCCTCGCGGTGGCATTGCGCTCGGGCCGCTTCTGGCTGCTCACACTGGTCTACTTCTGCCTCATCACCGGCAATGCGGGCTTCTCGTTCTGGCTGCCGCAGATCGTCAAGGATCTCGGCGTCACGAACCTCGTCACCAATGGTTTCGTCACCGCGATTCCGTATCTGGCGGCGGGCATCGGCATGATCCTGATCGGGCGCTCGTCGGACCTCACCGGCGAACGGCGCTGGCACTATGCCGTGTGCTGCTTCATCGGCGCGGCGGGGTTGCTCGGCAGCGCCTCGGTGACCAACTCGATTCCGCTCGCCGTCACCGGTTTGTCGATTGCGTATATCGGCATTCTCGCGGGCTTCGGCATCTTCTGGTCGATGTCGACGACTTTCCTGCAAGGCTCAGCCGCGGTCGCCGGGATCGCCGTGATCAACTCGATTGCGAACCTCGCGGGGTATGTGAGCCCGTATGTGCTCGGCATCGTCAAGGACGCGACGCATAGCGTGACGTTCGGGCTCGTGCTGATCGCGGGGGCGCTGATCGTCGGCGGGCTGGTCACGCTGATGATGCCGCGCGTCAAAGTGCAGCATGCGGCGGCGGTTTCGCCGAGCCGCGCCTGAGCCCGACCCTCGCCGCCGTCCACGCAAAACCTTGCTCTACAATGCGGACGACATCGCCCGCTTCCACTTCACATGACGCTTTTGCAGACTGCCCGCCCTTCCACGCCCGCCCGCGCGACCGCCGCCGCGAGTCTCGCCGAGCAGGCGTATGCGTTCGTCAAGCGCGAGATCATCACCATGCGCCTGCGTCCGAGCGAGCTGCTCAACGAAGCGGAACTGATGGTGCTGACCGGCATCGGCAGGACGCCGGTTCATCAGGCGCTGCACCGGCTGGTGCACGAAGGCATGCTGACCATCATGCCGCGCAAGGGCATCATGGTCCGCCCGGTTTCGCTCGACGACGTGCTGGCGATTATCGACGTGCGCCTCGTCAACGAAAGCTACTGCGTCGAGCTGGCCGCGCGCCACGCGCAACAGCACGACTACGACGCGATGCAGGCGCTGCTGGACCGCTCGGCCGTGTGCGTCGCCGCGCACGATATCGAAGGCATGATGGATATCGACCGCGAGTTTCATCTGGCGATCTCGGCCGCCTCGCGCAACCCGGTGCTGGCCGACATCCTGCGCGGGCTGCACGAGCGCTCGCTGCGCTTCTGGTTCATTTCGCTCTCCGAGCCGCATCATCTGGAAGACGTGCACGAGGAACATCTCGAACTGTTTGGCCTGCTGCGCGAACGCGACGCCGAAGGCGCGCGCCAATCCGTGCAAAAACATATCGAAGCGTTCCGCGCCACACTCTTCAATCGCATTTGATCGATCGCATTCAAGCCTGTACATCCAAGCTCACTGACCGGCTTCGCCGGGTTCAACCGGATTTCTACCGACATCATGGCCACTGAATTCACGCCCTTTCCGCCGCTAGCCCAACTTGCCGCCGACCTCGCCGCCGGACGCACCACGAGCCGCGCGCTCGTCGAGACCGCGCTCGAACGGATCGCCGATCCGGCCGGCCAGGGCGCCGCCGTCTTCATGCACGTCGACGCCGACAGCGCCCGCGCCGCCGCCGACGCGCACGACCGTCTGCGCGCCGCCGGCACCGTGCTTTCGCCGCTCGCCGGGATTCCGGTGTCGGTCAAGGACCTGTTCGATATCGAAGGCCAGCCGACCCGCGCCGGTTCAGCGGTGCTCGCCGACGCCCCCGCCGCCAAGGCGGACGCCGTCGCGGTCGCGCGTTTGAAGCGGGCGGGCGCGGTGATCGTCGGCCGGACCAATATGAGCGAGTTCGCGTTTTCCGGACTTGGCCTGAACCCGCACTACGGCAATCCGCTGTCGCCGTACCAGCGCGGCGTAAAAGGCGATGAGCGGATTTCGGGCGGCTCGTCGTCGGGCGCGGCGGCTTCCGTCGCGGACGGCATGGCGGCCATCGCGCTCGGCACCGACACCGGCGGCTCGATCCGCATTCCCGCGGCGCTGTGCGGCCTGACCGGCTTCAAGCCGACCGCCGATCGGATTCCCAAACAGGGTGGCGTGCCGCTTTCGTCGACCCTCGATTCGTTCGGGCCGATCGGCGTGTCCGTGGCCTGCTGCGCGTTGATCGACCGCATGCTGGCCGGGCTCGAGCCGCGCATTCCGGCCGCCCGTCCGCTCGAAGGCGTGCGCCTCGGCGTGCTGACCAACTTCGTCACGGACGGCGTCGAACCGGCGGTCGCCGCGGCAATCGACACCGCCCTCAAGCATCTCGAAGCGGCCGGCGCGATCGTCAGCGAAGTGCGTTTTGCGCCGCTCGACCGTTTGCCGGAAATCAACCGCTTCGGCTTTTCGCCGATCGAGGCGTACGCGTGGCATCGGCCGTTGCTGGAGAAGCATCGCGACCAATACGATCCGCGCGTGCTGGTGCGCATTCTCAAGGGCCAGCCGGCCAGCGCCGCCGACTATCTGGACCTGCTCGCCGAACGCGAGGCCATGCTCGCCGAAGCCGCCCGCACGCTGTGGCAGCGTTTCGACGCGGTCGTGGCGCCCACGGTGCCGGTGGTGCCGCCGCGCGTCGCCGATCTGGTCGACGACGATGACGCCTTTGGCTGCACCAACGCGTTGATCCTGCGCAATCCGAGCGTGTTCAACTTCCTCGACACCTGCGCGCTGTCGCTGCCGTGCCATCTGCGCGGCGACGCGCCGGTCGGCCTGATGCTGGCCGGCGCGCCGCACGCCGACGACGCCCTGCTGGCCATCGGCCGCGGCGCCGAAGCGGTGCTCAAGGCGATTCGCTGATCGAGGCGCTGATCCGGAAATACGTCGTAAAAGCAGGATAAGCGGCGGGGCGGGGGTTCGCGCTAGAATCGCGGGCACCCGCCCTTTCCGTTTCGAGACAGCCACACGATCCATGAATAACGACACTGCAATGCTGCGCCGCGAGCGCTCCCTGCTGGTTCTGCTTGGCCTGATCTGCGTTGCCCTCGTGGCTGGCGCGCTGTATCTGCAGTATTTTCTGCACGAAGACCCGTGCCCGTTGTGCATCATCCAGCGGTATTTCTTCCTGCTGATCGCGATCTTCGCCTTCCTCGGCGCGCGTTTTGACAACTGGCGCGGTGTGCGTCTGCTGGAAGTGCTGGCGGCCTTGTCGGCGCTGGCCGGCATCGTGACGGCCGCGCGCCACGTGTATGTTCAGGCGAATCCGGGCTTTAGCTGCGGCTTCGACGCGCTGCAGCCGTTGGTCGACAGTTTGCCGCCCGCGCATTGGCTGCCGGGCGTGTTCAAGGTCGCCGGCCTGTGCGAAACGGCCTATCCGCCAATCCTGGGTCTGACGCTGCCGCAATGGTCGCTGGTCGCATTCGTGATCGCTTTCATCCCGTTGGCGCTGACCTTGGTTCGCAATCGTCGCCGGATTGCCTGATTAGCGCATTTTCGCCGGGCTTTACCGCAACGAATGACGCCGGATTTTGTGCTGCCCAATAAGGCGGCGCGAAAAGCCGGCGTTTTTTTGTCCACGATTTCTGCCACCTCGGCGTTTTTCGTCCATGATTCACGCCGTTTCCCGCTCCGCCGGCGCCTTCGTTTCCCCCGCAGCGCCCCGCCCCGCCTGGCGTTTCGCCTTCCGCACCGGTTCACGCAACTTCCCGCCTTAACGCGAATCGTACTTATCTCATGACCGCTTCCGAATAAGCTTCATGCGACATGGGAAATCTTTTTGGGACAAGGTAATGCTATCTTCGGAACTGGATGGCGATCTACGTGCGCGAGGCCGGCTTTGGCGCGACCCCATGCGTAACGCGCGCCCGGTCCGCAGTGTCTTCTGGATTCGCCATGACAACGCAAACCATCCGCTTTTATCACCAAGGGTCCGTCCGTGAGGTCGCGGGCGTCCCGGCGACTCGCACCGTGCTCCAGCACCTGCGCGAGGACTTGCATTGCACCGGCACCAAGGAAGGCTGCGCGGAAGGCGACTGCGGCGCCTGCACGGTCGTCATCGGCGAACTGGACGCGCACGGCGGCCTCGCGCTGAAAGCGGTCAATGCCTGCATCCAGTTCCTGCCGACGCTCGACGGCCGCGCCCTCTTCACCGTCGAAGACCTGCGCGCCGCCGACGGCGCCCTGCACCCCGTGCAACAGGCCATGGTCGACTGCCACGGTTCGCAATGCGGTTTCTGCACGCCCGGCTTCGTCATGTCGATGTGGGCGCTGTACGAAAACCAGCCGGCCGCCGCCGGCCTGCCCACCCGCGATGAAATCAACGCCGCGCTCTCCGGCAACCTGTGCCGCTGCACCGGCTACCGGCCGATCGTCGACGCGTCGCAGAAGATGTTCGACTATCCGCAATACCCGCGTGTGGCGCTCGACCGCCAGGCCGTCGCGGACCAACTGCGCGAACTGCAACGGCGCGACACCTTCGAATACCGTGCGCCCGACACGCGCGGCGCCGCGTTCGGCTCACCCACCTTTCATGCGCCGGTCTCGCTCGATGCATTCGCCAAACTCCGCGCCGAACATCCGCACGCGCGACTGCTCGCCGGCAGCACCGACGTTGGCCTGTGGGTCACCAAGCAATTCCGCGATCTCGGCGACATTCTGTACATCGGCAACGTCGTCGAATTGAAGACGATTGAGCGCGATGCGCAGACGCTGACGATCGGCGCCGCCGTCACGCTCGAAGACGGGTACGCCGCACTCGCCGTCGATTACCCCGAACTCGCCGAACTGTGGACGCGTTTCGCGTCGCTGCCGATCCGCAATGCCGGCACGCTCGGCGGCAACGTCGCGAACGGCTCGCCGATCGGCGATTCGATGCCGGCGCTGCTCACGCTCGGCGCCGAAGTCGTGCTGCGCCACGGTCCGAAAACGCGCACCTTGCCGCTCGACGCGTTCTATCTCGGCTACCAGAAAACCGCGCTCGCCGCCGGCGAATTCGTCGCGGCGCTGCGCGTGCCACGGCCGGCCGGCAATCTGCGCTTTCGCACCTACAAGGTATCGAAGCGCTACGATCAGGACATCTCCGCGGTGTGCGCGGCGTTCGCGCTGCACCTCGGTGAAAACGGGGTCATCGAACAAGCCCGCATCGCGTTCGGCGGCATGGCGGCCACGCCGAAGCGGGCCGCGCAAACCGAAGCCGTCCTGAATGGCGCAACATGGGACGAAAGCACCGCGCGGCAAGCCATGAATGCGCTCGTCGCCGATTACCAGCCGCTCACTGACATGCGCGCGTCGAGCGCGTATCGACTGAAGGTGGCGCGCAATCTGCTGTGGCGCTTTCACCTCGAAACGCGCGATGACGCGCCGCTCGCCCTCTTCGACGTGAATGCGTTCGCGTTCGAAGCCGGTGCGCCCGACGCCGCCGTTGCGAAGGAGCCGTCGTGATGAACCGCACCGATGCTTTCATCGAACACACTGCCAGACACACCGCCGCTCACGAGAGCGACGCGGCGATCGGCGTGTCGCTGCCGCATGAATCCGCCGCGCTGCATGTGAGCGGCGAAGCCACTTACACGGACGACGTACCCGAGCTGCAAGGCACGCTGCACGCGGCACTCGGTCTGTCGCGCCATGCGCACGCACGGATCGTGTCGATGGATCTCGACGCGGTCAGGAAAGCGCCGGGCGTGATCGCCGTGCTGACCGCCGAAGACATCCCCGGCGAGAACAATTGCGGCCCGGTGTTGCACGACGATCCGATTCTCGCCGTCGATGAAGTGCTGTACCTCGGTCAGCCGGTGTTCGCCGTGATCGCCGAAAGCCATGAACTCGCACGCCGCGCCGCCGCGCTGGCAAAAAGCGACGACGTGGTCCGCTACGAACCGCTCGAAGCGATCCTCACGCCCGCCGATGCCAAAGCCGCGAAGCAGTTTGTCTTGCCGCCGCTGCATCTGAAACGCGGCGAGCCGGATGCGAAGATCGCCGCCGCGCCGAACCGGATCAGCGGCACGTTCGAAGTCGGCGGGCAGGAACAGTTCTATCTGGAAGGCCAGATCGCGTACGCAGTGCCGAAGGAAATGGACGGCATGCTCGTCTACAGTTCGACGCAGCACCCGAGCGAAATGCAGCAACTGGTCGCGCATATGCTCGACTGGCCGGCGCATAACGTGGTGTGCGAATGCCGGCGCATGGGCGGCGGCTTCGGCGGCAAGGAATCGCAATCGGCGCTGTTCGCCTGCGTGGCGTCGCTGGCGGCGAAACGGCTGCGCCGTCCGGTCAAACTCCGCGCCGACCGCGACGACGATTTCATGATCACCGGCAAACGCCACGACGCGGTCTACGCGTACGAAGCGGGCTTCGACGACAGCGGCCGTATTCTCGGCGCGCGCGTCGAAATCGCGTTGCGCGCGGGCTACTCCGCCGATCTTTCCGGTGCCGTCGCCACGCGCGCGGTCTGCCACTTCGACAACGCGTACTACCTGTCCGATGTCGATATCGTCGCGCTGTGCTGCAAGACCAATACGCAATCGAACACTGCGTTCCGCGGCTTCGGCGGTCCGCAAGGCGCGCTCGTGATGGAAGTGATGATGGACAGCATCGCGCGTCAGTTGCACTGCGATCCGCTCGACGTGCGCCTCGCCAACTACTACGGCATCGGCGAGCGCGACACAACGCCGTATGGACAGCGCGTCGAGGACAACATCATCGCGCCGTTGACCGATGAACTGCTCGGCACCAGCGACTATCGCGCGCGTCGCAAGGCGATCGCGGTTTTCAATGCAAACAGTCCGGTGCTCAAGCGCGGCCTCGCGTTTTCGCCGGTGAAGTTCGGCATCTCGTTCAACGTGCCGTTTCTGAATCAAGCCGGCGCGCTCGTGCATGTGTACAAAGACGGCTCAGTGCTAGTCAATCACGGCGGCACGGAAATGGGCCAAGGGCTCAACACCAAAGTCGCGCAAGTGGTCGCCAACGAGTTCGGCCTGCCGCTCTCGCGCGTGCGGGTCACGGCAACCGATACGTCCAAGGTCGCGAACACGTCGGCGACCGCGGCTTCCACCGGCAGCGACCTGAACGGCAAAGCCGCCGAAGCCGCGGCGAAGACGATTCGCGCGCGGCTCGCGAAACTCGCGGCCAAACAACTCGGCGGTGCCGCAGACGACGTGCAATTCGCCAACGCCGAAGTGTCGGTGAACGGCGGAGCGATGCCGTTCGAGCAACTGGTCGGCGCCGCCTATCTGGCGCGCGTGCAGTTGTGGTCGGACGGTTTCTACACCACGCCGAAAGTGCATTGGGACGCGAAAACGCTGACCGGTCACCCGTTTTATTACTTCGCGTACGGCGCGGCGGTCTCGGAAGTCGTGATCGATACGCTGACCGGCGAATGGAAACTGGTGCGCGCGGACGTGCTGCACGACGCCGGCCAGTCGATCAACCCGGCCATCGACATCGGCCAGGTGGAAGGCGGCTTTATTCAGGGCATGGGCTGGCTCACCACCGAGGAACTCTGGTGGAACCGCGATGGCCGTCTGATGACGCACGCACCGTCCACCTACAAGATTCCCGCGGTGAGCGACACGCCCGCCGCGTTCTACGTGCAGCTCTATCAGAACCGCAACGCCGAGCCGACCGTGTTCCGCTCGAAGGCCGTCGGTGAGCCACCGCTGCTGTTGCCGTTCTCGGTGTTCCTCGCGATTCGCGACGCGATCGCGGCCGCGGTGCCGGATGCGCAAGAGGCACCTCAGTTGCGCGCGCCGGCCACGCCCGAAGCGATTCTCGACGCACTGGACGCCTTGCAGCCGCCGCCCGCGCCGCAACCGGCAACGGAGCCCGCGACGACCGTCACGACAGTTTGAACCAACCACCCTACGGCCTGACGCGACACGAACGCGCCAGGCCACACTCAACCGGCCGCACGGACACCCCGCGCGGCCACGTATGGAGAACGCCGGATGCAAGCCTGGCTACCTGACCTGCAACAACTGCTCGCGCACGGCGACGCCGCCGTGCTGGTGACGGTCGCGCGCGTCGAAGGTTCGGCGCCCCGCGAAGCCGGCACCAAGATGATCGTCACGCGCGACTCGGCGAAACACACCATCGGCGGCGGACACCTCGAATGGAAAGCCATCGAGACTGCGCGCCAGGTGCTGCGCGACGGCATGCGCTCGCCGCACATGCGCCGTCTGGAGCGCTTCGCGCTCGGCCCGAGCCTCGGCCAATGCTGCGGCGGCGCGGTGATTCTCGCCTTCGAGCGGCTCGATGTGGGCGACCTCGGCTGGATCACGACGCTGGCGAAACGCGTGGCCGCGGGCCAGTCGACGGTGCGTAGCGTATCATTCGGCCCCGCACCGGATGCGGTGATGCTGTCCGACCCCGAGCCGGGCGTCGACGCCGCGGACTGCCTGCTGTGGGACGGCGCCGGTTTCGACGACAGCGGCGCGCTGCTCACCGAAACCGTCGCGCCAGGCGACTTCTCGGTCGTGCTGTTCGGCGCCGGCCACGTAGGCGCCGCGCTGGTTCGCGTGCTGGCCACGCTGCCTTGCGCGGTCCGCTGGGTCGATGAACGCGACGCGCAATTTCCGCCTGTTGAAACGCTGCATGCGCCGAACGTGAAGATCGATCCGAACGACGCCCCCGACGAAGCCATCGACCAGGCCGCGCCGAACACGTACTTCATCGTGATGACGCACAACCATGCGCTCGATCTCGAGTTGGCCGAGCGCATTCTGCGGCGTGGCGACTTCGCGTTCTTCGGCATGATCGGCTCGCACAGCAAGCGCAAGCAGTTCGAACACCGGCTGGCCGCGCGCGGTCTCGACCCGTCGCTGATCGCGCGGATGAAGTGCCCGCTCGGCGTGGACGGCATTGTCGACAAGTCGCCGGAGATCATCGCGATCTCGGCGGCGGCGCAGGTGCTTCAGGCCGTCGAAGCGAACGCGGGCATGCCTCACGCCACGCAGACGGTTTGAAGCACGGCATGTCGACACAACGCTTACGCATCCGGCGCGAGATGATTCCAAAAGCGACTCCAACAAACTCCTGACCGACCATGACTACAACGACCGCTACCCCCACGCCGCTGGCCGAGAAAACCGCGCTGGCACCGAAGGCCGAGTTGCATATTCATATTGAAGGCTCGCTCGAACCCGAACTGATTTTCGCGCTCGCCGAGCGCAACGGCGTGAAGCTCGCCTACGACTCGATCGAAGCCTTGCGCGCCGCGTATGCGTTCACCGACCTGCAATCGTTTCTCGACATCTACTATGCGGGCGCGAGCGTGCTGCTGCACGAGCAGGACTTCTACGACATGACGATGGCGTACGTCGAGCGCTGCCTCGCCGACAACGTGATTCACAGCGAAATCTTCTTCGACCCGCAGACGCACACCGAACGCGGCGTGCCGATCGCGACCGTCGTGGCCGGCATCGACCGCGCGCTCGCCGACGCGGAACAGCGCGGCATGACAAGCAAGCTGATTCTGTGCTTTCTGCGTCACCTGTCGGAAGAAGACGCGCTCGCCACTTTCGAAGAAGCGCGGCCTTTGTTCGAGAAGTACAAGCATCGCCTGATCGGCGTCGGTCTGGATTCGTCGGAACGCGGCCATCCGCCTTCGAAGTTCGAGCGCGTCTTCGCCAAGGCGCGAGCGCTCGGCCTGAAACTCGTCGCGCATGCGGGCGAAGAAGGCCCGCCTTCGTATATCTATGAAGCGCTCGATCTGCTGAAAGTGGATCGCGTCGATCACGGCGTGCGCAGCATCGAAGATCCGGCACTCGTCGCGCGTCTCGCCGATTCGCGCGTCGCGTTGACCGTGTGTCCGCTGTCGAACCTGAAACTGTGCGTGTTCGACGACCTGACCAAGCACACCTTGAAGGACCTGCTCGATCGCGGCGTGGCCGTGACGGTCAATTCCGACGATCCCGCGTATTTCGGCGGCTACGTGAATGCCAACTATTTCGCCACCATCGACGCGTTGAAGCTCAACGATGCCGAGGTCTACACGATCATCCGCAACAGCTTCGAAGCGTCGTTCGTCACGCCCGAACAACGCAGCGAACTGATCGCGAAGCTCGACGCGCACTGGCACCCAAGCGGCCCGCACTGACGGGCCGGACTATCGCAGCCGGCGGCGGCACGGGTTCGTTCGAGAGCCAATGATTGAACCGTCGTCCGGACTGTGCAGCTTCCCACAATCGGAGACGGTTTTTCCATGACTCAATCTGCCAACCCGGCCAAAGCAGCCCAATCGGCATTCCGCGCGCAACTGCTGACCTTCAACGGCGACCCCGCGCAATCGCCCAACGCGGCGGTCTTCAACGAGGACGGTTTGTTGATCGTCGAAGACGGCCATGTCGTCGCGGCCGGCGCGTATGCCGCGCTCGCGTCGCAACTCGCGCCCGGTACGCAAGTGCAGGAAATGCGCGACAAGCTGATCGTGCCGGGTTTCATCGATACGCACATTCACTATCCGCAGACGGACATGATCGCCTCGCCGGCGCCGGGTTTGTTGCCGTGGCTCGAAACGTACACGTTCCCGACCGAGCGCCGCTTCGCCGATCCGGCTTATGCGCGCGACACCGCGAGCTTTTTCGTCGACGAACTGCTGGCGTGCGGCACGACCACCGCGCTCGTGTATTGCACGGTCCATAAGGAATCCGCCGACGCGCTTTTCACCGAGAGCGAAGCGCGCAATCTGCGCATGGTAGCCGGCAAGGTGCTGATGGACCGCAACTGCCCCGAGTTTCTGCGCGACACCGCGCAATCGGGCTACGACGACAGCGCCGAGTTGATCGGCCGCTGGCACAATCGCGGCCGCCAGATGTATGCGCTGACGCCGCGTTTCGCGCCGACCTCGACCGAAGCGCAACTCGAAGCGTGCGGCGTGCTGGCGGGCAAGCATCCGGACATCTTTATCCAGAGCCACGTCGCGGAAAATCACGACGAGGTGAAATGGGTCGCCGATCTGTTCCCGGGCCACCGCAGCTATCTGGACATTTACGATCACTACGGTCTGCTGCGCCGCCGCGCGGTGTACGGCCATTGCATCCACCTCGACGAGGAAGACCGCAAACGCATGGCGCAAACCGGCACGGTCGCGTCGCATTGCCCGACCTCGAACCTGTTCCTCGGCAGCGGCCTGTTCGACTTCGACAAGGCCGATGAAGCCGGCATGCCGATCGCACTGGCGACGGACGTCGGCGGCGGGACCTCGTTCTCGATGTTGCAGACCATGAATGAGGCGCACAAGGTCGCGCGTCTGGGCGGCCATCATCTGACGGCCACGCGCATGTTCTATCTGGCCACCGCCGGCGCGGCCGAAGCGCTCGATCTGGCGGACAAGGTCGGCACGCTGAAGCCGAAGTCGGAAGCGGACTTCGTCGTACTCGATCCGCGCGCGACGCCGCTACTCGCGCGCCGGACCGCGCGTACTGAAACGTTGGAAGAGTTGCTGTTCGCGTTCGCGCTGCTCGGCGACGATCGCGCGATCTATGAGACATACGCGGCCGGCAAGCGCGTTCATCGTCGTGATGATGTGCGGCAGCCTGTGTCGGGCGCGGCGAGGATCGCGGCTTGAACTGAGTGATTCACGCGGCTGAATGAAGAAACGGCGCTTCGGTTACGAAGCGCCGTTTTCACTCGTAAATGCCCAGATACCGCAGTCTGCTGACAGACCCACTTATCGGGCGATTGGGAAGCGCTTCGCAAGCCAAAGCAAAGCTGCGCAGTTAGCCGTAGCCCATGCGTTCATCACTCGAAACAACGGCTATTCGTAACCGCTGAGGTCGTCGACCTTGATGACTTTCCACTGACCGTCCGGCTGTCTCCGCATAAACGCCAAGACCGTCTGAAGAGTGGCCTTGGTGTCGCGTCCAAGAACGACCGGAACAACAGCGGTGTCGCCGAATATCAGTGCTTGGCGCGCTTCAATGTGTGCGGCCCAGTCCTTCTCATCGTAATCCTGAACTTTCGTAAAGGGGTCGCTGTCTCCGGCGAACTTGTTTGCCTTGTATTCCGCGCGCAGAAAATCGACCGTTGGTTTTGCAACGTATCGATAGATTTCTTTATCCAGCAAGGGAAACCCTCGATTTTCCGAATCGCGCTTGATGTACCACGCGTAAAAAGCTGTCGCACTTGCCTCGGGCGTGGCCGGTTCTCCGTGCGCCATAGCCAGCGGGTGAAAAAGCACACCAAGAACCATGCTTAGGACGACGGCTAACACTGCCAGATATTTTTTCATGATTTCTGTTCAGTTGTGGCGGTAGATTTTGTACGTCGGTTGTACAGTCCGGTATTGCTGACTCGGGTAGAACCCGTGATATTGCTTGGAGTCCGATACCCAGATTTGCCCATCGAACATTGCCATATGCCCAGCGGGGTGGTTTGCAATTGGTTGAATCACAACAACGTCCCCCTTTTGAAGGTAAGCGGAATTGATTTCATAAAACCCGGCGCTGATCAACGATTGTCCATAGCCTTTTGCGTCCCGTGTTCGGTCAATCACGATTCCGCCTCGCTCAATCGCCAGCCGCACGAACTTTGCGCAGTTCCCCGTGCTCATCGGTGCGGCATGGGAGCTAACATAGTTGGCAGCGCCGAATCGATCATATGCAGGCATTCGCATGTCTCCTTCTTCTGATTGAAGTCCAATGCTAAGGACCGGCGCTCATCTTGAAATTATTCGCTGACAGTTGTTTTCACTTCACGCTAAAAAAAACGGCGCTTCGATAACGAAGCGCCGTTTTCACTCGTGCGTACCGTACAGCCCACGCCGCACAGCCCATCAACGCTGCTGCATGCACACCTCATGCAACGCATTCAACCGACGCACCGGATCGGCGACATACGGGTTCGTCTCATCCCACGCATAACCCGCCAGCACCGCGCTGATCATGCGGCGAATCGACGGCGTCTGCTCCGGATAGAAAATGATGTCCTGCAACGCGCCCGAATACCAACGCTCGACGAAAGCGCGGAACGTATCGATCCCCTTGCGCAACGGCACGTCGTAAGCTGCCGACCAATCGACCTGCTCGCCGTCCAGTTGCCGGTTCAAGGTCTGCACCGCGAGATGCGCCGAGCGCAGCGCGATCGTCACGCCGGACGAAAACACCGGATCGAGAAACTCGCCCGCATTGCCGAGCAGCGCGTAACCCGGCCCGTGCAGGCGCTCCACGTTCGCCGCATAGCCACCGATGTGGCGCACCGGCATCAGGAACGGCGCGTTGCCGATCAAGCGGTTGAACGTCGGCTCCTGCTGGATCAGCGCGCGCAGCTTCGCGTCGCGTTCGGCTTCAGGCACGTCGAGAAAACTCGCCTCGGCGACACATCCCACCGACGAACGGCCGCCCGCCAGCGGAATCATCCAGAACCACACGTCGCGATGTTCCGGATGCGTCGCCACGCAGATCTTGTTGCGGTCCGTCATGCCCGCCGGAATGCCGTCCTGCACGTGCGTGAAGATCGCGGCGCGCGTCGGCATGCGCGTCGGCGCTTCGAGGTTCAGCAAGCGCGGCAAGACGCGGCCGAAGCCGCTAGCGTCGAACACAAAACGCGCTTCGATCTGATACGCGTGATCCGCTTCGTCGACCACATCGACCAAAGGCATGACGCCGGTATGAACCGCACGCACCGTATGGCCGAAGCGAACATCGGCGCCCTGCTCCACCGCACAGCGAATCAGAATGTCGTCGAATACCGCGCGTTCGACCTGGTAGGTGGTGCCCCAACCCGGCGAATGCTTGTCGCGGAAGTCAAACGCCGACGACTGATCGCGGTAGATGAAATGCGCACCGTTCTTGTACTGGAAGCCCGCTTCGACCACCGCCTGTAGCATGCCGGCCTCTTCGAGGTAAGCCATGCTCTGCGGCAACAGGCTTTCGCCGATGGAAAAGCGCGGAAAGTGCTGGCGCTCCAGCACCAGCACGGAGCGCCCGGCTTTGCGCAGCAATGCGGCCGCAACCGCGCCTGCCGGTCCGGCACCGATGATCACGACATCGACGGTCGTGCGCTTTGACGAATGTGTACTCAAATTTGCCTCAATCGTTTGGCTTGCCCGCAGCAACGTTTCGCTGCATCCTTACGTCTCGTTACAATCACGCTTCAACGCCCCGAAGGATGTCGTCAGGGCGGGCACAGCAACAACGCCATTTCGCCGGGAGCCAGCGTGTCGTCATCCGAAACATCCAGTGTGCCTTTCGTGCCGGAAACGGCTTTCGGGATCTGGTTCCTGCGTACCCATACCTGGGAACATCATGTGCTGCGGGTCGCGATCAACGACCTCAAGCGCCTCATCGACGCGCCCTTGCCCGAGGCGCCGGTGATCGTCGACGTCGGCTGCGGCCAAGGCATCTCCTTCCGCCTGCTTGCCGAGGCGTTCAAGCCGCGCCGTCTCGTCGGCATCGACTACCACGAGCCGTCGTTGGCGCTCGCCGCTGAGGCTGCGAACGCCTGCCGCGACAAGCTCGCCGATATCGAACTGCTGCACGTGGACTGCGCGAAACTGCCGCTGCCCGACGCGAGCGCCGATATCGTGTTCTGCCACCAAACTTTCCACCACCTCGTCGAGCAGGATCGCGCGCTCGCCGAGTTCCACCGCGTACTCAAACCGGGCGGCGTGTTGCTGTTCGCCGAATCCACCGACGCGTACATCAAATCGTGGGTGATCCGGCTGCTGTTCCGTCATCCGATGCACGTGCAAAAGAGCGCCGACGGCTACCTCGACATGATCCGCCGCGGCGGCTTCCGCTTCAGCGAGCGCAACGTGTCGCTGCCCTACCTCTGGTGGAGCCGCGCGAAAGACTTCGGTCTTCTCGAACGGCTCGGTCTGACCCATCCGCAACCCGGCAAGCGCCGTGAGACGCTGGTCAATGTCGCGGCGGTCAAAGCCGGTTGATAGGCAGCAAGGCCCGAGCCTGATGCGGTAATACAGCGCGAGGCGGCGACGAACGCCGCCTTCCTGCTTGCCTCGCGCGCATACGTACTTCTCCGCGCTGACTGGCGCGGACCCACTCTTACTTACGCAGCGTCACCACTTCACCCGTCAACGCGACGCCAGCAACCACCGCGCCCGCGCCACACGTGTACTCGGTGGCGCTCTCACGCAATTCGTTCTTGTAGTTGCTCTTGATGTTGATCACCGCGTTGCCGCCTTCCTTGCGCGCGCGTTCCTGCAACTCGATCACCGCCGAGAGGAAAACGTGCTGGCAGGCTTGCAGATCGCTCTTGCCGAACGCGTTGGTCTTCTTGTTGGTGGCGAATTCGCCCATCGTCTTCACGACAGCCGGATGGCGCTGCCCCGCGAAATACAGCGGGATGTCTTCGCTCACTTTGCCGGGTTCGCTTTGCAAGGCCTGATCGACCGGAAAGTAGCTGACCGTATCGCGGGCAAAAGCCGGCGCAGCGCTCAGCGTGGCAAACGAAGCAATCAATGCGGCAAACAGCAGATGGCGTTTCATTGAGACTCCTGGGTGGTTGTTGTTGCTCTGTGAGTTCTATGTCAATCAGCCTGGTTCGGCTCAGTTCGATTCCAGCACGACGAGCTGACCGCTGACGGCAATCGCGGCGGCGCTCGGACTGACGCCGCAGGTGAATTCAGTCGACGAGTTGCTCTCGGTGCTATGAAAACGCGTCGATACATCGATCACGGCATTGGCGTGGCGTTCGCCGGCCGCCGCGCGGAGCTTCTGCACGGCTTCGGCGAGCGCTTCGTGACACGCGTCGTCGGGACCGGCGACCTTGCGCGCGATTCGCACGGAGTACGACACGTCGCCCAACCGGCTCTTGACCGCCGGGTGGTCCTGCTGGCCGAAATACACCGGCACGTTGCCGCGCGATTCGCCGCCGGCCGCGGCGAGCGGCAGCGACTTCACCTGCGTGGCGCAACCCGCCAGCATCAGCGCCATGACCGCCAGCGCGCCCAGTACACCTGCTCTTTTCATTTTTATCGCCCTCGTTTTTTTAAAGTCGCGGCCGTTTCAGTCGCCCTGCCATGCTTCGAACACCAAACTCGCGCAACTGCCACCGAACCCGTATGACACCGACATCGCCGTGCCGATGCGCGCGTCGCGCGTCTTGCGCACGAGCGGCATGCCGTCGAGCGCCGGCTCCGGCGTGTCGATAGCCGCCGTGCCCGCGATGAAGCCGTCGCGCATCATCAGCAGTGTGTAGATCGCCTCGTGCGCGCCGCACGCGCCGAGCGGATGCCCGGTCATGCCCTTGGTCGACGAAAACGCCGGCACATGATGGTCGAATGCCGCGCCGAACACCTCGCTCAACGCGTACAGTTCTTCGAGGTCGCCGAGCGGCGTCGACGGCGCGTGCGTGTTGACGTAGTCGGGCCGCTTGCCTGCTTCGTTCAGCGCGCCGCGCATGGCGCGCGCGATCCCCGCAGCGCGCGGCGTGACCATGCCGGCGCTGTCCGTGCAGTCGCCGAATCCGGTAAGCTCCGCGTAGATCCGTGCGCCGCGCGCGAGCGCATGATCGAGCGCTTCGAGCACCAGCACACCGCCGCCCGACGCGATCACGAAACCGTCGCGCTCCGTGTCGTAGGGACGCGAGGCCCGCTGCGGCGTGTCGTTGAAGCGGCGCGACAACGCGCCCATCGCGTCGAACATCAGCGTCATGTTGTCGTGCAGCGACTCGCTGCCGCCGGCCAGCACGATCTGCTGGCGGCCGGTCTGAATCAGCTGCATCGCCTGGCCGATCGCGAGCGCCGAAGTCGTGCATGCCGACGACGGCGAGTAGCTGACGCCTTCGAGCCCGAACACCTGCGCGACGTTGGCCGACGCGGTGCTGCTCATCGCATGCGGCACGACGTAGGGCGGCACTTTCTCGACGCCGCGCGCGTTGGCGACCGCCATGGCCGCGTCGTAGCTCAGCATGTTGCCGACGCCCGAACCGATCACCGTCCCCGCGCGAGGCGAGCGCAAGTGCGCCACGTCGAGCCCAGCGTCGCTGATCGCCTTGCGCGTGGCATGACACGCGAACCGAGCAGTGTCGCCCATGAAGCGTTCGAGCTTGCGTTCGAACGGCGGCTCGTGCGCGACCGAGGCAACGCCCGCGATTTGCGATGCGAAGCCACGTTCGCGCCACGCGTCGATCCGTTCGATCCGCGAGCGGCCCGCGCGCAAGGCAGCGCAAACTTCATCGAGCGTATTGCCGAGACACGACACGATCCCCATGCCGGTCACGACCACGCGTTGCAGCGCCACGCTCATCGAACGCGCCTGAAAATCAGCGACGTGTTGATGCCGCCGAACGCGAAGTTGTTGCTCATCACATAGTCGGCGTCGATTTCGCGACCCGTGCCGACGATGTAATCGAGCGGCGCGCAGGCCGCGTCGACATTCTCCAGATTCAAAGTCGGCGCATACCAGTTGCGCTTCATCATCTCGATGGTCCACCACGCTTCGAGTGCGCCGCACGCGCCGAGCGTGTGGCCGACATAACTTTTGAGCGAGCTGATCGGCATGCGCGCGCCGAAGGTCTGCGCAGTCGCATGACTTTCGGCGATGTCGCCGCGATCGGTCGAGGTACCGTGCGCGTTCACATACTCGATTGCTTCGGGCGGCAGTTGAGCGTCCTTGAGCGCGAGTTTCATGGCGATCGCCATGGTTTCCGCGGTCGGCTGGGTCATATGCGCGCCGTCCGAGTTGCAGCCGAAGCCGACAATCTCCGCATGTATCCGCGCACCGCGCGCCACCGCATGTTCATATTCTTCGAGCACGAGCGTGGCCGCGCCTTCGCCGACCACGAGGCCGTCGCGCGCGGCGTCGAACGGACGCGGCGTCAGATGCGGCTCGTGGTTGCGCGTGCTGGTGGCGTACAGCGTGTCGAACACGGCGACGGCCGGCCCTGACAATTCCTCCGCGCCGCCGGCCAGCATCAGCGTCTGCTTGCCGCTCTGGATCGCTTCATACGCATAGCCGATCGCCTGGCTGCCCGACGCGCACGCGCACGAGGTCGGAATGATCCGCCCTTTCAGATCCCAGAACAGGCTGACGTTGACCGCGGTGGTATGCGGCATCATCTGCACGTAGCTGTTCGATGTGACGTCCCTCATCGAGCCGGTTTCGAGCATCGTGCCGAACGCGCGGATCGGCTGCACCGAGCCCGACGACGAACCATAAGCGACGCCCATGCGACCGTCCTTGATGGTGGCGTCGTCGGCGAGGCCCGCGTCGGCGAGCGCCAGTTCGCTGGCGCGCACCGAGTACATCGACACCGGACCCATCGAACGGGTCTTCTTGCGTGGATAGTGCGCGGGCAACGTGAATCCCGGCAGCGGACACGCGAGCCGCGTATGCAGCGATTCGAAGTAATCCCACTCGGGCATGCGGCGCACGGCGTTCACGCCGCTCTTCAAACGCGTTTCAATCACGTCCCAGCTATCGCCCAACGCCGTGACGCCGCCCATGCCGGTAATGACGACGCGCTTCATCAGATCATCCCGCCGTTGACGCCGATCACCTGACGCGTGACATACGAGGCCGCATCCGACATCAGGAAGCTGACCACGGACGCCACCTCGGCAGGCTGGCCGACCCGGTTCATCGGCACCGTCTTCAGCGCCTGTTCGAGCGGCATTTCGTCGAGCATGCCGGTCTCGATCAGACCTGGCGCCACGCAATTGACGGTGATGTTGCGCGACGCCAGTTCGACGGCGAGCGCCTTGCTCGCGCCGATGAGCCCGGCTTTCGCCGCGCTGTAATTGACCTGGCCGCGATTGCCCATCACACCGGACACCGAAGCGATCGTGACGATGCGGCCACCCTTGCGGGCGCGCACCATCGGCATGGTCAACGGATGGACGACGTTATAGAACGAGTCGAGACCGGTTTCGATCACGATGTCCCAATCTTCTTCGGTGAGCGCGGGGAACGCGGCGTCGCGGGTCACGCCCGCGCTGCACACGATGCCGTAGTACGGGCCGTTCGCCGCAACGTCCGCTTCGAGCACTTCGCGGCATACGGCGCGCTCGCGCACGTCGAATTGCAGCACGCGCGCCGTGCCGCCCTGCGCGGCGATGCCCGTCGCCACCGCATCGGCTTCGCTACGTCCCGTGCGGCAATGCACGGACACCGCGAAGCCGTCGGCGGCCAACTTGTACGCAATCGCGCGGCCGATGCCGCGGCTTGCGCCGGTAACGAGAACACGCCGGCTCATGAACTGAAACTCCCTTCGATGAATGACTGAAAATCGCGCGGTTGAAAAACCTTGATGACGGCTTCGGCGCAAACCGCGTCGCCGTGCCGGATGGTGCATTCGTAGGCGCCGTGGCCCTCTTCGCTGCGCAGCAGTTCCACGACGTGGACCGACAACGGCGCGCCGCCGGTGAACGACGGCTGCAATGCCTTGTAGCTGCGCGAACCGAGCAGCACGCCGGGCCGCGCGCGGCCGCCGCCGCGCATGGCCAGCAACGCGACGTGCGCGGCAATCGCCTGCGCCATCAGTTCGATGCCGATCCACGCGGGCATCGCGCCGTCCGCGTCGGCATACCAGGCGTCGGCGCGCACCGTGGCGCGCGCGGTCAGCGCTTCTTCGCTGAACGCGTCCACGGCGTCGATCAGCAGCATGGTGCCGCGATGCGGGATGATCGTTTCGACCGGCTGCTGGACCAGTTCGTCAACGGTGGGCGTCGGGTTCATCGCGTGGCTCATCGGGCAAGGACAAGGCTGACGTTGCTGCCGCCGAAAGCAAATGAGTTGCTCATCGCGTATTGCGCGACGCCTCGTGGCATGAAGCGTTCGCCAACGACCAGGTCTAGCGCAGGCAGCGCGGGATCAGCTTCGCCGTCCCACAGATGACGCGGCAGCGATACGTTGTCATGCGCCAGCGTCAACCATGTGAAGGCGAGTTCGGTGGCGCCCGCTGCGCCGAGTTGGTGGCCGGTCAAGGGCTTGGTGCCACTCGTTGCTACGCCCTGCGGAAATACGCGCGACATCAAACCCGCTTCCATCTCGTCGTTCTTGCGCGTGGCGGTGGCGTGCAGATTCACATAGCCGATCGCCGACGACTCGACGCCCGCATCGGCGAGCGCCGCGCGCAGCGCGAGTTCGCCGCCCACGCCCCGCGGGTCCGGCGACGAAATGTGATGCGCGTCACTCGATTCGCCGACGCCCGCGAGCCGCACCGCCGCTTCGTCGCGGCTCATGAGGAACACGGCTGCGCCTTCACCGACGTTGATCCCGCAACGGTTGCGGCTCATCGGATTACTGCGCACGTTGCTGGTCGATTCAAGCGATGCGAAACCCTGCACCGTCAACTCGCACAGTGAATCGACACCGCCCACCACGACGGCGTCGCACAGTTGCAATTGCAGCAACCGGCGCGCGGACGCAAAAGCCTTCGCGCTCGACGTGCACGCGGTCGAGATGGTGAACGCGGGACCATGCAGACCGAGCACAGCGGCGGCGAACGGCGCGGCGGTGCCGATTTCCATTTGCCGGTAGTTGAAGTTCGCGGGCAGATCGCCCGCTTGCGCCTGATAGACGAACGCGGCTTCGGCGGCCTCGATACCTGACGTGCTGGTGCCGAGCACCACGCCGATGCGATGCGCGCCGAAGCGCTCGCGCGCCGCGTCTACGGCGGGCGCGATCTGCGTCAGCGCGGCGAGCAGCAAGCGGTTATTGCGGCAGTCGTAACGGGCGAGTTCGGTGGGCGGCGCCAGTTCCAGCGACGCGAGTACGCTGCCGACGAACGCCTCGCCGATTCCTGTATGCGCGTTCGCCATACCCGGCGAACGACCGGCGGCGAGCGCCGGGACAATGCTCTCGAGGTCGCCGCCGAGCGCGTTGATCATGCCTAGCGCGTGCAAATAAACTGATGGCGCTTTCATGCGGCCCTCCTTGATTCCGATGGCATGCCGATCGGCGCGAGCAGCACCGAGACCGCGATGCCGAGCGCGAGCGTCGCGCCGAAACTCTTCAGCGCGGGCATCGCGCTCATGCCGAGCATGCCGAACGACAACAGCGTGGTGGCCGCCGACAACAGCACGCCCGTCCACACCGCGCCGAGATCCGCGTCCGCGCGCAGGCAGCCTTCGCGCAGGAATACGGCATAGTTTGCGCCCACGCCGAGCACGAGCATCAGCGCGAGCCAGTTGAACAGATTGAGCGGCACGTGAATGTAGCCGAATACGGCGAGCGTGACGCCCACCGCGAGCAGCACAGGCAAGGTCACGGCGATGCCGCCGCGCACTTTGTACCGCAGCATCAACAGAATGAGCACGAGCGTCAGCGCGCCGCCAAGCCACCAGCCGCTATCCACGCGATACGCGCCGAACAGTTTCGACACGCTGGCGGCCTTGTCGACGAACACGACGCCGGGCAAGCCCTGCGCGGTCGCGATCAACGCGGGTTCGTTCTGCGGCGTCACGCCCTGCGGAATGACGACCGCCGCATAGGCTTTCGTCGACGAATCGACTTCGCCGAGCCAGAGGTGTTTGTACGGTTGCGACCACGGCGTCGCGAGCCACGTATCGATTGTCAGCGGCGCTTGTGGTTTCGCGCACGCGGCGAGCCAGGCGTCCGCGACTTCGTCCTTGAAACCAGCTTGCAGCAGCGTGGCGCGCAACGCGGCGGGATCATTGAACACGTGTTGCGCGAGCAACGCGCGGTCTTCATTCTGCTGTTTCGCGGACGGCACCAATTGCGCGACCGACTGATAGCTGCCGACCTTGTTCGCGGTGCCGTTCAACGCATCCAGTTTCGTGCCCAACGCTTCCGCGCGTTGCAGCACGACCTCGGGCGTCTCGCCGCGCACGACGAAAAACTGCGCGCTATTATCCACGCCGACCGCCGCGCGCACCTTGTCCTCTTGCACGACAAGCGCCGGATCGCGCTGGATCAACAAATGGATGTCGTCGTCGCTGGTCAGACGCAGCCAGCCGGGAATCGCTAGCAACAGCAACAGCGCCGCCACGAACCACGCCCGCTTGCCGCCGATCGTGCGATGCCACACCGCCAACACGCGCGCCGCGGCTGCAAACACGCGCTTGGGGCTGCGTTTGGGCGCGCGCGTGAGCAGCGCGGGCAGCAGCCACAGCACGGAGGCGAACGCCGTCGTAATGCCGGCAATCGCGAAGCACGCGATCTGCTTGAGCGCGGGAAATGGCACCCACGTGAGAATCGCGTAGCCGAGCAGGCTCGTCGCGAGCGCCACGCTCAATGCGGGACGCACGGCGCGCGCACCACGCCGCGCATCCCAATCGCGTTGCGCGCCGAGATACACCACGAAGTACTGAATCGAATAGTCGACGGCCTCGCCGATCAGGCTGGCGCCGAACACGAGCGTCAACAGATGCAGCTTGCCGAATATCAGCATCGTCACCGCCAGCGCGCAGACAATGCCGAGCGCGGTCGACACGAAGCCGAGCAACAAGAGACGCGGCGAACGGAACACCCACATCATCAGCAACGCGATGCCGCACAGCGACGCGACGCCGATCAGATGCACTTCATGTTCCGATGCGCTGCGTGCCGATTCCGCGTAGAACACGGCACCGGTTCGCGCCACGGAGACATCCGGGAACGACTGCTTTAACGCGCTTTCGCCTTGAGCGAGCGCCGCGAGCACGGCGTGCTGCGTTTTGGTTTCGTAGGCGGAGCCCGGCAGCGTCGCGACGATCAGCACGCTTGTCGCCGCACCGCGATGCGCCACCAGCATGTTGTCTTCGAGTTCGAGATTCGACGTGGCGAGCGGCAGGCCGCCGAGCCAGTGTTCGAGCCAGCCGAACGGATCGTCGGCGAGCGGCGTGGTAAGTCCGCCGCGCAATGGGCTGTAGATGCGCCGGGCGAGCGCGTCGTGCAGCGTCGTATTGACCGCGCCGCCTGCGCCGCCCGCGAGCGCCGCGCGGTCCGCCGGCGCCAGCAAGCCGAAGCGATACGGCATGTACAACGCCGCGATCTGCGACAGATCGAACGGCGGCAATTCCGCCGTCACCGAACCGAACGCGCCGCTCTTTTGCAACGACGCGCCGAGTTGCTTCGCCGCGGCTTTCGCGTGGGCGTCGTCGTTACTGGTGACGAGAAAAACGGTGCGGTCGCCGAGCGCGCTCGCCAGCGTGTCGACCGCCTTTTCGGCGACCGGGTCGGCCTCGGTCGCCGGCAACAGCGCGAGCAGGTTGGTTTGCAGCGGCGACGGTCCTGCGAACCGCCAGCCGCAATAGAGCGCCGCAACGAGCGCGAGCAGCAGCCACGCGGCGCGCATGCCCCACGCCTGTTTCGCGGATCGCTGTTGCAGCATGTCCATTACGGCGCCCCGAGCAAACCGCGTTCAGCCGCGGTGAGTTCGGTCACGGCTACGCTCTTCGTGAACTCGAGTTGGGTGATGTCGCCGTTCGCTAGCGTGATGCGCAAGCGCTGCAAAAAGTCGCCGCCGTTCATCTCCAGACCTTTGATCGACTGCGCGATCTGCGGCTGGTTCGGCGTAAGTTGCATGCGCCATTGCGCGGCGCTGCCTTCGGCTTGTACGTCGAATTGCGAGTACAGCGCCGACAGGTCGCCGCCGAGCATCGCGCGCATCATCTTCGAGACTTGCGCGACGCCGCGCGTGCCCTGCGCGCTGTGAGCCGTGACGCGTTGACCGTTGGCGTCGACTTCGGCGACGCCGGCATCGGTGATCACGTAGGTGGCTTTGTATGGCGTGTCGGTCTGCCAGATCACGCCACGTTCGCGGAAGAACAGCAACGAGCCGGTGCTGACGAGCGGCTGCTTCATCGCCGCGAGCGTCTGCGTCTGCGTGAATTGCGCGCGCACGCCCTTGGCTTGCGCGAGATGCGCGGCGATCTGCGAGACGAGCGCGGGATTGCCGGGCTCGGCTTCTTTCGTCGATGTGGCCGACGCGGCCGATGCGGGCTCCGTCCATACGACTGTCGCGGCGAGCACGCTCAGCGCGCTCAATGCCCCCGCGATCACAGCGCGCAAATTCATCGTGCCCATACGCGCTCCAGCTTCTCGAACACGACCGGCGGCGAGACGAACTGCAACTCCTGAGTGGCGGCATCGACCGCGACCTGGATCGTATAACCCTTGGTCAGCCGCGCACCGGTCGCGCAATCGACGATTTCATAGCCTATTTTCAGGCGGTTTTCGTGTTCGAGCAGTTGTGTGCGCACTTCGATCTGCTGACCGTAGGTCGCCGGCTTCACGTACTTAAGATGCGCTTCCACGATCGGCCACAGATAACCCGAAGCCTGCATCTCACGATAGTCGTAGTCGAAAGCGCGCAACAGCGCCGCGCGGCCGATCTCGAAGTACTTCAGATAATGGCCGTGCCAGCACACGTTCATCGCATCGACGTCGTGGAACGGCACTTCCACTATCGCACTCGCGGCCAGCACTTTGCGGGAACCGGTCATGCGCTCGATCCTCCGCGATAGTCGTGCACCAGGCCGCACGCGGCAATGCGCGCGGTCAGTGCGCGCAACTCGTGTTCGAGCGCGCGGTCTTCGTCGACGAACGGCGACTGCGCGCCCACGCTGTCGATGAACGCCTGCAGCGGCGCCGGCACCGGCGTCGCGCTGTCGATCTTCAAGCGCAAACGCGCGGCCTGCACCGTCGCGAGCGTATGCGCGGCGGCGACCTGCTCGGTCAACTCCAGCACGCGCAAACAGTCGCGCGCGGCGATCGTGCCCATGCTGACCTTGTCCTGATTGTGCGCCTCGGTGGAGCGCGAAAAGACGCTCGCGGGCATCGTGTTCTTCAAGGCCTCAGCAGTCCATGCGGACGACGAAATCTGCACCGCCTTGAAACCGTGATTGATTGCGGCACGCGCGGGCGCCGCGCCCGACAGATTGCGCGGCAGGCCGTTGTTGAAATTCACGTCGACCAGCAGCGCGAGTTGCCGGTCCATCAGATCGGCGAGATTGGCGACCGCGACCTTCAGCGAGTCCATCGCGAACGCGATATGGCCGCCGTAGAAGTTGCCGCCGTGCAGCACGCGCTCGTTATCCGGATCGATCAACGGATTGTCGTTCGCGCTGTTCAGTTCGTTCTCGACATCGCGGCGCACCCACGAAAGCGCATCGCGCGCCACGCCGATCACGTGCGGCGCGCAGCGAATCGAATAGCGGTCTTGCAGACGGTGACCCGGCGTATCGTCGCGCCCGGACAGATCATCCCGAATCCATGCCGCCGCTTCCGCCTGGCCGGCGTGCGGCTTCACTTCGAAGAGCATCGCGTCGAAGTGCGCGGCGCGGCCGTCGAGCGCCACGGTGGACAGCGCCGTCAGGCGCGCGGTGAGCCGCGTCAAATGATCGGCGCGCGCAAACGCGAGACAGGCGAGGCCCGTCATCACTGCCGTGCCGTTCATCAACGCGAGCCCTTCTTTCGGAGCGAGCGTGAGCGGCGCGTGGCCGAGTTCGGCCCACACTTCGCGCACGTCGCGCAGTTGTCCTTCGAATATCACGTCGCGTTCGCCCGCGAGCGCGGCGGCCACATACGAGAGCGGCGTGAGATCGCCGCTCGCGCCGACCGAGCCTTCCGACGGAATGCGCGGCAGCACACGATGATTGACCAGATCGGCCAGACGTTCGAGCAACACGGGACGCACGCCGGAAAAACCATAAGCGAGCGAGTTGAGCCGCGCGGCGATCACCGCGAGCGTCTGCGCGTCGTCGAGATACTGGCCCATGCCGCAACCGTGATAGCGCGTGAGTTGCAGCGGCAAGGCTTCGACCAGTTCCATCGGCACATCGACCACGCAGGCGTCGCCGTAACCGGTGTTGACGCCGTACACGGTCGCGCCCGCGGCCAGATGGCGGCGCAGGAAATCCGCGCCGCGCTGGATGCGCGCGCGCCACGCCGGATCGGCACTCAAGGCGACCGGCGCGCGATGGTGCGCAATCGCGACGACCTCTTCGATCGTCAGTTTGCGGCCACCGATCACGACTGCCGCGTTGTTCGCATTCGCGCCCGCATTCGGCACATCGATCAGATCATGTTCGGCCATTCGCGCCTCGCTTGGGGCTGGCCCAGAAATCGAAGAAATTGAACCATTGGTAAGGTGCCTTGCGGCAATAGTGTTCGAGACGCACGGCATAGCGCTGCGCCCACGCGGCGAGATGCTGCGCGCGTTCGCGGCGCGGCAGTTCGATGCGCTCGGCGAACGGTTCGAAATACAGGCGGTAGCCGTCGCGCTCTTTCAGGCAGAAGAACAGGTAGACCGGGCAGCCCAGCGCGTGCGCGAGCACGTACGGGCCTTGCGCGAACGGCGCGCTCGAACCGAGAAATTGCGCTTCGGTCGTGCGGCCCGCTTCATGCGCGGGCACGCGGTCGCCGACGATCACCAGCAGCTCGCCGGCATCGACGCGCTCCTGCATCATCATCGCGGTCTCGGGACCGAAGTCGCTGACTTCGAGCAGATGCTTCGCGAACTCGCTATTGGCCGAGGCCAGCACGCTATTGAAGCGGCGCGCGTGTTCCGTATAGACGACCGCCGTGACCTTCGCATAAGCACCCTGCGCGGCAAGCGCGCGGGTCATCTCAAGATTGCCGAGATGTGCGCCGATCACGAGCGCGCCCTTGCCGCTCGCCACCAACGCTTCGAATGCCGAAGGATCTTCGAATTTGACGTCGGCGTTGTTCACGCGGCCGGACCACGCAGCGAGCTTGTCGAAGCCCGATTGCGCGAACGCCAGCATATGGCGGTACGCGGACAGCCAGCCCGGACGCGGCGTGTCGCCATGCGGCGCAGCCTCGCCGAGATGCTTGAAGTAGTTGCTGGAGGCCTCGCGCGCGGCGCGGCCCGTCAGCAGAAAATACGCGACGATCGGATGCAGCCACAGCGCGGTAAAGCGCCGGCCGAACAGCTTGCAACTGAGCGCGAGCAGCGACATGCCCAGATGGCTGCCGCGTTCGGCGATACGCCACCAGTCCTGTTCGTTCTCTTTGCCCTGCCCGTCTGCAAGTGCAGAGCGGCGAGGCATCACCTTGTGCGCGAGCAGCATCGGCAGACGCCAGAGCATGCCGAACACGAGCCGCGTATGACTGCGGCTGATGCGTACGTTGTCCCACAGCACGTCGAAATGCGAGACGCCGTCGCTCGCATAGGTGACGCGTGTCGGAATCGAGCGGAATGCCGCGCGCCGCCAATACAGACGCACGAGAATCTCGATGTCGAAGTCCATGCGCGTCGGTAGTCGCACGCTGTCGATCAGATTGCAGGTGAGCGCCAGCGGATAGAGGCGAAAGCCGCACATCGAGTCGCGGATCGTCAGCGACAACGTTTCGATCCACACCCACACATGCGTCAGATAACGGCCGTAGAGACGCGCTTTCGGCACGCTCTCGTCGTAGATTGGACGGCCGAGAATCACGGCGCCCGGTTCGGCGCGCGCCGCTTCGATGAAACGCGGCACGTCGGTGGCGTCGTGCTGGCCGTCGGCGTCGATCTGCAACGCGTGCGTGTAGCGCGCCTTGCGCGCGGCGCGCAATCCCGCCATCATCGCCGCGCCTTTACCGCCGTTGACCGGCAGGCGCAGCAGCGTGAGCTGCCCCGCGTACTTTTGCGCGAGCGTGGCGAGCACCTGCTGGGTGGCCTGGTCGCTGCCATCGTCGACGACGAAAAACGGCAGGCCGTGAACCGCCAGATGCGCGACGGTCGCGCCGATCGCGTCCTTATGGTTGTAGATCGGAATGACGATGCATGGGGAGAAGGTCATCACGCGGCCTCTCCGTAGACGATCACCCCTGACGCGCATTCGCGGCCGTTCACGCGGTAGGCGAACTGCACGCGCCGGCGCGTCGCGTCGTGCGCGAGCGTGAGCTTGAGCACCGCGCCCGGCGATACCGGCGCCATGAATTTCAGACGATCGATCGACGCCACCGCGCGCACGGCCGGCACGTGCTCGGCGGCCAGACGCATCGCCCAATCGACCTGAACGACGCCGGGCAGAATCGGCAGGCCGGGAAAGTGGCCGGCGAAATGCACGAGCGTGGGCGGCACGCGCAACTCGTAGTGCAGCGTGTCGCCGCTGCGCGCTTCGGCCAGCACTTCCATGCCTTCGCTACGCGGTTCAAACGCGGCCGCCACGGCGGCGACCGGCAGTTTGCCGCGCGCGTCGAACGGCAACGTGACGCGAAAACGCCAATGGCGCGGCAGCACGACGACGTCGAAATATTCGGCGAGATGCCGGCGCAGGACTTTCGCGAGCGCCACGCGGCCTTCGTCGCGCAAAGCCGCGCCGCCCGCTTCGGTCAGCGCCACGACGGCGCCGACGCGCTCGCGCGAGGCGCCTTCCAGCGGCACCAGCGCTGCTTGCGCCACATACGGATGCAGCGCGAGGCGCGCTTCCAGTTCCGGCAGCGAAACGCGTTTGCCGTCGAGCTTGAGCACGCGGTCGAGCCGGCCTTGCAGGCGGAAACGGCCTTCGGCGTCGAAGGCGATCTTGTCGTCGGTACGATGCCAGCCGGCGTGATCGAGATGCGGCGAGCGGACGTTCAACGCGCCGTCGTCGTCGCGGCGCACTTCGATGCCGGACACTGGTTGCCAGGCGTCGGTCTGATCCTGGCGCCGCCACGCGATGCCGCCGGTTTCCGTGCTACCGTAAATTTCGAGCGGCGCGGCGCCATAGGCAGCGGCGTATTCCTGCGCGGCTTCGAGCGCGAGCGGGCCGCCCGATGAAAAGAACGCGCGCGGCGCCGGCGTCAAGTCCGCGAAGCCGGGCAACGCGGGCCAGCGCGACAGTTGCGCGGGCGTCGAAACGATCACCGCCGCGCCGCATTGGTCGATCTGCGTTTGCAGATGCAACGGCTCAATGCTCACCGCGCGATCGAATGCGCGGCCCGCTGCGAGCGGCCACAGCACGCGAAACAGCAAGCCGTAGATGTGGTGATGCGGCACGCTCGCGAGCATCGTCGCGTCGCCGATTAGCGCGCCCCACTGCTTTTCGAGCGTGTGCACTTCGGCGTTGAATTGCGCGAGCGTCTTGCGAATCGGCTTGGGACGACCGCTGCTGCCTGAGGTGTAGAGCGTGAGCGGGGCTTGGGGGTCGATCGGGTAAGCGGTGTGGGGCGTGTGCGCTGAGGCTGCGTTGGCGTTGCCCTCGGCGGCAAACGCAAACGGCGGCAAATCCGCGTCGGTCAGTACCACTTCGTACGCATCGGCGAGATCGGCGAGATAACCCGGCGTCGAGTTGGCCGGAATCACCGGCTCCTTGCCGCACGCGAACAGTGCAAAGAGCGCACAGGCGAAATCGAACGGATCGTCGATGCATAACGCGTAGCGTTGCGCATCCTGCATTTGCACGAGCGCGATCAGCGCGGCGACGCGCGCGCGAAACGCCGCGCGATCGAGCAGCGTGGCGCCGTCCCGGCATACCGGTGCTGGCGCCGCGGCAGTCTCATCGGCCACCGACAGCAGATCATGCAACGCGATCATGCCGCCTCCGAACGCGCGGCGCGCGGCAGCACGACCAGATAACGCCAGATGACCTCGGCCACGAGCAGCACGCCGATCAGCACATAGGCGATCGCGCCGTTGTAGAGCGACCAGCTCGCCCGGCTCCAGTACAACGCCGTATAAGCGGAAAACACGCCGTTCAGCGCGAAGAATGCACACCACACCTGGGTCACGCGCAGCGTATGGCGCACCGCGCCCGGCGGCAGATTCGGATTGCCGAGGCGCGCGAATTTTTCGATCATCGACGGCCCGTGCACGAGCGTCGCCCCGAACGCGATCAACAAGCCCAGATTGACGAGCGACGGGTAAAGACGCAGCAGCAGCTCGCTATTGGTCAATACGATCGCCGCCGACGCGCAGCTCAGCAAACCGACCACGGTCCAGTCGATCGTGGAGAGCCGCCGCAGCGAGGTCGCAACCGGCCCGCTGCCGGCCCAGCGCTGCAGCCACAGAATCGCAAACAGCATGCAGCCGACGTAGCGCGGCGTGTCCCATTTCCACGCGCACAGAATCAGCGCGGGATACGCGAGCTTCAACAGCACCTGCACGACGGTTTTGCCCAGGTGGCGCTCAGTGCCGGGCGAGGCATCGGCGGCCCGATCCGCCGCTGCTTGCGTTCGCGAGCGCACGGCGGGCATCAGCCTTGTGCCGCCAGCAGCGATTCGACCGCACCGATCACGTCGCCGACGGTGCGCACCGACTTGAACTCTTCGGGCTTGATGCGGCGCCCGGTCATTTCCTGCAGTTTGATCGCGAGGTCGACGGCGTCGATGCTGTCGAGATCGAGGTCTTCGAACAGATGCGCCTCGGGCGTGACACGCTCGGGCTCGATCGCGAAGTTCTCTTTGAAGATGGCGCGGATGCGCTCCAGAATCTCTGCCTCGGACACGATTTACTCCCCTTTGCTGGTTGTTTCGTTCACAGCGTGCACCGCTTCGCGCTGGCTCGCCACCAGCGCCGCCAGCGTGCTGATCGAGCGGAAGTGTTCGCGCGTGCGCTCGTCGTTCGCTGCGATGGTCAGTTGGTATTGTTTGCGCAACACGATGCCGATTTCGAGCGCATCGATCGAATCGAGACCGATGCCGTCGGTATCGAACAACGGTGCATCGTCGTCGATATCGGCCGGGCTCAGGTCTTCCAGATCGAGAGCTTCGATCAGAAGCTGTTTAATTTCCAGTTTTAAAGAATCCATAATCGAACAGGTGCTGAGTAATGTGAGCTTCGACGGCGCTCGTCACGCTGCGCGCCGCGAGAGCCGGTGGAGTGTCATGGGCCGCGAGCCGGTCGACGCCGAGCGGCTCCAGCACGTTCACGCGCATTCTGAACGCGCGCGCCGGCACGTCGTACCAGCGCATCTGCTTGGTGAATGCGGGCGGGTCGCAATCCATCAACACTGGAACGATCGGCGCGCCGACCTTCAGCGCCATGTGCGCGAAACCGCGCGAAAACGCGTGCAGCCGGTTCGGCGCCGGGCTGCGCGTGCCTTCCGGAAAAATGATCATGGTATAGCCTGCGGCCAGTTGCTTCGCGCCGGCCTCGACGAGTTCGGCGGGATCGGCGTTGCTGACGTATTCCGCCGAGCGCACGATGCCCCAGAAACACGGGTTGCTCCAGTGCGCGTTCTTCACGACGCAGCAGGCATGCGGCGTGAGCGACAGCAGCACCATCACGTCGAGATAGGTCGGGTGATTCGCGACCACGATCGCCGGGCCGCCCGCGCGCAAGGCCTGCACGCCCGACACCTCCAGTTCCATCACGCCGATGCGTTGCAACACCGCGACCAACGCGCGGAAAAACCAGTGAATCACGCTCGTCACCGCGAATTGGCGCGAGGCGCGGTGCGGCCACACCCAGGCAAGCGGAAACACCACCACGGAAAACAGGACGCCGCACACGCCGAAGACCACGAAAGCCATGCCGGTCGCGCAGAATCGCCAGACGTAATCAAGCCGCGCGATCATGCCAACTCCAATGCCAGGTGGCGCCGGCCTTTTGCCAGGCGGTGGGCAGGCCGGTTTCCAGACAGTGCTGCAGCGCCTGACTCTGGGTCGCGAAGAGGGTTTCCGGGGCGGCATTCCCTGTCTCGCCTGTCTCTCCTGTCTCGCCTGCGCGAGTTTCGTTCACTGGCGCGGAGTCTGACTGGTCTGCGCGCGACACCGTGCACTCCAGCTCGCCCGTCGCCGTTTCGCTATCGAGCAGGATCGCGATCGCGCCGCCCTGCACTTCGTCTTCGATCGTGCCATATGCCGGATCGGCCGGTTCGTCGGCGTATATCAGCAGCATCGGCGAATCCGGCTGCGTGGCGTATTGCGCATGCGCTTCCAGAAGCGCATAACCCAGCGTTTCCGCGCCGGCTGAGATCGCGCTCGCCGCGGAGCGGTCGCCGCGCGCAATGCCGAATACGCCGGTCATGGCGTTGAGCACTGAGAGGCTGAAGGCAGTCGGCGAAACCGGCTCGCCCGCGCTGATGGCGCGCAAGATATCGGTCGTGCGCCGCAATTCACCGTGGCGCGACGCGAACACGACCCGCACTGCGTCCTTGGCGACACAATCGTGCGCGACCTTCAGCGCCAATCTGGACAGAGTGCTCAGACGACGCCGCACGATCGGCTCGATGAAGCCGATATCAGGTGCGGCAGATGCGGCAGCAGGCCAGCTAGACCAGCGAGCGACCGGAATGGTCCAGTGCAGATCGGGCATATCGGTGTTCGCGCGTAGAAGCGAGGAGAGGCTGAAGTGCCTGACGGAATACGGCACCGTCACAGCGTGTACGCGCCGCGCGGACCGGCAATCTCCAGCCGGGGTCAATCCAATCTTCTTATATAGGGTCCAGCGGATTAACGGCACTTGGCCCCGATTATTTAGGCGCCTTTGTCAATTCATCTGAAGGATTGTCGTATGCGACCTATGGTCGCCGGAATCATACTGAATATTCTCGGATAAATCAGCTTCAAAAGACGTATCCATCTGTATCCGTATCTCTCATGCGACGCCCGGTTGAAAAGCAATGGCACGGGTCTCCGGCGCTGTTTTCCGCCTTGCGAATGGACTCTCTGCCCATCAGCAGCGCGGCTTGCCGCCGATCCGGACGCGGAAATATTCCGCCGAAATGCAGCAATACTTTCAACTTACTTTCTTAAAAAGTGTTTCAGATTCGAAGGCGCTTGCGTTGTCAGCCGCCTTCATTCTGAAATGCGCGACGCACGGCCAAACTCGGGTCTGCCGTTTATGAGATGCAAATTGGCGTGCGCGGATGCCGGAATCCGGTATCGGGCGCGGAGGTTCGCACTTTCTCCGGCGCAGAAAAGCAGAACGGCCCGGCAGGGTGACCTGTCGGGCCGTTTGCTTGCCGCTGACGTCGCGTTTCGATGCGCCGCCGGCCAGGTACTATTTACTGAACGACTTTCGTTCCGGACGCCGGCACCGGCGCGGCAGCCGGCGCCGTACCGGTCGCCAACATTTCGTTCGATGGCCCGCCACTCTTGTCGACCGGAATCTTCACCGTATGAACCACGCCGTTGCCGAGCGGGAAATCGGCCAGCGCGCTACGCGCCAGATACGGCATGGCCCGGACCAGCGACGACTCGTCGCCCGTATTGCGCGCCGTCACGTTGTAGACCTCCTTGCCGCTCGCCCGCTCGGTAATCCGTACGCCCAGCAGGTGCGTGAAGATCGGATAGGTCTGGTTCACGTAAGTGGTGGGGAACGCGCCCCACGGCCCCCACGGATCTAACGGCCGGCCCCAGTACGGCGCCGGCCACGGGTTGTAATACACCGGCTCGGCGACCGTCACCATGTCCGAACGAATCCCGTATGAGAGACCGACCAGATAGCGCGCCTGCGCGCTGTCAACCTGGCGGAAAGAATGCGTGGCGAGTTCGTTAGCGACGAAGCGCTCATAAGTGCTGAGTTCGAGATTGCTCTGCTGGTCCGCCGGCCGCGTGAACGCAAAGGTACGCGTGGCGTCGTTGCCGCTCCAGTCGGAGAAGGCCGTGACCTGGGTGGTGACGTAGGTCGTGCAGCCGGAAAGCAGCAACGCCATCGCGCCCAGCAGCAGCGTGGCGTGGCGGGTCCATCGATCGATCTTCATGGTCTACCTCGTGAAGCTTCCAAGTTGCCTCTGTATTGTCCGTCAAACCCGGCCTCGTCGACGCACAGGCTTTCCCGCACGCGGGCGCCCGATAATACGCTGACCACGCAACTCGGTAAAAAGTTCGCTCCGCACGATTCGCCGAGGCTTTGTACAATGGCTCGACACGCCCGGCCCGCACGCCAGAAGCGCGCTCGCCGGCTCGAGTTCCAACACTACAGAACGCCATGGCCGATACCGCAACGCCCAATGTGATTCGCCGCGCCGACTACGCGCCGCCCGCCTTCCTGATCGACACCGTCGCACTGGAGTTCGATCTGGTCCCCGAACGCACGGTTGTCCGGAACACGATGCGCGTGCGCCGCAATCCGGAGGCGTCGCGCGCCGCGCACCTGGAGTTGATGGGCGAACAACTGGAGTTCGTCAGCGCGGAGATCGACGGGCAGCCGTTCGCCCATGCCCACGCGCACGAACACGGCTTGCTGCTCGACAACGTGCCGGATCAGTTCGAACTGACGCTCACGAGCCTCTGCAATCCGGCTGAGAACACCACGCTGTCGGGCCTTTACGTGTCGGGCGGCAACTTCTTCACGCAGTGCGAGGCCGAGGGCTTTCGCCGCATCACTTACTTCCTCGATCGTCCGGACGTGATGGCGACCTTTACGGTCACGTTGCGCGCCAGCAAAGCCGATTATCCGGTGTTGCTGTCGAACGGCAACCTGCTCGAAGAAGGCGATTTGCCGGACGGCCGCCACTTCGCGCGCTGGGAAGATCCGTTCAGAAAGCCGAGCTATCTGTTCGCGCTGGTCGCCGGCAAGCTGGTCGCGCTCGAAGAGCGAGTGAGGAGCGGCTCGGGCAAGGAAAAGCTGTTGCAGGTGTGGGTCGAGCCGCACGATCTGGACAAGACCCGTCACGCCATGGATTCGCTGATCCATTCGATCCGCTGGGACGAGGAACGCTTCGGGCTCGAACTCGATCTGGACCGCTTCATGATCGTCGCGGTGAGCGACTTCAACATGGGCGCGATGGAGAACAAAGGGCTCAACATCTTCAACACGAAGTACGTGCTGGCGAACCCCGAAACGGCAACCGACACCGACTTCGCGAACATCGAGGCCGTGGTCGGCCACGAATATTTCCACAACTGGACCGGCAACCGCGTGACGTGCCGCGACTGGTTCCAGTTGAGCCTGAAAGAAGGCCTGACCGTGTTCCGCGATCAGGAGTTCTCGGCCGACATGGCGGGCGGCGCAACGGACGAAGCCGCGCGCGCCACCAAGCGCATCGAGGACGTGCGCGTGCTGCGCCAGATGCAGTTCGCCGAAGACGCCGGTCCGATGGCGCATCCGGTGCGCCCGGAAAGCTACGTCGAGATCAACAACTTCTACACGATGACCGTCTACGAGAAAGGCTCGGAAGTCGTGCGGATGTATCAGACGCTGTTCGGCCGCGACGGTTTCCGCAAAGGCATGGACCTGTACTTCAAGCGTCATGACGGCCAGGCCGTGACCTGCGACGATTTCCGGCACGCGCTCGCCGACGCGAACGGCCGCGATCTCACGCAGTTCGAGCGCTGGTATAGCCAGGCCGGCACGCCGCGCGTGTCCGTGCGTACGCAATACGACGCCGCGCAGCAACGCTATAGCGTGACGCTCACGCAAGGCTACGGCGAAGGCGCGCCGGCCGCGCGCGAAACGCAAAAGGGCCCGCTGCTGATTCCGTTCGCGATCGGTTTGATCGGCAAGGACGGCCGCGACCTGCCGCTGCAATTGCAAGGCGAAAACACGGCCTCGGCCTTCACCACGCGTGTGCTCGAATTCACGCACACCGAACAGACCTTCACGTTCGTCAACGTGGCGCAGGAGCCGCTGCCCTCGCTGCTGCGCAATTTCTCGGCGCCGGTGATCGTCGAATACGACTACTCGGCGGAACAACTGGCGTTCCTGCTTGCCCACGACAGCGACCCGTTCAACCGCTGGGAAGCCGGCCAACGGCTCGCCACCCGCGAACTGCTCACGCTGGCCGGACGCGCCGCCACCGGCGTGCCGCTGCAACTCGACGACTCCGTGGTGGCCGCGTTTGCCCGCGTGCTGACCGACCAAACGCTCTCGCCTTCATTCCGCGAGCTCGCGTTGATGCTGCCTTCGGAAGCGTATCTCGCCGAACAGATGCCCGAATCGAATCCGGCGGCCGTGCATGCCGCGCGGCAGTTCGTGCGCAAGCGTCTGGCCAACGCGCTCAGGAGCGACTGGCTCAAGGTGTACGAGCAACATCGCACGCCGGGCGCATATGAAGCCACGCCCGAAGCGTCCGGTCATCGCGCGCTGAAGAATCTCGCGCTCTCTTATCTCGTGGAACTGGACGATCCGGCCGAGGCCGTGCGTCTAGCGTCCGCGCAGTACGATGGAGCGAACAACATGACCGACCGCTCGGCGGCGCTCTCCGCGTTGCTCACTGCGTCGGCGGCCAATGGCGGCAGCGCCGAGGCGCAGCAGGCGCTGGACGACTTCTACCGGCGCTTCGAAAAGGAGCCGCTCGTCATCGACAAGTGGTTCGCCTTGCAGGCCACGCAGCGTGGCAGCGCGCAACGTCCGGTGATCGAGATCGTGCGCAAGCTGATGACGCACCCGGCCTTCAACCTGAAGAACCCGAACCGCGCGCGCTCGCTGATTTTCAGCTTCTGCGCGGCGAACCCGGCGCAGTTCCATGCCGAAGACGGCTCGGGCTACGCGTTCTGGGCCGATCAGGTGATCGCGCTCGACGCCATCAATCCGCAAGTGGCCGCCCGCCTCGCCCGCTCGCTGGAATTGTGGCGCCGCTTCACGCCGACGCTGCGCGACGGCATGCGCGCGGCGCTGGAGAAAGTGGCGTCTCAGGTGAAATCGCGCGATGTGCGCGAGATCGTGGAAAAAGCGTTGGCGTGATGCTCGCCTGAGCACACTTGTCGTATCGAAAAGCCGGCACGCGTGAACTGCACCCCAAAAGTTGGACACCAATCCAACCTTTGGGGTGTTTTTCATGGCGAAGTACAGTGAGCAGTTAAAGCTGAAGCTGGTTAAGCAATACCTGGCTGGCGTCGCCGGTGCAGGTGTAATTGCACAGCGGTACGGTGTGGGTCCCTCTGTTTTGCGGCACTGGGTGGCGACTTACGAGCAGCATGGCCGTGATGGATTACGCAAGAAATTCAGTCACTACGACGCGCAGTTCAGGATGTCGGTCCTCACTCATATGTGGCGCAAGGATCTGTCGTGTCGGCAAGTGGCTGTGGTGTTCGACATTCGCAACCCCAGTTGTGTAGGGAAATGGGAACGCCGGTATCATGAGGGCGGTATGGATGCTCTGGCGCCCCGCCCACGAGGGCGCCCCAAAACAATGACCCACCCGACACCCGAACAGCCGACCGGAGAGAGTGCGCCGGATGAGCGCACACGTGAGCAGTTGCTCAAGGAAAACGAGTACCTGCGCGCGGAGGTGGCGTACCTAAAAAAGCTCGATGCCCTGCTTCAGGCGAAGAAGCAGGGCGCGCAAAAGAAAAAGCGCAAATAGTGCAGGAACTGCGGCAGCACCATGCGACGCTGGCCTTGCTCAAGGCTGCGGGTCTGGCGCGCAGCACGTTCTACTATCAGTTGAAGGTGATGGACGGCGTCGACCGGCACAAGGACCTCAAAGCCAGGATCAAGACGGTGTATGAGCGCCACAAGGGCCGTTATGGCTACCGGCGCATCACCCTTGAGATCCGGAAGGCGGGTCAGCTGGTCAACCACAAGACAGTGCAATGTCTGATGGGAAAACTGAACCTGAAATCGCTGGTGCGCGCGAAGAAATACCGCTCATGGCGCGGCGAAGTCGGGCGTATCGCACCGAATCTGCTGAACCGCGAGTTCAGCGCGTCGCAGCCCAATCAGAAATGGGTGACGGACGTGACGGAGTTCAACGTGCTCGGACAGAAACTGTATCTCTCGCCGATCATGGATCTGTATAACAACGAAATCGTGGCTTACCAGATGAACACGCGTCCGGTCTTTGAAATGGTGAACGGCATGCTCAGGAAAGCACTGGCGAAACTGGGAGACGAGGACAGGCCATTGCTGCATTCGGATCAGGGCTGGCAGTACCAGATGCGCGCTTATCGAAGGCTGCTGGATCAACACGGCCTGACGCAGAGTATGTCGCGCAGGGCAAACTGCTACGACAATGCGGCAATGGAAAGCTTCTTCGGCACGCTCAAATCCGAGTTCTTTCTTCTGAACAGGTTCGAGAGTATTGAGGCGTTAAAGGCGGGTATCAGACAGTACATCCGTTACTACAACCACAAACGCATCACGTTGAAACTGAACGGCCTGAGTCCTGTGATGTACAGGACCCAGGCCTGCCGGCCCTAGCCGAAAACTGTCCAACTTTGCGGGGTCAGTTCACGCGTTGCCGGCTTTTTTTCGCCTTGCGTTTGCCGACGCAGCGGCGCGCGGCAACAACGTTAGCCATCTGGACGACTGTTCGACTCGCGTCGGCGGGGTGAAAGTAAACGCATTCACTTAACGGTTTGCGTTTAACGCAATGCGTTATATGATCCCATGATCACGACATTCGGCGACAAAGCTACGGCGAGAATCTTTCAGGGCAAGTTCGTGTACTCATTGCCGCTTCACATGCAGCAGCTCGCGCGTCGCAAGCTGTTCATGATCGACGCCGCAGAGTCCATCCGCAATCTGCACGCGCCACCCGGCAACAGGCTGGAAGCGCTGCAAGGCCAGCGCAGCGGGCAATGGAGTATTCGGATCAATGCGCAGTGGCGCATCTGTTTTCATTTCGTCGACGGGGAGGCGCTGAATGTCGAAATTGTCGACTATCACTGATTATTGGGAGACCGGTATGGTCATCAAACGCTCCGATCTGGGCAGCATCGATTTCTCGGACATCGACACCGGCGACAGCATCCCGGAAATCCATCCGGGCGAAATTCTGCGCAGCGAGTTCCTCGAACCGCTCGGCATGTCCGTCAACGCGCTCGCACTCGCGCTGCGCGTACCGGCGCCGCGCATCAACGACGTGGTGCGTGGCAAGCGCGCCATCTCGGCCGACACGGCGCTGCGGCTCGAACGCTACTTCGGCGCGAGCGCGCAGTTCTGGCTCAACCTGCAAATCGCCTACGACCTGCGCGTCGCCACCGCGGCGGCCGGCGAGCAGATCGAACGGGAAATCGAACCCATGCCGAAGGCCGAACGCCCGAAAATGCCCAAGGTTTCAGCCGAACACGCCCGCGCCGCCGCGCTCGCGGCGAGCGTGAGCGGCAAGCTCACGGCCTCCAAGGGGCGCCGCAAAACCTGAATTTCGCCACGCGTCGGCGTGTCCGGCGGGAGCGCTGTGCAAGGTTCCCGCGCAAAAGCACGGAAGCGACACAACGAACGGTTAAAATCAGAATATTCCTCAAGCCTTCCCGGAGTACAGCATGGCTTTGCAACGTCGTACCACTCTCACGAAGTACCTGATCGAGCAGCAGCGCGAAACCAACAATCTGCCGGCCGATCTGCGCCTTTTGATCGAAGTCGTCGCGCGTGCGTGCAAGGCGATCAGCTACCACGTCAGCAAGGGCGCGCTGGGCGATGCGCTCGGCACAGCGGGCAGCGAGAACGTTCAAGGCGAAGTGCAGAAAAAGCTCGACATCCTGTCGAACGAAATCCTGCTCGAAGCGAACGAATGGGGCGGCAACCTTGCCGGCATGGCGTCCGAGGAAATGGAACAGTTCTTTCCGATCCCGGCGAACTATCCGAAGGGCGAGTATCTGCTCGTGTTCGATCCGCTCGACGGCTCGTCGAATATCGACGTCAATGTGTCGATCGGCACGATCTTCTCCGTGCTGCGCTGCCCGGACGGTCAACAACCCACCGAACAGTCGTTCCTGCAGCCGGGCACGCAGCAGGTCGCCGCGGGCTATGCCGTGTACGGTCCGCAAACCGTGCTGGTGCTGACCACCGGCAACGGCGTGAACTGCTTCACGCTCGACCGGGAACTCGGCTCGTGGGTGCTCACGCAAAGCGACATGCGCATTCCGGTCGAAACGCGTGAATATGCGATCAACGCTTCGAACGAGCGTCACTGGTATCCGCCGGTCGAGCAGTACATTGGCGAATTGAAGGCTGGCACGGACGGTTCGCGCCAAAGCGACTTCAACATGCGCTGGATCGCGTCGATGGTGGCGGATGTGCACCGTATCCTGAATCGCGGCGGCATTTTCATGTACCCGGCCGACAAGCGCACGCCGGACAAGCCAGGCAAGCTGCGCCTGATGTACGAGGCGAACCCGATGGCCTTTATCGTCGAGCAGGCGGGCGGCGCCGCGACCAACGGCGAGAAGCGCATTCTGGACATCCAGCCGAAAAGCCTGCATGAGCGCGTGGCAGTGTTCCTCGGCTCGAAGAACGAGGTGGACCGGGTTACGCGCTACCATCTCGAAACAAAAAAGTGAGTTTGGGGGCTTGCCAAGCTGACAAAAAAGTCCCTATAATCTCGTTTCTCCTGATGCCGGAATAGCTCAGACGGTAGAGCAGCGCATTCGTAATGCGAAGGTCGGGGGTTCGATTCCTCTTTCCGGCACCACAAGATTCAAGTAAAAAGCCCAGTCATTGCGACTGGGCTTTTTGTTTTTCCGCGCGTATTTTGCGCCGAGGCCGCGCAAAGCCGCGGCGCAAGCAAACCGCGCTACCGCTCACCCACGAAAACCCGGCCGATCGAATTGCGCTGTCACGCCGAGGTTGCGTGCCACGACGGAATCTTCCGCGCGTACCGGCTCCGCCTGCTGAAGGCCGTACGCCGCGACCGCCTCTTGCGGCGCCGAAGAAAACCATAAAATCCGGCCGGCACACTCGATTCCGACCTGGCGACCTTTCCAGTACACAGCGTTTTCCATGGCGAACTCTCTTAGGGGCGAAGACTGCCATCTTCCGCGCCGGCTGTGGCGCGTCCGTTTGCCACCGCACTCTGCGCGCGGATAGTCGCTATCAATGATAGGCGGTCATTCCTGGGTTGACCGGGTGCGCGCACCTCGCCTTCACTGGCATTATCTCCACTTCATCGTCGGGCATGTTCCGTGCAGCTTCACATGCGGTCGGCCAATCCACCGGGCCACGCTTATTCGCTACTCATCGATATGGACGTCATCCGCAACCAACCTCGCTCGACACCGCCGCCTTCCGACGCACCCGCCTTCACCGGCTTCGTGCGCGTGCGCGGCGCGCGCGAGCACAATCTGAAAAACGTCGACGTGCAGATTCCGCGTGACGCGCTGGTCGTCTTCACCGGCGTGTCCGGCTCGGGCAAATCGTCGCTGGCATTCGGCACGTTGTACGCCGAAGCTCAGCGGCGCTATTTCGAATCGGTCGCGCCGTATGCCCGACGCCTGATCGAGCAGGTCGGCGTGCCTGAGGTGGACGCCATCGAAGGCCTGCCGCCCGCGGTCGCTTTGCAGCAGCAACGCGGTACGCCGAGCGCGCGCTCGTCGGTCGGCAGCGTGACCACGCTGTCGAGTCTCGTGCGCATGCTCTATTCGCGCACCGGCGACTATCCGCCGAAGCAACCCATGCTGTTCGCCGAGGATTTCTCACCGAACACGGTGCAAGGCGCCTGTCCGACTTGCCATGGACTCGGCCGCGTGTACGAAGTCACCGAAAAATCGATGGTGCCGGACGACTCGCTGACCATTCGCGAGCGCGCAATCGCTGCATGGCCGCCCGCCTGGCACGGACAAAATCTGCGCGACATTCTGGTGACGCTCGGCTACGACGTCGATAAGCCGTGGCGCGATTTGCCGAAGAAAGACCGCGACTGGATTCTCTTCACCGATGAACAGCCGACCGCGCCCGTCTACGCCGGCCTCACGCCGAAGGAAACCCGCGCCGCGCTCAAGCGCAAGGACGAGCCGAGCTATCAGGGCACCTTCAGCGGCGCGCGCCGCTACGTGCTGCACACGTTCGCGAACACCCAAAGCGCGCTGATGAAAAAACGCGTGTCGCAATTCATGATCGGCAGTGTCTGTCCGACCTGTCATGGCAAGCGGCTCAAGAAAGAGGCGCTGTCGGTGAAGTTTGCCGGACTCGATATCGGCGAGTTTGCCCAGTTGCCGCTAGCCAGACTTGCCGAGATGCTCGAACCGATCGCACGTGGCGAATGGCCCGAGCCGGATGTCGCACATTCGGGCAAAGACGCAGGCAAAGGCAGCGTGCTCAGCAAGAGCGCCATGCGCAATGCCGTCGATAAACGGATCGCCGCAGGCGGTTCCGCGCATAAAGCCTCGCCCGACGTGCGGCGCACGCCCAACCTCTCCGAGGAAAAACGCGTCGCCGCGCAACGCATTGCAGCCGAGTTGCTCGAACGCCTGACGACTCTGGTCGATCTGGGTCTGGGCTATCTGGCGCTGGAACGCAGCACGCCCACGCTGTCATCCGGCGAATTGCAGCGCTTGCGACTCGCCACGCAGTTGTCGTCGCAGTTGTTCGGCGTCGTGTATGTGCTCGACGAGCCATCGGCTGGCCTGCATCCCGCGGATGGCGAAGCGCTCTTCAGCGCGTTGCAGAGCCTGAAGGCCGCGGGCAATTCGCTGTTCGTCGTCGAACACGATTTGCAGATGATGCGGCGCGCCGACTGGCTCGTCGATGTCGGTCCCGCAGCGGGCGAAGCCGGTGGCCATGTCGTCTATAGCGGGCCGCCCGCCGGACTCGCGAAGGTCGAAGCGTCGCATACGCGCCGGCATCTGTTCGCGCCGCCCGCGCCCGTCGCACGCACGACGCGCGAACCGGCCGGCTGGCTGCGGCTTGCCGGCATCACGCGCAACAATCTGCATGGGCTGGACGCCGCGTTTCCGCTCGGCTGCCTGACTGCCGTCACGGGCGTGTCGGGCTCGGGCAAGTCGAGCCTCGTGAGCCAGGCGCTGCCGGAACTGGTCGCCAGCCACCTCGGACGCGTCTTCGAAAACCCCGACGACGACGAGCAAGACCCATTGCTCGCCGCCGACACCGCGCCGACCGGCGGCCGCATCGCCGAAGGCATGGACGCGCTGCGGCGGCTCGTGCGCGTCGATCAGAAACCGATCGGCCGCACACCGCGCTCCAACCTCGCCACCTACACGGGCCTCTTCGACCACGTGCGCAAGCTGTTCGCCGACACGCCGCTGGCCCGCAAGCGCCGCTACGGCGCGGGCCGCTTCTCGTTCAACGTCGCACAAGGCCGTTGCCCGACGTGCGAAGGCGAAGGCTTCGTCAGCGTCGAACTGCTGTTTCTGCCGAGCGTCTATGCGCCCTGCTCGACCTGTCACGGCACGCGCTACAACACGCAGACGCTGGAAGTCACATGGCGCGATAAGAACATCGCCGAGGTGCTCGGCCTGACCGTCGACGCCGCCTGCGATTTCTTCGCCGATGAAGCCAGCGTGATGCGCGCGCTGAAAGTGCTGCGCGACATCGGCCTCGGCTATCTGCGGCTCGGTCAGCCGGCCACCGAATTGTCCGGCGGCGAAGCTCAGCGCATCAAGCTCGCCACGGAACTGCAACGCGCGCAACGCGGCGACACGCTGTATATCCTCGACGAACCGACCACCGGCCTGCATCCCGCCGACGTCGACCGGCTAATGGTGCAACTCCAGGGACTCGTGGATGCCGGCAATACCGTCGTCGTGGTCGAGCACGACATGCGGGTGGCCGCGCAAAGCGACTGGGTCGTCGACGTGGGCCCGGGCGCCGGCGACGCCGGCGGCAAGATCGTGGCGAGCGGCACACCGGCCGAGATCGTGCGCGTGAAGGAAAGCCGCACCGCAGAGTATCTGCGGCAGCACCTCGTAGCGTGAAAGCGAAGGAAGCGTGTGCGCTAGCGAGCGCCGCGCTTCTCTTTCAGGAAGTCGATCAGCGCGCGCAGTTTGAGCGGCATCTGCGCGCGGCTCGCCGTGTAGAGATAGAAACCGGGGAAGCTGGGACACCATGCGTCGAGTACGCGCACGAGGCGGCCATCGTCGAGTTGCTCGCGCACGTAGTCCTCGATGACATGCAGCAGGCCGACGCCCTGCTCCGCCGCTTGCACCATCGTGCGCAGGTCGTTGGTGACGAGCGCGCCGCGCGTCTCGACTTCGAACACGCGCGCCGGGTCGTCGGGCGGCGCGAACTCCCATCGATAGATGCCGCCGCTCGATGCAAAGCGGTAGCGAAGGCAATCATGCGCGGCGAGATCGGCCGGTGTCGCGGGCGGCGCATAGCGCTCGAAATAGGCCGGCGAGCCCGCCACCGCAATGCGAATCTCGCCGCTCAACGGCACCGCCACCATGTCCTGCGCGACCCGTTCGCCGAGCCGGATGCCGGCGTCGAAGCCTTCGCCGACGACATCGGCCAGGCCGTCGTCGAGCGTCATGTCGAGACGGATCTGCGGATAGCGGCGCGTGAATTCCGCGAGATACGGCTGCACCAGCAGTTCGCTCGCGACCCGCGGCAAATTGATGCGCAAATTGCCGGCGGGCTGGTCGCGGGTTTCATCGAGTGCTTCGAAGGCGGCCTCGAGTTCGCCCAGCGCTGGCCGCACGCGAGCGAGAAACTGCGCGCCGGCTTCGGTCAGCGCCACGCGCCGCGTGGTCCGGTTGAACAGACGCACATTCAATTGCGTTTCGAGCGAGCGGATGCTCTGCGACAGCGCCGAAGCCGTCACGCCGGTCTCGCCGGCCGCGTGCGTGAAGCTGCCGTGACGCGCCACGCTCACGAACGCCATCAATGCCGGCAATTGCGCAGGATCCATCGCGGCCCCCATTATTAAGTCGGACTTCACAATCCTTGCAGACAAGCGGCATTTTTCCACGAAAAGAATCGGCGCAGGATGGGGCCATCGATTCAATTTTTCCTACGACACCGCTGAAGGAGACTGACATGACGATGAACCGCTATACCCTGCTCGGCCGCTCAGGCTTGCGCGTCAGCCCGATCGCGCTCGGCACGATGACCTTCGGCACGGAATGGGGCTGGGGCGCCGAGGAAAAGTCGGCGCAACGGCTGTTCGATCTGTACGTGGATGCCGGCGGCAATTTCATCGACACCGCCGACCTCTACACGGAAGGCACCAGCGAAAAATGGCTGGGCAAGTGCGTCGCGGCGCGCGGCCTGCGCGAGCGGCTGGTAATCGCGACCAAGTACGGCTACAACGCCGAGTCCGGCAACCCGAACGCGGGCGGCAACCATCGCAAGAATCTGCTGCGCGCGCTCGACGGTTCGCTCAAGCGGCTCGGCACCGACTACGTCGACCTGTACTACCTGCACACGTGGGACCGCGTCACGCCGGTGGACGAAGTGATGCGCGCGATGGACGACGCCGTGCGCGCCGGCAAGATCCGCTATGTCGGTTTGTCGGATACGCCCGCCTGGTTCGCCGGGCGCGCGCAGACGCTCGCCGACTGGCGCGGCTTCGAACCGGTCGCCGCCATGCAGCTCGAGTACTCAATGATCGAACGCAACGCGGAGAATGAATTCGCCGATCTCGCCGCCAATCTCGGCATGGGACTCGTGCCATGGAGCCCGCTCGGCATGGGCGTGCTGTCCGGCAAGTACCGGCCTTCGCAAAGCGGCGCGGCAGGCGGCTTTTCCGGCCACGGACGTCTCGCGAGCATGGCCAGCGCGCCGCCGCCGGGGTTCGACAAACTGACGGAGCGCAACTTCCGCATCGTGGCGGAATTGGAGTCGGTCGCCAATCTCGCCGGCCGGCCGATGACGCAAGTCGCGCTGAACTGGCTGCATCAGAAGCGCGGCGTGTCGAGCATCATTGTCGGCGCGACGCGGCCGGAACAGTTGCAGGAGTCGCTCGGCTCGTTCGACTTCACGCTCGCGCCGGAACTGATTGCGCGACTCGATGCCGTGTCCGAACCGGCCCGCCCATTCCCCTACTACATGTTTGCGGACGGTCATCAGGCGCGGATTCACGGACAAGTCGAAGTGACTGACAAACCCGCCGCATATTCCGCGTCAGTGAAAATCCCTGCACCGACGGCGTAAAAATAGCGTCTGACGAAAGCCCAGCGTTCGCTGCCGAACGTTGGGTTTTCCTATTCAGGCAAAAAATCTTAAAAAGTGTTTTTAGTCGTCAACGAAATTTGAGAATCGTTCGTTTACAAAAGATTAGACGGCCGAATAGCTCGTACTGAACCGAGTGGCAATTAACGAACGTTCGGCCTCTTAAGAAGAAAATCCTGTCGATGCGGCAGTGCACAAAAAATCCGCGACGATTGGTTGATATCGATCAATATGAATGTGGAGTGCGCAGAAACGAGGGCTACGTGCTGAACGGCCCGCAGGATAAGGCCGGGGAGGAAATGGCGTGGAATATCGGACTGGCTGGACCCGGTGATGGCGAAATCGGTGCATTAGCAGTCAACCGATAAATTCTATTCAAACATTCTGCTCCATTGTTGACCTGTGCCGTTAAAGCAACAAACAACATGTCACCCGCATCAGGCGCTGGTGCAAAACGGGGACCGAGGCAGATAATCGGTTTGTAAAGGAGAGAGATCATGGATGCCAAACCACCGAAAGTTCCGACCCCGGATAAAGTCTTTTGCCCGGATCCGGAACCCGCTGGCGTCGAGTTTCTGGGTGCTGAACTGCCGGAGCACGTTCGCGCCTTTTTCGACGAACAACGCAAGTCGTGCGACTCGAAGTAACTGTGCAGTGGCGCAATGCAGCATCGACGTCCGCGCGCCTGGCGCGCGGCAGTTGCGTGCATACGTCTAACCGCTCGTTTTCTACTCGATTCGTGACGCGGGGTCAGTCCGTCTGATTCGGACGACACCGGGCCGTACGGCTCGGTGTCCGCACTTGCTCGCCTCGACAGAGGTATACGTCGGAAGTTTTCCGGTCGCGACGAAGACGCAGGCTCGATGCATCGTCTATTCTTCTGGTTTTTCTTCCGCGGCCGCTCGGCTACTGCCATCTTCCATGAATCGTTCTTACCGCTTCGGCGCGTCATGCATGCTCGCGCTGCTGGCTGCTCTTGCATTCGCGCCCGCGCCCGCCATCGCGGATGGTGACGACACCGCGCTCACCAACCTGATCGCGCTTGCCTCGCAGCGCCTCGCGCTCGCGGAACCCGTGGCGCGCTGGAAATGGGCCAATCACCAGGACATCACCGACACGCCGCGCGAGAACGCCCTCCTCGCTGACGTTGAGAAGCGCGCTGCCGCGGCGAACGTCGACCCGGCCTTCGCCCGTGCTTTCTTTCAGGATCAGATCGATGCCAGCAAGGACGTGCAAAACGCGCTGTTCGCCACGTGGCGCGGCAGTCAGGCGCCGCAAGGACCCGCGCCCGATCTGGCGACCAGTACGAGACCGCAGTTGGACCGGCTGACACAATCGCTCGTGGCCGGCCTTGCGCGCGTTCAGCCGTTGCGCGCGGCACCGGATTGTCCGTCGCGCGTCGCGCAGTCGCTGGCTAACTGGAAGTCGCTGACGCGCTACGACTCGGCTCATTCGAGCGCGTTGACGCGCGCGCTCGGGCACGTGTGCGAAACGGGTGGCGTGAGCGCGACGGGCTAGTTCGGCTGCGATGAAGCGCGCGGTTTGAGGCGGGGCATTGACCGCGGTGATGCGCGCGTGCTTGAACCCGCGCTGAACGGCGGGCTATCGGTTGAAAATGAAGCCGCTAAAAACCGAACTGGCGAACGTCTTCAGGCAAGACTCGCCACCGCCGCTCCACTCGACACGCTCAACGGCATCACGCGCAAACCGCGGGCGAGATGGCTCTGCAAGATGCGATACGTCGACAACTCGAACGATCCCGCCGCGCTCGACGCATGCAACTCCGCCGCCTGCACGAGCGACGCCGCGTGGCCCACGTAACACCAACGGTCGACGACATGGAACGCGCGCGACTGCGACGCCTCCTCACGCTCCTCGAACACGATCGGCCCGTCGAACGGCCAGGGCGCGTCAGCCGGATCGCTCTTCGCGATACGCGGCACCCGGTTATGGCCGGGGCGCAGCGTCGCGATCCACTGCGCCTCCGCGAGCATGGCGCCCAATTCCCCGCCGGTCGCACGCCACTCGACGCGCCGCACCTGCTGCGCGAGCCGGATATCTTTCGACGAGCGCCGCTCGCCGGTCAAATGTGAACGTAGCCGCTGGCGCACGCGCACACTTCGCCCGACATACAGCGGCAAATCCTCTTCCCCATAGAACGCGTAGACGCCGCAACCCGCCGGCGCGGTGTCGAGCAGATCTTCCGTGATGTCGCCCGCAAGCCGGTAACGACGCGTGGTGCGCTCGATCTGCGTACGCAATACGTCGAGCGGCACGAGGCCGTGCAGCCGTTGCCAGAACTGCCAGATCAGATCGGCGTCGGCGAGCGCGCGGTGGCGATCGGACGGCACGAGCGCATGACGCTCGACCAAAGCGTCGAGACCGTGACGCTTTTCCGCCGGGAACAGCGCGCGCGACAGACGCACGGTACACAGCACGTCCGGATCGAACGCCAGCCCCACCCGGCGAAACTCGCCGCGCAGAAATCCGCGATCGAAGCTGGCGTTATGCGCGACGAACAGTTTGCCGTTCAGACGCTCGAAGAGAGCCGGCGCGATCGCGTCGAAGGTCGGCGCGCCCCGCACCATCGCATTCGTGATGCCCGTGAGCTGCTGGATGAATGAGGGAATCGGCTGCTGAGGGTCGACCAGACTGCTCCAGCGCGACACGCCGGCAGGCCCGATTTCGACCACACCCACCTCGGTGATGCGATGCTCGGCGGTCGATCCGCCAGTGGTTTCAAGGTCGACGAAGACGATCGGACCATCCAGGGCCGGTTCCGGCAAAAACTGTTCAGACATGGAAAAGGAGACTTTGGACGCGTGGCTTTGCGGCAAGTATGCACCAGTTGGCGGCCGAGTACCCGGATAGCATCGCATTACGTCAAGTGACTGGGGGCGCAATGTTCCTGTTTCCGCGTGAGCAACAAGCCTCTCGCGAAACCCGAAATCATTTATGTTTTCACGGCGGATACAGAGGAATGACAGCGAAGCCATTTGGGAGATTCTGGCAGGCCGTTCAACTCATTCCGAACCGGATAGTTAAAACGAGGTGCCTCAGCCAAATAACAATTAGGCATAAAAAAAGCCCTCGCGTTTTGCGAAGGCTTTCGTACGCTCTGCCGCCCGGCCATGCGCCGAGCCGCGTTGACTGGCGCACAGCGGCTGAATGTTCGCCGCCTGCTTGCCCTTCGGGCCGGCCTTGACGTCGAACGAAACGCGCTGGTTTTCCTTCAGCGGCTTGAAGCCTTCCGCGCGAATCTCCGAAAAGTGCGCGAACAGATCTTCGCCGCCCGAATCCGACGTGATGAAGCCAAACCCTTAGCATCGTTGAACCATTTGACGATAACAGTTTCCATTTTCCATTTTCCAGTGCCCTCGATGATTTATCAAAATCAGGCATTGCCTTCATGCCGAATATCACACCCACGCCGCGCAATCCGATCCGGCGGGTGAAATTCAGCATTGCCGTTGTACGGAGAGCGAAGAATTGCCGTCAAGCGAATTCTCGATATGCGTTTATCATGCCGCGCGATAAGCCTTCGCTTGTTGGCTTAAAAATCCCAGTGCATATATGCACTCCCATCTGAATAATCAGACCAAGTCAATATTACTCAATTGAGTGTGGGATGTGTGATAGCGGGAAAATTTCCAGCATATTGCCGACAATACGTATCAAAAGATGTTTTCCGTAAGTGTTTGTCCGACTTGCTGCACCGCGTGCATGGCAGGATGATTGAATTCAGTAGTGGTGGTGACGCGCATCAGGGAGATTGCCATGCTGTTCAACCAAATTCGCCGCCTCATTGCCTGGCTGACCCACTCGCACGCAAACACGGCTTCCGAACAATCCGCACCGCTCGCGGACACGCCGTCGATCTTCGAAATCGATCCCATGTGGCACGGCGATCATTGGCAGAACCTGCTGTCGTCCCCGATGGACGCGCGTCGCTACGTCATGGAAGACTGGAGCGTCTCGGTAGCGGACGACTGGAACGAAGGGGACGGCGCAGCGGCCGCCCACTGACCGCATCGTCAATCGGCGAAATACGGGCGAAAAAAAAGCGCGACTGGAAAGTCGCGCCGACAAAGGTTTGGAGATCTTTTTCGTCAACGAAAAAGTCTGCTTCGGAAAGCAGAAATTTCAGTATAGCGGTTCAGCTCCATTTCGATTATTCGCATAAGTAACAATCATCTATTGCGGCAATAACAACAATCTCATTCTGCGTTTTATTACGTTGTTTTTTTGCATCGATTCGTGTCGCGAATCAGCAACGTATCGCCATCTTCGCTTCGCTCCCATCTCTTAAAAATCGCCGGAAGCCTTTATTGATAAGGCTTCAACGGCTTTCATATATCGTTTCTTAACGCGTAATACTTTATTGCGGAAATCGGAATGTCCATTACGCGAAGTGTCTCTCTACACTCTGCCTAACCGGAAACCAGCGCGATTTTGTTCAGCGCGCATCTCACTCGGATTACGCCTCTCGCAGCGCCCGCGTGAAGGTCTCCCTAAGCCTGGGTTCAATGCCCACTCTCGCTCTCGGAGTTACAAGATGAAAAAGACACTCATGGTCGCGGCCCTCACGGGCGTCTGCGCAACCGCCGCGCATGCACAAAGCAGCGTCACGCTGTACGGTTTGATCGACGCCGGCATCACTTATACGAACAACCAGCACGGTCATAGCAACTGGCAGGAAACCAGCGGTTCGGTGAACGGCAGCCGCTGGGGCCTGCGCGGATCGGAAGATCTGGGCGGCGGTCTCAAGGCCATCTTCACGTTGGAAAACGGCTTCGGCATCAATGACGGCACGCTCAAGCAAGGCGGCCGCGAATTCGGCCGTCAAGCGTTCGTGGGTTTGACGAGCGACCAGTTCGGCGCCGTCACCCTCGGCCGTCAATACGACAGCATGGTCGACTATGTCGGCCCGCTGGCGCTGACCGGCACGCAATACGGCGGCACGCAGTTCGCGCATCCGTTCGACAACGACAACCTGAACAACTCGTTCCGCGTCAACAACTCGGTCAAGTACCAGAGCGCCAACTACGGCGGCTTCAAGTTCGGCGCGTTGTATGGCTTCTCCAACCAGGCCGACGGCTTCGCGAACAACCGCGCCTATAGCGCGGGGGCGTCGTACAACTGGGGCGGCCTGAACGTCGCCGCCGCTTACCTGCAACTGAACAGTAACGGCGCGACCGGCGCGGCTGCTGCGTTCAATTCGGGTGGCGCAGTGTCGAGCGACAACACGTTCTTCGCGGGCCGCCAGCAAACGTGGGGCGCGGGCGCCAACTACGCGTTCGGCCCGGCAACGGTCGGCCTCGTGTACTCGCAAACCAACCTGTCGAGCCTGGCCGGTATCGGCGCTGGCGCTTCGGGTCAAAGCGCAGGCATCGCCTTCGGCAATAACAGCGCTCACTTCCAGAACTTCGAAGCGAACGCTCGCTATGCGCTGACGCCGGCGGTCAGCATTGCCGGTTCGTACACGTACACCCGCGCGAGCCTGGCTGGCACGCGTCCGCACTGGAATCAGTTCAACCTGCAAACCGCGTACGCGCTGTCCAAGCGTACCGACGTGTACCTGCAAGGCGAGTATCAACAAGTCAACGAAAACGCTGTTGTCGATGCCGACATCAACGGTCTGGCCGCTTCGGGCAACAACAAGCAAGTCGCTGTGACCGCAGGTCTGCGTCACCGCTTCTAAAGCTGCGGGTAATACCCGTGGTCTCGAAGGCGCCGTTCGCGGCGCCTTTTTTTATGCCTCATTGGCGCCCGAGTTGAACTGCGAGAACGAAACGGAGAGCCCGTCAGCCGTGACTCAACCGCCCGTATCAGGCGGCGGATATTTGACGTCGAGGATCTCGATCGGCTGCGGGCCGGCCGGTGTGTACAACGTGACCGTATCGCCGACTTTCGCCTTGAGCAGCGCACGCGCGATAGGCGAGATCCAACTCACGTGAGCGATGTCCAGATCGACCTCGTCGATGCCGACAATCGTCACGATATGTTCCTCGCCGTCTTCCGTCGCATATTCCACGGCCGCGCCGAAGAAAACCTGGTCGACATTCTCCTGCTTGCTGCTGTCGACAACTTCAGCGATATCGAGGCGTTTGGTCAGAAAATAAATACGCCTATCGATTTCGCGCAACCGGCGCTTGCCATAGATGTAATCGCCATTCTCGGAGCGATCGCCGTTCGAGGCCGCCCACGACACCAGTTTGACCACTTCCGGCCGGTCGACGTCGATCAGATGCAGCAGTTCATCGCGCATGCGCCGGTAGCCGGCGGGCGTGATGTAGTTTTTCGTACCAGCGGGAACGTCCGGCTGGGCGACGTCGAGGTCGTCGTCATTCTCTTCGCTCGACTCTTTGACAAAGGCCTTGTTCATGATGATCCGGTAACTGCAGCAAGCGACTGCCTATCAAGGGTACACGATCACGACTATGAGACAAATCGCAGTTACATGCTTCCCTTTTTCAAAACCTTTGCTATAATCTCGTTTCTGCGTGCGGCTGTAGCTCAGATGGATAGAGTACTTGGCTACGAACCAAGGGGTCGTGGGTTCGAATCCTGCCAGCCGCACCACTTATTCGAGGGCCTTCCTCCGGGGAGGCCCTTACGTTTTACCCAGTTTCAGTGCAGTAAGCATTACCCGTTTAGCGTGCGGCTGTAGCTCAGATGGATAGAGTACTTGGCTACGAACCAAGGGGTCGTGGGTTCGAATCCTGCCAGCCGCACCACCTATAAAGGGCCTTCCGATCGGAAGGCCCTTTGTTTTTTGTCCGTCGAGTTGAGTTTCAGCGGGTCTTGCCCACCCGAAGACCTTGGCGGCAACAAAGCACGCCCCTTTATCGCGGCGGCGACTGAATATCCCCGATCTGCCCGTCCGGGCTCGGCAAGTCCGCGAACGAACTGCCCGCCGTCTGCTCACCGATCGCCTGCGCGTGTTCACCGCTCACCGCCTGCGCCTCGCGCAGCACATCTCCGACGGTATCGCCGAAACGGCTTTCGACGAACGCCCTCAGCAACGCGACCCGCAACGAGTCGCCCCGCCCTTCCACGGTTCGGTGCCCGCCTTCGAATTCCGCGACGCAGTGTGCCGCACCCAGAGCGGTCCGCTCACGCACTTCGAGCCGCTGCGCGCGCTCCAGCACCGCCGCTGCCGCTTCCCACGAGGTGGACGGCGTAAAACGGCCATCCCACGGACGACCGCGGTCATTGCCGCGAATCGAGACGGTTTCGCCGCTATCGGTAAAGTGGATTTCGCGCACGAAGTCGTGCAGGCTGCGGGCGACCCAATAATCGAGCGCCAGTCCGGTGAGGTCAGCTACGTTCACAAGCGTTCTCCCTGAGTTTCAGGTGAGACTCGCGCGTGCCCGGTGCGTTCAGATTCGAATGAAGGAGATTGGACGCGCCCCGAGACCGGCTCCGGGCGACTGCCGGTGATCAGTAATCCGCTCGCTCGCGGTCGATTCGCATCCCGCCGTCGTGGCGGTGATGGCCTTCCTCGCTAGGCCGTTCACGCGCAATGCGCATGACGTCCGGATTCGTGCGCACCCGCCGCATGACGTTGGCCAGATGGACGCGGTCGCTGACCTGGATCACGAAGCGCAACACCGTGGATTCCTGCGACAGGTCTTCGTCCATTGCAATGTGGACGATGTTCGCATCCGCCGAGGTGATATCCGCCGCCACGCGGGCAAACACGCCCTTGGTGTTCTTGACGAGTACCTTCACGGCGACGTCGAACAGACGCCCCGGCTGCGGCGCCCAGGCAACGTCGATCCAGCGGCCCGGATCGCGCCGGTGGATTCGTTGCGCGACGCGGCAGTCCGTAGTGTGGATCGCCATACCGAGGCCGATGCCGATATAGCCCATGATGTCGTCGCCCGGAATCGGACGGCAACACGCGGACAGTTGCACCGACATGCCCTCAGTGCCGGTGATGACGACCGGCGGCGCATGCGGCATATCGGAGTGGGAACGCGAGCCGTCGTCGTCGGCGTCGCGGCCGCTCATCAGAACCTCGATGCGCTTGGCCATGACCGCCGCGACACGTCGGCCGAGGCCGATGTCCGCGAAAATTTCCTGACGGTTCTTGTTGCCCGTCCACTGCACGAGCTTTTCCCACGCTTCCGGCGTCACGTCGGAGAGCGCCAGCCCGTAGCCCTTCAGCGCCTGGTCGACGAGACGCTCGCCGAGTTGCACGGACTCGTTCAGACGCATCGTCTTCAGGTAATGGCGGATCGCCGAGCGCGCCTTGCCGGTACGCACAAAACCGAGCCACGCCGGATTCGGCTTCGAATAAGGCGCGGTGATGACTTCGACGATATCGCCGCTCTTCAGCTCGGTGCGCAGCGGCAACAATTCATTGTTGATCTTCACCGCGACGCACTGGTTGCCCAGGTCGCTGTGGATCGAATACGCGAAGTCGAGCGCCGTGGCGCCGCGCGGCAGCGCCATGATCTTCGACTTCGGCGTAAACACGTAGACTGCGTCCGGGAACAGATCGATCTTGACGTGTTCGAGGAATTCGCTCGAGTCGCCGGCTTCGCTCTGAATGTCGAGCAGCGATTTCAGCCACTGGTGCGCGCGCTTCTGCACGTCATTCAGGTCCGCGCCGCCGTTCTTGTACAGCCAGTGCGCGGCCACGCCCGCTTCGGCGATCTCGTGCATCTTGCGCGTACGCACCTGAAACTCGATCGGCGCACCGAACGGGCCGACCAGCGTGGTGTGCAGCGACTGATAGCCGTTCACCTTCGGGATCGCGATGTAATCCTTGAACTTGCCCGGCACGGGCTTGTACAGCGCATGCAGTGCGCCGATGCAGGTGTAGCACTCCAGCGCGCTTTCCACCACGACACGGAAGCCGTACACGTCGAGCACCTGCGAGAACGACAACTGCTTGTCGCGCATCTTCTTGTAGATACTGAAGATGGTTTTCTCGCGGCCGGTGACCTCGGCGTCGAGCTTCGCGTCGGCAATGGCGCGCTGCACCGATTCGAGAATCTTGCCGACTACTTCGCGCCGGTTGCCGCGCGCCGCCTTGACGGCTTTTTCAAGCGTGGCGTACCGGTGCGGGTTGAAATTCGCGAAGCTCAGGTCCTGCAGTTCGCGATACGTATTGTTCAGGCCGAGCCGGTGGGCGATCGGCGCATAGATATCCAGCGTTTCGCGTGCCACGCGGCGGCGCTTTTCGGGCGGCACCGCGCCCAGCGTGCGCATGTTGTGCAGCCGGTCGGCGAGCTTGACCAGAATCACGCGGACGTCGCGCGCCATCGCGAGCAGCATCTTGCGGAAGTTTTCCGCCTGCGCTTCTTCGCGATTACGAAACTCCATCTTGTCCAACTTCGACAAGCCGTCGACCAGCTCCGCGACCTTCGCACCGAAACGCTCGGCGAGTTCGGCCTTGGTCACGCCCTGGTCTTCCATCACGTCGTGCAGCAGCGCCGCCATGAGCGCCTGGGCGTCGAGATTCCAGCTGGCGCAGATTTCCGCGACGGCAACCGGATGCGTGATGTACGGCTCGCCGCTCTGGCGGTACTGGCCGAGATGGGCTTCGTCGCTGAAATGGAAGGCCGACTTGATGCCCTTGATCTCTTCCGGCTGCAGATAGCCGGACAAGGCGGACGTCAGTTTGGCGATGGAGACGACGTCATGCCGGCGCGGTTGCTCCGGCGTGGCGGTCGGACCGAACAGATGGCGAAACGACTGTTCGAGGACCGCGTCGATGTATTTCCGTGCAGACGAGGGCGAGTCGGCGTCGTGTTCCACTTCCGTGACGGTGGGCGGGGTAGCACTCATGATCGCCTCCGTAGCGGTTAGGGTTGGACGCGGGTCTGCACGTTGATGCGATTACGTGTGGCAAAAGGTGTTGCAAACGCGGTATTGCAAACGCGTGTGGCAAACAGGTTCGCCACACGCGCAATCGAAAACGGAACAGTGCGCCTTAAACCGGCACCTTCTTCAGCATTTCGACGCCGACCTGGCCGGCTGCGATTTCGCGCAGTGCGACGACGGTGGGCTTGTCGCGGCTTTCGATCTTCGGCGTGTGGCCTTGAGCGAGCTGACGCGCGCGATAGGTTGCGGCAAGCGCGAGTTCGAAACGGTTCGGGATCTGTTTGAGGCAGTCTTCGACGGTAATGCGGGCCATGTTGGGTTCCTTCTCAGTATGTTGCTTATTCTACCTTATGTGCTCGACTCACCGCCGCGCTCACGCGTGTGGCAGGTGAATGCCGAGCTGCACGAAAAGCTGCGTGTGGCGCGCGTATTGCGAGGCGAAGCGCGAACGCGTCGCGGCCACGAGGCACTGCAGTTCGCTAAGCGCGCGCTCGAACTTCTCGTTGATCACCACGTACTCCGCTTCCGCCGCGTGCGCCATCTCGCTGCCGGCTGCCAGCAGACGGCGCGTGATCACGTTCGGCTCGTCCTGCCCGCGCTTCTTCAGACGCTCTTCCAAAGCTTCCAGCGACGGCGGCAAGATGAAGATTTCGACCGCGTTGTGAAACTGTTTTTTCACCTGCTGCGCGCCCTGCCAGTCGATTTCGAGCAGCACGTCATGGCCGCTCTTCATCTGGTCCTCGATCCACACGCGCGAGGTGCCGTAGTAGTTGCCGTGCACTTCCGCGCTTTCCAGAAATTCGCCGGCATCGTGACGCTTCATGAAATCGTCGACGGTGGTGAAGTGATAGTGCTCGCCGTCCTGCTCCTTCGGACGCGGCGGGCGCGTCGTGTACGAGATCGACAGACGGATTGCGTCGTCGCCGGCGAGCAACGCGTTCACGAGCGTCGACTTGCCCGCGCCCGACGGCGCGACGACCATGAACAGGTTGCCGGGGTAAGCACCGGCGTACGGGTTGCGCGGCGTTTCGCGGGTGTGGTGGCGGTCGGTCATGTCGGTGGGGCTCCAGCCTTATTCCAGATTCTGTACTTGCTCGCGCATCTGTTCGATGAGCAGCTTCAGGGTCATCGACGAATCCGCCAGTTCTTTCGCGGCCGCCTTCGAACCGAGCGTGTTCGCTTCGCGGTTGAGCTCCTGCATCATGAAGTCGAGGCGCTTGCCGACCTTGCCGCCCTTCTGGATCACGTGACGCGTTTCGTTCAGGTGAGCCGTGAGGCGCGACAGTTCTTCGGCGATGTCGATACGGATGCCGTACATCGTCACTTCCTGGCGAATCCGCTCGTTGATTTCTTCACGCGAGACGATCGTCGCGGCGGTGTCCGGCGCGGCGATGCCGAGCGCTTCCTGCAAGCGTTCGACAATCTTCTGCTGATGCTTGGCGATCAGTTCCGGCACGAGCGGCGTGATCTTCGTGACGATCGCTTCCATTTCGGTGACGTTGGCGAGCAGCATGGTCGCCAGTTGCGTGCCTTCACGGGCGCGCACGTCGATCAGGTCTGTGATGGCCTGCTTGCCGCATGCGAGCACGGCCTCGCGCAGCACTTCAGGCGCCACGCCGCTTTCGGCCAGCATGCCCGGCCAGCGCAAAATCTCGCCAGTGCGCAGCCGCTCTGCTTCGGGAAACGTCGAGAGCACGGTGCGTTCGAGCAGCGCGAGTTGCGTGAGCGCGTCGTGATTGATCGAACCCGCGTTGGCGGACTGTTCGCTGCGTTGCAGGTTGATACGGATATCGACCTTGCCGCGCGACAGCTTGTTCATCAGCATCTCGCGCAGCGTGGGTTCGCACACGCGCACGTCTTCCGGCATGCGGAAATTCAGATCGAGAAAGCGCGAGTTCACGGTGCGCAGTTCGACCGATACGCTCACGCCGCCTGTGCCCGAAGCCGCGACGAGTTCGCGCGTGGCGCTCGCATAGCCAGTCATGCTGTAGATCATCGTATTTCTCGCGATTGTGGCCATGCGTTCGACGATGGCCGGAGAGTCGAATCGCCCGGCGTGTACAAGACGCGGGGCGGGGAAACGGCATTATCCCATTTTTGCCGACAGAGCCGCGCGGAGAGCCCCGGCACATGCGGGCAGCCGCCCCGCCCGATCGGCTGTAAAATCGCGCTTTCCCTCCCGCTTTTCTTCCTGACCGATCTCAACATGACCAACGACACCCAACGCCCCAGCGGCCGCCAGGCCAATCAGCTGCGCGACGTGCGCATCACGCGCCACTATACGAAGCACGCGGAAGGCTCGGTGCTGGTCGAATTCGGCGATACGAAAGTGATCTGCACCGCGAGCATTGCCGAGAGCGTACCGTCGTTTCTGCGCGACCGCGGTCAGGGCTGGCTCACCGCCGAATACGGCATGCTGCCGCGCGCCACGCATACCCGCAGCGACCGTGAAGCCGCACGCGGCAAACAGACCGGCCGCACCCAGGAAATCCAGCGGCTGATCGGCCGCGCGCTGCGCTCGGTGTTCGATCTGGAGAAGCTCGGCGCGCGCACGCTGCATATCGATTGCGACGTGATCCAGGCCGACGGCGGCACGCGCACGGCCAGCATCACCGGCGCGTTCGTGGCCGCGCACGACGCAGTGGCGAAGCTGCTCGCCACGGGCCGCATCGAAAGCTCGCCGATCACGGATTACGTCGCGGCGATTTCGGTTGGGGTGTACGACGGTCTGCCGGTGCTCGACCTCGACTACGACGAAGACTCGCAATGCGACACCGACATGAACGTCGTGATGACGGGCGCGGGCGGCTTCGTCGAAATTCAGGGCACCGCTGAAGGCGTAGCATTTTCGCGCGACGAAATGAACGCGCTGCTGGATCTGGCGAGCGACGGCATCAATACGCTGATCGCGAAGCAGAAGGCGGCGTTGGAGCAAAAGGGTGAATGAAGTGAGTCGAGACAATGGCGCGGCCGCATCCGGTTCGCCGTTGAAAAAAGTCGTGCTGGCGTCGAACAACGCGGGCAAGCTGCGCGAGTTCGCGGCGCTGCTCGGCGCGGCCGGCATCGAACTGATTCCGCAAGGCGAATTGAACGTGCCGGAAGCCGAAGAGCCGCATCCGACCTTCGTCGAAAACGCGCTGACCAAGGCGCGCCACGCGTCGAAGCTGACCGGCCTGCCCGCGCTCGCCGACGACTCGGGCCTTTGCGTGCGCGCGCTGCGCGGCGCACCGGGCGTCTATTCGGCGCGCTACGCGCAACTTGCCGGCGGCGAAAAGAGCGACGCGGCGAATAACGCCCGCCTCGTCTCGGCGTTGCAAGGCGAAACCGATCGACGCGCGTATTACTTCTGCGTGCTGGCCCTGGTGCGTCACGCGGACGATCCCGAGCCGCTGATCGCCGAAGGCCGCTGGCATGGCGAAATGCTGGACGCGCCGCGCGGCGCACATGGATTCGGCTACGACCCGTACTTCTTCTTGCCGTCGCTGAACGCGAGCGCTGCCGAACTTGAACCCGCGGTGAAGAACGCCAGCAGCCACCGCGCGATTGCGTTGCGGCAACTGCTCGCGCGCCTGACGGAGGAAGCGTGATTCCGATCAAACCCGCGCCCGCCGATATCGGCAACGGCGTCATCAAGGCCTTCACGTCGCCGGGCAGCATCCGGCTGACGTCGCTGCCGCCGCTGGCGTTGTACGTGCATTTTCCGTGGTGCGTGCGCAAGTGTCCGTATTGCGATTTCAACTCGCATGAATGGAAAGGCGACACGTTTCCCGAAAGCGAGTATCTCGACGCGTTGCGCGCCGATCTCGAGATGGCGCTGCCGCTGGTCTGGGGCCGCCAGGTACATACGGTGTTCATCGGCGGCGGCACGCCCAGCCTGCTTTCGGCGGCCGGGCTCGACCGCATGCTGTCGGATGTGCGCGCGCTGCTGCCGCTCGACGCCGACGCGGAAATCACGCTCGAAGCCAATCCCGGCACCTTCGAAGCCGCCAAATTCGCGCAGTTTCGCGCGAGCGGCGTGAACCGGCTCTCGGTGGGCATCCAGAGTTTCAACGAAGCGCATCTGAAGGCGCTCGGCCGCATCCACGACTCGGTGCAGGCGCGTCACGCCGTCGAAGTCGCCGCGACCACCTTCGACAACTTCAATCTCGACCTGATGTTCGCGTTGCCGGGGCAGACGCTCGCCGAATGCCAGACCGATGTCGAGACGGCGTTGTCGTTCGCGCCGCCGCATTTGTCGCTGTACCACCTGACGCTCGAACCGAACACGTTGTTCGCGAAGTTCCCGCCCGCCTTGCCCGACGACGATGCATCCGCCGACATGCAGGACTGGATTCATGAGCGCACCTCCGCTGCGGGTTACGAGCGTTATGAGGTGTCGGCGTATGCGCAGCCGCATCGGCAGAGCAAGCACAATCTGAACTACTGGCGTTTCGGCGACTATCTCGGCATCGGTGCGGGCGCGCATACGAAGCTGTCGTTTCCGAATCGCGTGCTGCGCCAGGCGCGCTACAAGCATCCCACCACCTTTATCGAGCAGGCGAAGGCCGGCACGGCGGTGCAGGAAGAGCACGAAGTCGGGACCCGCGATCTGCCGTTCGAGTTCATGCTGAACGCGCTGCGGCTGGTGGAAGGGTTTCCGGTGCATCGGTTCATCGAGCGCACGGGCATGTCGATGACGTCGATCGAACCGGCCTTGCAGGAAGCCGAACGGCGCAAGCTGATCACGCGCGACCACGAAAAGATTGCACCGACGCCACTCGGTCAGGCGTTCCTGAATGATTTGCAGGAGCTGTTTCTGAAAGATCCGCATTGATTGCGGATCGACCGGGCGCCGCAGCGAGGTTTTTTCAGGTTACAATTTAGGGCTTGGAGGTGTGGCCGAGTGGTTTAAGGCACCGGTCTTGAAAACCGGCGAAGGAGCAATCTTTCCGTGAGTTCGAATCTCACCGCCTCCGCCAGGACAGATCGGCGCCGAGTCTTCGGCGCCTTGCAGAAAAGACGGCCTCAGCGCCGCAATCGCTGAACTTCGCATGACCTTCTCTTGAGCCCGCCGCGAGCGGGCTTTCGCACATTCGGCTTTTGAAACGGAGATGCGACATGGAAGGTATTGTTCGGCGCCGGCGGAACCGGGCGCGACTCAGGCGGAAACGCCAGAACTGGTGGTTTTCCCGCGGCAAATCAGATACGCAACTCGGGCGGCTCATCGATACGCCGACTCCCTGTAGTTGCTGGATGTGCGGCAACCCTCGGCGTTATTTTCATGAACTCACGATCAAGGAGCGGCGTTGGGCGCAAGGGATCGATGGCGAACAGGGACGGCTTTCGCATCGTGGTTGACTTGGAATTGATGGCGGTGCCGGGCGTCTCGGCGAACCGCCATGCTGCAATGCTCTTGCCGCCGCGTTCCCTCAATTTTTTTTGTCCGGGGTCGATATCAAAGCTATCTGTGCTGTCCGCGCGCGCCCCGGAGACGCCCATGAAAGTCCGTTCGCTAGCTATTACAGTGATCTGCTTCGCCACATGCGTGGGTGCATCGTCCACCTTGGCGGAGACGTCGGCGGCGCTATCCGACAATGACACCGCGGCCGTGTTCGGCTCGGCCAGATTGTCGAGTCTGCAGGACATCGGTGGTAGCGCGAAGCTCGGAGGATCGGCAGCGTCGATGGGTACGGACGCGCTGCGCGGCGCAAGCGGCAATATCGGCGTCAACCTCGTCGTTGGTGCGCTGAACGCGCAGGCCGATCAGATCGCATTCATCACCACGCCGCGAGCGGAAATCGCCTCGCAACAGAATGTGCACGCGGTCGCGCAAATCACAGGAAGCGGCACCGCCGAACTCGGCGCGGGCGCGTTGACGTACATGAGCGGTAATGTCGGCGTGAATATCGCGGCCGGTGTGAGCAATGCCCAGTTCAATGGGCTCGTGGTTCATTGAGCCAAGGCGTTCACGCGGCTCGTTGAAACCACCCGCTGCCGAGCACGCGCAAACGCTCAAGACGGCCAAGGTCCAGTAACTAAAAGCTAAACCAGCGCGGTCGCCTCAACCTCGATCTTGAAACCATAGTGCAGTTGCGGGACCGGCACGACGGCGCGCGCAGGCCGTGCTTCACCGGCCCAACGCGCGTAGATCTGATTGAAGCTCATCCAGTGCTCGACATCGACAATGTAGACGCGCACCTGCACCAGTTGCGCAACGCTGCTGCCGGCGCTTTCGAGCGCGGCTTGCACATTGGCCAACACCTGTTCAGCCTGAACCTCAAACGAGGCCTCGGATAGCTTGTCGCCTTGCGCCGTGATCGGCAATTGTCCCGAGACGAACACGAAACCATTTGCGACGGCGACGTGACTGTAATGACCGCCCGGCTGCGAAAGCGTAGCGGGATTGTCCGTATGCGGCAGACGCGGGTCGTGCTGGCTACCAGCCATGAATATCACTCCAAATGTGACGACGGCACATGACACTGCGTGCGATTCATCCGCACGACAGCATCCCGTTTTGCAAAAGCGATGAAGCGATCACACGAGCAATCATGCAACGCGCTAGCGCCGCCCACGCCAGGCGCAGCGCCTCACATCAACACGCTTCTACAAATGGAACCGCACACATCACACGCCAAGCATTTCCAGCTTCTCGCGCGCATCCGCGCAACGGCGGTTCAGATCGCGATGCATCAACTGACTGTCGAGCAGCGTCGATACATCAGACAAACCGAAATCAAAGCGCAAGACGTATTCGATATCTGTGTAATCGTGATAGACGCCGCTGTCCGCCAGCTTCTGCGCTTCAGCGAAAGCAGCTTGTTGCCGTTCGCCGTTCATCAAATCTCTAATCGCCATGAATGCCGCTCCGAGGAACAGTGGGTCCATCATAGCAACGGAAATTCAAACGCACGGTCGCGCGCACGCAACACCTGGTGTTTTCCGTAGACGCCACGTGGCTTGCGTTCCATCAAAGCTTAGGCGGCAGCGACAGGCACCTTCGTCCCATGCCACCTGATAACCAGAAGCCGGCCGAGATAACACAGCAAGCCCGCCACGCCTACCGTTACGCCCATGCCCTTGGGCGAACCGTCCTGCCAGAGTCCGACCGCGAGGCTCGACAACGCGCCGAGCGCCAACTGCACGGCCCCGAACACGGCGGCTGCGGCGCCGGCATTCAGCGGATAGCGATGCATCAGATCGGTCGTACAGTTGGCGGACAGAAGACCGACCACGCCGACCACGAAGAACAGGCCGAACACGATCGACCACAGACCACCCCAACCCGTCAGTGACACGAGACAGACAAACAGCGAGGCAATGCAACTCACGGTTGCAGCGAAAGAAATGATCGGCAGCGAACCGAGCCGGCCGACGAGCCGCGTATTCATGAAGTTGCCGAACATGATGCCGACGATATTCAACGCGAACAGGAAGCCGTAATGCTGCGCCGACACATGGAAATATTCGATGTAGACGAACGGCGTCGCCGTGATGTACGCGAACATCGACGCAAACGCCATGCCGCCGCACAGCATGTGCCCCCACGCAACCGGGTCGCGCAGCAACTTGCCGTACGCGCCGAACGACTTCAGCAACGCCGAGTGCGCACGCTTCTCACGCGGCCACGTTTCCGGCACCTTGAGAAACGCGGTGATCGCGCACACCGTGCCGAACAACGTCAGCACGATAAACACCACACGCCAGCCGCCGAGCAGCAGCAACTGTCCGCCGATGAGCGGCGCGAGCAACGGTCCGATCGACGTGACGATGGCGAGCATCGACAGCACGCGAGCGGCATCGGTCGGGCCGTGGGCGTCGCGTGCAATGGCGCGTGCCAGCACCGAAGCCGCGCCCGCGCCCAGCGCCTGCACGAAACGGAACGTCACCAGCGAGCCGATCGAGAACGACATCGCACAGGCGACGCTGGCCAGCGCATACATGACGATGCCGCCGAGCAACACGGGCCGGCGGCCATAGGTATCCGACAGCGGACCATAGAGCAGCATGCCGATCGAAAAGCCGAACATGAAGCTGGTGAGCGTCGTCTGCGCGGCGCCGGTGCTGATGGCGAACGCCTGCGCGATGGTCGGCAGGCTCGGTAGGTACATGTCGATGGAAATCGGCCCGCATGCGGCAAGCGCACCGAGCAACAGAATCAGCCGGCCATCGGGCCGGCTTCTGGCGACGTGAGACATGGGAATCCAGATGAAGCACCGCGCCGTCATCGGCAGCGGAACAGGTGAAACGGGGAAAACAGCAACTTGACGGCCTCAATTGTACGCGACGGTTAACACGACGACCGGGCTTCGGACCTGATCGCAAAGACGCCAATGAGGCATCGACGACTTCGCGGCAGCCACGTTGCCGATCGGTTAAGCTGCCGCCTGAACGCTCCGGGCGATGCGCGAACCTGTGCGCGGCGCCCTTCCACCATCCTGTACCCGACCATGCGATGACCGCATTCCTGCTGATCTGGAGCCCCAAGAAATGGCCATGGCCCGAGTTGCCTGACGTGGCCAAGCGCGTGGCCGTGGGCGTCGCGGTGGCCGACGTATGGGGCTGCGGATTTGCGCGCAGCATCCTGCCGGGTGACCGCGTCTTCCTGCATCGCGTGGCGCAGGAACCGAAGGGCATCTTCGGCTCCGGCTATGTGACGCGCGCGCCGTACGAGGTCCCCGATACGGCGACGAAGCGAGGTTACCGTTTATGCATCGACTTCGTGTACGACTGGTTAGTCGATGCACACGAAGGCGTGGTGATTCCGCGCGAGATGTTGCGCACGCATCCTTTCTCGGTGCAGACGTGGGACGCGCAGAGTTCGGGCACCGTGATCAAGCCGATGGCTGAAGGCGCATTGGAAAAGCGCTGGGCGGAACTGACCGGCAAGCGCAAGCCGCCGAAGTTCGATACGCCGACGGGACCGCCGCACAAAAACTAAGCGAGCGGCCCGCTGCGCAGGCGCATCCGGAAAACCTGTTCACGCTGACTCCGGTACAATTTCCCCACCTATCCCAGCGCCGCGCGACTCGCCGACAGGCGACCCGCGTCGCTGCGCAACCCCAATTCCAGTCATCGCCATGTCCAGAAACGAAACCCTATTCGAACGCGCGCAACGCACCATTCCCGGCGGCGTGAACTCGCCAGTGCGCGCCTTCCGCTCGGTCGGCGGCACGCCGCGCTTCATCGAACGCGCGCAAGGCCCCTACTTCTGGGATGCGGACGGTCAACGTTATATCGACTACATCGGCTCATGGGGCCCGATGATCCTCGGCCACGTCCATCCGGAAGTTCTCGAAGCCGTGCAGCGCGTGCTGGGCAACGGCTTCTCATTCGGCGCGCCGACCGAATCGGAAGTGGAAATCGCCGAGGAAATTTGCAAGCTGGTGCCCTCCATCGAACAGGTCCGCATGGTGTCGAGCGGCACTGAGGCAACCATGAGCGCGCTGCGTCTCGCGCGCGGCTTCACGAACCGCAGCCGTATCGTCAAGTTCGAAGGCTGCTATCACGGCCACGCGGACAGTCTGCTGGTCAAGGCCGGCTCGGGCCTGCTGACCTTCGGCAATCCGACTTCGGCGGGCGTGCCGGCGGATATCGCCAAGCACACCACCGTGCTCGAGTACAACAACGTCGCCGAACTCGAAGAAGCGTTCAAGGCGTTCGGCAACGAGATTGCCTCGGTGATCGTCGAGCCAGTGGCCGGCAACATGAACCTCGTGCGCGCCACGCCCGAATTCCTGCAAGCCTTGCGGCGCCTGTGTACCGAGCACGGCTCGGTGCTGATTTTCGACGAAGTGATGTGCGGCTTTCGCGTCGCCCTGGGTGGCGCGCAAGAGGTCTACGGCATCACGCCGGATCTCACGTGCCTCGGCAAGGTGATTGGCGGCGGCATGCCGGCAGCGGCTTTCGGCGGCCGGCGCGACATCATGGCTCACCTCGCGCCGCTCGGCGGCGTCTACCAGGCGGGCACGCTGTCGGGTAACCCGATCGCGGTCGCGGCCGGCCTGAAAACGCTGCAATTGATCCAGGCGCCGGGCTTTTACGACACGCTCGCCGCGCGCACTACGCGCCTCGTTCAGGGTCTCGCGAATGTGGCGCGTGAAGCCAAGGTGCCGTTCGCGGCCGATTCGCTCGGCGGCATGTTCGGCCTCTACTTCACAAACTCGACCCCGACGAGCTTTGCCGAAGTCACGAAGAGCGACGTACCGCGTTTCAACGCGTTCTTCCACAAGATGCTCGACGCCGGCGTGTACTTTGCGCCGTCGGCGTATGAAGCGGGCTTCGTGTCGATCGTTCACGACGACGCGATCGTCGACGCCACGATCGACGCCGCGCGCGGCGCGTTCGCCTCGCTCGCGGCCTGAAGCCGGCGAGACAACACACCGCTAAAACCGAAACCCATTACAGCCTAGCCACCGTACCCGACCGGACACCGATGTTTTCGCAAACCGATTTCGTCCATATGGAACGCGCGCTCGCGTTGGCCAAGCGCGGCATGTACACCACCGACCCGAATCCCCGGGTCGGCTGCGTGCTCGTCAAGAATGGCGAGGTGATCGGCGAAGGCTTTACGCAACCGGCCGGTCAGGATCATGCCGAGATCCGCGCGTTGAAAGACGCGCGCTCGCGCGGCCACGACCTGCGCGGCGCCACGGCCTACGTGACGCTGGAGCCGTGCAGCCACTTCGGCCGCACGCCGCCGTGCGCGAATGCGTTGATCGAAGCCCAGGTGGCGCGCGTAGTCGCGGCGATGGAAGATCCCAATCCGCAGGTCTCCGGACGCGGTCTCGCCATGTTGCGCGACGCCGGCATCGAAGTGCGCTGCGGACTGCTCGCCCACGAAGCGCACGAACTCAATATCGGCTTCGTCTCGCGCATGACGCGCGGCCGCCCGTGGGTACGCATGAAAGTGGCAGCCTCGCTGGATGGCCGCACCGGCTTGCCTTCGGGCGTCAGCCAATGGATCACCGGCGAAGCCGCGCGCGCCGACGGCCACGCCTGGCGCGCTCGCGCGTCGGCGATCCTGACCGGCATCGGCACGGTCAGGGAAGACGACCCGCGCATGACGGTGCGTGCTGTCGACACGCCGCGCCAGCCGCAACGCGTACTGATCGACAGCCAGCTCGACGTGCCGCCGGAGGCGCAGATTCTGGCTGGCGCGCCCACGCTGATCTTCTGCGGCAATCTCGATCAACGCCATACCGATCGCGCCAACGCACTGCGCGATCGCGGCGCCGAGATCGTCCAACTGGCGAACCCGGCCGGCAAGGTCGATCTGCCCGCGGTGCTAAAAGTGCTCGGCGCGCGCAACGTGAACGAACTGCATGTCGAGGCGGGCTACAAGCTGAACGGCTCGCTGCTGCGGGAAGGCTGCGTCGACGAACTGCTCGTGTATCTCGCGCCGAGCCTGCTCGGCATGGATTCGATGAGCATGTTCAATCTGAGCGCGCCCGAAACGCTCGAGGGCCGCGTCAAACTGAATTTCCACGCGGTCGACCGGATCGGCGAGGATGTGCGGATTCTCGCGCGCTTTATGCCCCAACCCGCACCCGAAGCCACGCCCGGACCCGACAGTGACACCGCGTCCCAACCCGTTTCGAAATGATCAAGGATTAGTACGATGTTCACAGGAATCGTCGCGGCCGTGGGCCGCATTGAATCAGTCAAACCGCTCGGCACGGACGGCGACGCGGGCGTGCGCCTGAACGTCGAAGCCGGTGGTCTCGATCTCGGCGACGTGCAGCTCGGCGACAGCATTACGATCCAGGGCGCCTGCATGACCGTGGTCGCGAAGACCGCCCACTCGTTCGAAGTGGACGTCTCGCGCGAAAGCCTGAACTGCACGGCGGGCCTCGGCGAGACCGGCGAAGTCAATCTCGAGAAAGCGCTGCGCGCGCACGACCGGCTTGGCGGCCATATTGTCTCCGGCCACGTGGACGGCCTCGGCACGGTCACGCACTTCGCGCCGGTGGGCGAATCGCACGAACTGCGCGTGCTGGCGCCGCGCGAGATCGGCCGCTATCTGGCGTTCAAAGGCTCTATCACTGTCAACGGCGTGAGCTTGACCGTCAACTCGGTTAAAGATCGCGACGATGGCTGCGAATTCTCGATCAACCTGATTCCGCACACGGTCGAAGTGACCGCGCTCAAGCGTCTGCGTGAAGGCACCCAGGTAAATCTGGAGATCGATCTGATCGCGCGCTATGTCGAGCGCATGCTGAACGCGCCGAAATAACAGGCCGCAAGCCCGGCCACGCATGGGCTGGTGGCGGCGCCTCGCCGCCTTCGGCCGGTTCATGCGAGCATCGTTTTCAACGAGCATAGCAACGGCGGACGGCTCATCGCCAGTCGGCCAAATGGCCTATGCCGTTCGGCGGAGGCGACTTGGGCTCGCGCGTGGCGTAAAATACGCGCTTTCTTCGAAACTCTCGCCAACATGACGCTCGCCTCCACTTTAGAGATCATTGCCGAACTGAAAGCAGGCCGGATGGTGATCCTCGTCGACGAGGAAGACCGCGAAAACGAGGGCGACCTCGTGATCGCCGCCGAATTCGTTACGCCGGAAGCGATCAACTTCATGGCCCGCTACGGCCGTGGCCTGATTTGCCTGACGCTCACGCAGGAACGCTGCAAGCTGCTGAACCTGCCGCTCATGACCTACCGCAACGGCACGCAGTACGGCACGGCGTTCACGGTCAGTATCGAAGCGGCCGAAGGCGTCACCACCGGCATTTCGGCCGCCGACCGTTCCCGAACGATCGCCACCGCGGTCGCGCCGGAAGCCAAGGCCGAGCACATCGTGCAGCCGGGCCACGTGTTCCCGATCATGGCCCAGCCCGGTGGCGTGCTGGTGCGTGCCGGCCACACCGAGGCGGGCTGCGATTTCACCGCGCTGGCCGGCCTCACGCCGGCGGCGGTGATCTGCGAAGTCATCAAGGACGACGGCACGATGGCGCGCCTGCCGGACTTGATGGAATTCGCCAAGGAACACGGTCTGAAAATCGGCACGATCGCAGATCTGATCCACTATCGCAGCCGCACCGAGTCGATCGTCGAGCGGATTTGCGAACGCACCATGCAGACCGCGCACGGCGCATTCCGCGCTGTCATGTATCTCGACCAGCCGAGCGGCCAGCCGCATATCGCGCTGGTGCGCGGCACGCCGTGCACGGATCAGGACACGCTGGTGCGCGTGCATGAACCGCTGTCGGTGCTGGATCTGCTCGAAGTCGGCGAATCGACCCATTCATGGACGCTGGACGCGGCCATGAAAGAGATTGCCGCACGCGACTGCGGCGTGATCGTCCTGCTGAACTGCGGCGACTCGAAGGACCATCTGATCGACGTTTTCAAGGCGTTCGACTCGAAAGAAAGAGCCGACGCCCTCAAACGCCGCCCGGTCGACTTCAAGACATATGGCATCGGCGCGCAGATTCTGCGTGAACTCGGTGTCGGCAGGATGCAGGTGCTGTCGAACCCGCGCAAGCTGGGCAGCATGTCGGGCTACGGTCTCGAAGTCACGGGCTTCGTGCCGATGCCGGGCGGCAAGGCACAAGCTCCGCAACAAGGCTGATCCGACCATTCACGCGCTTCGCGCCCACTCAAAACACACTACGGAATTCACATGGAAATCGGACAATACCAACCGAATCTCGACGGCGACGGACTGCGTATCGGCATCGTCCAGGCGCGCTTTAACGAACCCGTTTGCAACGGCCTCGCGGACTCCTGTATCGAAGAACTCGAACGCCTCGGCGTGACCGGCGAAGACGTGCTGCTGGTCACCGTGCCGGGTGCGCTGGAAATCCCGCTGGCGCTGCAAAAGCTCGCCGAAAGCGCGCAATTCGACGCGCTGATCGCGCTCGGCGCGGTGATTCGCGGCGAAACGTACCACTTCGAACTGGTCTCGAACGAAAGCGGCGCGGGCATCACGCGTATCGGCCTCGACTTCGGCATTCCGGTCGCGAACGCGGTGCTGACCACCGAAAACGACGAGCAAGCCGTCGCGCGCATGACCGAAAAGGGTCGTGACGCAGCGCGCGTGGCCGTCGAAATGGCGAACCTCGCCGTCGCGCTGGAACAACTCGGCGGCGACGACGAGGAAGAAGACGAAGAAGAGGAAGAGGCATGAAGAGCGCACGCCGACGCTCCCGCGAACTGGCCACGCAGGGGCTTTACCAGTGGCTGCTGTCGGGCTCGCCCGGCGGTGAAATCGACGCGCAACTGCGCGGCGCGCAAGGCTTCGACAAGGCCGACCACGAACATCTGGACGCCATTCTGCACGGCGTGATCCGCGATTCGGAAGCACTGTCCGCGGCAATCGCTCCGTGTCTCGACCGTCCAATCGAGCAGCTGTCGCCGGTTGAACGCGCCGTGCTGCTGGTGGCCGCGTTTGAACTGAAGAATCACGTCGACATTCCTTATCGCGTGGTCATCAACGAAGCGGTCGAACTCGCCAAGACGTTCGGCGGCGCGGACGGCTACAAGTACGTGAACGGCGTGCTGGACAAACTGTCGGCACAACTGCGCGTGGATGAAACGCAGGCGGCTCGCAAGCGTTGAGCGCAACGCGCATGACCGGCGGCGTGATCGTCGTCATGCACCTCGCTGAATGCGGCATAGTCGAACCGCCTGCAGGGACGCCGCTTCGCGCGTGAACGCACGCGCAAGAGGCCGTCCCGCTTTTGCTTCTGAACTGGATTTGATCGTATGAACTCCGTGACCGAACCCTTGGTGCGGCTTGCTGCACGTGTGGATGCCATCCAGCCTTTCTATGTGATGGAGCTGGCCAAGGAGGCCGCGCTTCTCGAGCGCGACGGACGCGACATCATTCATATGGGCATCGGCGAACCCGATTTCACCGCGCCCGAGCCGGTTATCGAGGCGGCCGCGAGCGCACTGCGCCGTGGCGTCACGCAATACACCAGCGCGCTCGGCCTGCACGCGCTGCGCGAAGCGATCTCGGCGCATTACGCCGACTTCTACGGCGTCAGCGTGGATCCGGCGCGGATCGTCGTTACCGCCGGCGCATCGGCCGCATTGCTGCTGGCTTGCGCGGCGCTGGTCGATCGCGACGACGAAGTGCTGATGCCCGACCCGTGCTATCCGTGCAACCGTCATTTCGTGATCGCCGCCGAAGGCAAGCCGGTGATGGTGCCTAGCGGCCCGGCCGAACGTTTCCAACTCACCGCCGCCGACGTCGAGCGTCTCTGGAACGAGCACACCCGTGGCGTGCTGCTGGCGTCGCCGTCGAATCCGACCGGTACGTCGATCGAACCGGCCGAACTGGAGCGCATCGTCAAGGCCGTGCGGGCGCGTGGCGGCTTTACCATCGTCGACGAGATCTACCAGGGGCTGAGCTACGACGCGAAGCCCGTGTCAGCGCTCTCCTTCGGCGACGACGTGATCACCGTCAACAGCTTCTCGAAGTACTTCAACATGACGGGCTGGCGCCTGGGCTGGCTGGTGGTGCCGCCCAGCATGGTCAGCGCGTTCGAAAAACTCGCGCAAAACCTGTTCATCTGCGCCTCCGCGCTCGCCCAGCATGCGGCGCTCGCCTGCTTCGAGCCGGAAACGATCGCGATCTATGAAGCGCGGCGCATGGAATTCAAACGTCGCCGCGACTTCATCGCGCCGGCGCTGAAATCGCTCGGTTTCTCCGTGCCGGTGATGCCCGACGGCGCTTTCTATGTGTACACCGATTGCCGCACGGTCGCGCATCCGGCGGCCGGCGACAGCGCGGCGCTCACCAAGGCCATGCTGCACGATGCGGGCGTGGTGCTGGTGCCGGGTATGGATTTCGGTACGCACGCGCCGAAGGAGTACATCCGGCTGTCGTACGCCACTGCCTATCCGAAGCTGGAAGAGGCCGTCGATCGGCTGGCGAAGTTCTTCGGCAAGGGTTGAGCGAAGGGCCTCGCCCTCAATCGCCAGACGAAAAAAAGGACACGCCTGATGGGTGTCCTTTTTTGTTGCCGCTCCTGCATGGAGTCGCCAGCTCTACGCTTCCAACCTCAAGCGCCCAACTCCGACGCTGATGCCACGTGCTTGGTCGCGTTGGTGCTCGCATCGTCCTGCTCGGAGGAAACCGGCGTCTTCACCGATGTCGCCGCGCTCAACTGATGACTGCCCTCGAGCGTCACCTGCACGCGCTTGCCGTTGCTGGCAGGCGCAGCCGTATTGGTCGATGCGGTCAGAACCGGCGCCTGCGGTGCGTTGATCGGCACCTTGCGGCCACGCGCCACGTCGCGCAGACGGCCACGCTCGGCCATCACCTTGGCGCCGTAGCCACCGTCGTCCGGCGAGGTCGAGCCGACGTACAGGCGTAAGCCGCCCGGCAGCGAGCCGCCGCGTGCGATGCAATCCTTCAGCACCAGCGCGCCCACCTTGATGTTCGCGACCGGTTCGAGCGCCGCGCTCTGGCCGCCGAAGTACTGGAATTTGTCCGAGTGCACCTTGGACATCACCTGCATCAGGCCTTGTGCGCCGACGCCGCTCTCGGCATACGGGTTGAAGCCCGACTCGATTGCCATCACGGACAGCAGCAGCAGCGGATCGAGACCGACTTCGCGGCCGGTATCGAACGCGGCCTTGACGAGTTCGCTGACGGGTTCCTGAGCAACGCGATAGCGCCGCGCCAGAAACGACGCAACCAGATCCTGCTCGCGGGTCGAGATCAGGACGCGGTCGTCGCGTGCGTCGGCGGAGACACGTTGCGACGGGATCAGCCGCGCCAGCGCGGTGACGCTCTGCATGGTGCGCGGGTCGAGGCCGTTCAGCGCCGCGACGCCCATGCCGGTCGAGCCGTTGGTGTCGAATGCGCCGTCAGAGCTGGGGTTGCTCGCGGAGACGCTGGTGTTGCCGTTGCTACCGTTGTTCGTGCCGCTCACGGCGTCGGGGCGGTTCGAATTGGCGGACAGCGAGTCGTCGGAGGACGCGCGTGCGGGCGGTCCGAAAGCCGGCAGCGGGTTGCCCTGCAGCAGACGGGCGGGACCGGCTTGCACAGCGGCGGAGATGACCGGCATCAACTTGGCGGCTAGCGTGCCGCGCAGGGCCGGCATCAGCCACAGTGCGACTGTCAACACCACCGCGATACCGCCGACGATGCTGAACAGGTGATGACTCATTCGCGTCCCGCGACGCAGCACACCACGCACAACTTGCGCGATACGCTCATCGGGACGCCACGATGACCAGGCGTTCATTCAGATCTCCCATGTTGCATGATCAGCGAACCCCGCCGGATGAAGAGGCGGTGAGGCACGTTCGCAGAATCAAGACATCGCGTGCTCTGTCTGGTTAGGGCAGCAGCGACGTCGGGAAAACGGCAAATACCGTTTGTGGGGAGCCATCCTGAAAGAGGACCGCGGCATGTCAAAAAAGCATGCGGGCGGTGGCTCCCACGCGAAAAACCAGCGTCAGTTCGCGCTGGCGAGAACATCAATAAAACCGTTAGATACCGTGCAGGGAGTCGGTAAGCGGTGACGCGTTGCGTCTGATGGGACCGGGGGCAGTGGTAAAAAGGTTCACGCCCTGCAACCAATGTGGACGGATTCTATGCAGGGTTTTATAGATCGTCAACACTATAGATAGGCAAATGTATAACTAATTGTAATAAAGAACAGTGTTCAGACCGTCTAAAACCGCGCGGCGCGCGCCTTTTGAGCTATCTCGATCCCTACGTCTCACCTAGGTCGTTTGGCTGAGGTACGTGCGCTTGCCAACACAGGTAAAATCGACAATCGTTCTGGCGCCGTTAAACCCTGCTGCGCCTCCCCTTTCCGCCGCTTGCGCGGCACTGAACAGCACCAGATGAAATACAAAGACCTGCGCGATTTCGTCGGCCGTCTCGAGACGATCGGTGAACTGCGCCGCATCTCACAAAACGTCTCGCCTGTCCTGGAAATGACCGAGTTGTGCGACCGCGTGCTGCGCGCCGGCGGTCCGGCTTTGCTGTTCGAGAGCAAGGCACAGCATGCGTTCCCGGTGCTCGGCAACCTGTTCGGCACGCCTCGGCGGGTCGCGCTCGGCATGGGTGTCGACGCGCAAGCCGGCGAAGGCGACGGCGCCGCGCTCGAATCGCTGCGCGACGTGGGCCGGCTGCTCTCCGCATTAAAGGAACCGGAGCCGCCGAAGGGGCTCAAGGACGCCGGCAAGCTGTTCTCGCTCGCGAAGGCGGTCTGGGACATAGCGCCCAAGACGGTAAGCGCGCCGCCCTGCCAGGAAATCGTCTGGGAAGGCAACGACGTCGACCTCGCCAGGCTGCCGATTCAGACCTGCTGGCCCGGCGATGCCGGCCCGCTGATCACATGGGGCCTGACCGTCACAAAAGGCCCGAACAAGAGCCGACAAAACTTAGGCATATATCGCCAGCAATTGATCGGACGTAACAAACTGATCATGCGATGGCTCGCGCATCGCGGCGGCGCGCTCGATTTTCGCGAGTTCGCGCTGCAGAACCCGGGCAAGCCGTATCCGGTCGCCGTCGTGCTGGGCGCCGATCCCGCGACAATCCTCGGCGCGGTGACGCCGGTGCCCGACACGCTCTCCGAATACCAGTTCGCCGGCCTCCTGCGCGGCGGCCGTACCGAACTGGCGAAGTGCATCACGCCGGGTGTCGACGGCTTGCAGGTGCCGGCGCGCGCCGAGATCGTGCTCGAAGGCTTCATCCATCCGCAGGAAGGCGCGCCTTCGCCCGCTCCTGCAGGCGCGCCGCCGCGTCCGGTCAAGGGCGCGTCGGCGGCCTATGAACATGCGCTGGAAGGCCCGTACGGCGACCACACCGGCTACTACAACGAGCAGGAGTGGTTCCCTGTCTTCACGGTCGAGCGCATCACCATGCGGCGCGACGCGATCTACCACTCCACGTACACCGGCAAACCGCCCGACGAGCCCGCCGTGCTCGGCGTCGCGCTCAACGAAGTGTTCGTGCCGCTGCTGCAAAAGCAGTTCAGCGAGATCACCGACTTCTATCTGCCGCCCGAAGGCTGCAGTTACCGCATGGCCATCGTGCAGATGAAGAAGAGCTACCCTGGCCACGCCAAACGCGTGATGTTCGGCGTGTGGAGCTTCCTGCGGCAGTTCATGTATACGAAGTTCATCGTCGTGGTCGACGAGGACGTGAATATCCGCGACTGGAAGGAAGTGATCTGGGCGATCACCACGCGCATCGATCCGGCGCGCGATACGGTGCTGGTGGATCGCACGCCGATCGACTATCTGGATTTCGCCTCGCCGGTGGCCGGACTCGGATCGAAGATGGGCCTCGACGCGACCAACAAGTGGCCCGGCGAAACCGATCGCGAATGGGGCCGCCCCATCGTGATGGACGACGCGGTCAAACAGCGCATCGACACCTTGTGGAACGAGTTGGGCCTCTGAGGCAAGCCGTACAACGAGACTGAAATAACAAAGCTAACGGAGCCGTTGCGCGGATGCATGCCTTTTCAATGATGTCGGATGGATTTTTTCTGTCGCTGTCGCTGTGTCTGGATATCGGTCTCGTGAACGTCGCCATGATTTCCCTGACGCTCTCGCATGGCTTCAAACCGGGCTTCTGGCTCGGCCTCGGTTCGTGCATCGGCGATCTGATTTATGCGGCGCTCGCGCTCGCGGGCATGGCCGCCTTGTTGCAGTTCGAATCCGTGCGCTGGGTGGTGTGGATCGGCGGCGCGGCGATCCTGCTCTTCCTGACCTGGAAGATGGCGCGTGAAGCGATGTTCCCGGCGACCGCACCGGCAGTGGCCGGCGAGGCGGACGCGAATGCGCCGCATCTGTCCGCGTGGCGCGGTTTCTTGCGCGGCGTCTTGCTAGCGGTGTCGTCGCCTTCGGCGATTTTGTGGTTCGCCGCGGTCGGCGGCGCGCTGATCGCAAAAGCGGGCGCCACGAGCGTGACGACCGCGCCGGTATTTCTCGGCGGATTCTTTCTCGGCGGTCTGTGCTGGACGATCTTCATCTGCGGACTCGGCAGCCACGGACGCAAACGCGCCGGCACAGGTTTGCTGCGCGCCTGTCACGTGCTGTCCGCGCTGCTGTTTGCGTACTTCTCGTACAGCGTGATCGTCAACGGGTATCGCGATCTGATCGTGCAAACCGCGCACGTGGCAAGCTGACGTGAAAACGGCTCGCGTTGGCGAGCCGTTTTCGATCAAGCATCAGGTATCACGCATCAGGGTTGGCAAGCGCCACAACGCCACCCGACGCGATGTATCAGGCGAGATACTGCGCGAGCTTTTCCAGGTCGACGTTACCGCCGCTCACCACCACGCCGACACGCTTGCCCTTCACCGGCACGATGCCGTTGAGCACCGCGGCCGCGGCGAGACAGCCCGTCGGCTCGACCACGATCTTCATGCGCTGCGCGAAAAAGCGCATTGTCTCGATCAGCTGCGCGTCGCTGACCGTTTCAATTTGCGCGACCAGTTTCTGGATGATTGCAAACGTGTAGTCGCCCAGATGCGTGGAGGCGGCGCCGTCGGCGATCGTGCGCGGCGTGTCGATATGCACGATCTCGCCGCGCGCCAGCGATTGCTGGCCGTCGTTGCCCGCCTCCGGCTCGATGCCGATCACCGTGCACGCCGGGCTCAAGGCCGCTGCGGACAACGCGCTGCCGCTGATCAATCCACCGCCGCCGAGGCATACGAACAGCATGTCGAGCGGGCCGGTTTCCTCGATCAACTCCTTCACCGCCGTGCCCTGCCCGGCGATCACATGCGGATGATCGTACGGCGGAATCAGCGTCATGCCGCGCTCTTCGGCGAGCCGCCGGCCGATCTCTTCGCGGTTCTCCGTGTAGCGGTCGTAGGTGATCACTTCACCGCCGTAGCCCTTGGTTGCCGCGACTTTGGCCGCGGGTGCGTCCTGCGGCATGACGATCGTCGCGTGGATGCAAGCCAGGCGGGCCGACAAGGCGATCGCCTGGGCGTGGTTACCCGACGAATACGTCAGCACGCCGGCTTTGCGCTGCTCCGCGTCGAAATGCGAGATCGCGTTATAAGCGCCACGAAATTTGAAGGCGCCCATGCGCTGAAAATTTTCGCACTTGAAGAACACCGACGCCCCGGTGCGCTCGTTGAACGTGCTCGAGGTTAGAACGGGAGTGCGATGGGCGACGCCGTCAAGACGCGCAGCGGCGTCGAGTACGTCGTCGAAAGTGGGAGCGGGAAGCGCTTGCATCGGCGAAACTCTCCAGAGCGGTGGCGAAACAGCCATTCTCCCAGCTTCGTCCCAGGTTTGGAACGTCAGGCGTGAAGTGAGCTTCGGTGGCAACTCTTCGCCTCGACCCGGCGCTCTTGCCAATTCAGACCGTCATTCCGACGATAGTCCCAAACTGGCTGCATAAAAAGCCGCCAACAAATACAAACGGCGTAACCCGGCGATCAAGCCGGCTTTACGCCGTCAATAAAATAGCGCTACGTGCCGCGATTAGCGGCGATAGTAACCGTGACCGTAATAACCGCGGTAATAGCCGTGATGATAGTAAGGACGTCCGTAGCCACCGTAATACCCGCCTACCACGACTGGCGCCGGTGCATAAACGACCGGCGGCGCATAAACCGGCTGCGGCGCATAGTAAACCGGCGGCGGCGCGGCATAAACCGGGTAAGCCGGCGCAATCGGAACCCCGATACCGATACCGACGGAAACGTGCGCCTGAGCGGCACCGGCGAGTCCCAAGCCGAGTGCTGCGGCAACGACAAACGGAACGATCTTTTTCACTTTTATTCTCCTAGCGCGGCCCACCAAGGTCGCCGACTTCGCATGCCCTGCATGCCATGAAATCAATGTATCGAAAAAGACCACGCCTATCTGTTCGCATTTGTTGCAAATTGCAATTGGCGCCAAAAGTCCGCAATTTCCGCAGACGCCACAAGCAGCCAATGGGCTTCGTAATGCGCTGAAAAATCAGGGATTGCGCCTGTCCGAACCCACAGCGATCAGCCGCAATGCCCGCTTTACGGCTTGGAGCATTCACTTGACGGTAATCTTTGATTACAAATTAGCTTCAATCCTGACGGCATCCAATTGAGCCCCAAAATGAAAAATGCCCGGCTGATGGGCCGGGCATTTCCTTACCTGCGAGGGCCGCTACGTCAGCCGACCTTCACATACGCGAACTCGCGGGATACGCTTGGCGGGACATAGGCGCCACTGATCCGCACGCGCGGCGTCAGGCGCTTTTTCTGGTCCCACCAGCGACGGCGCTGTGCATGCGTCAGGAACCGCAAGTGCTTTCGGTAAGAAAAAATATTCATCGTGAACCTCCCGAATCTGACTGCGAGACGAAATACCCAGAACAGCAACTGCCAAACCGGCTCTGAAGAATTGTGAGCAGTTTTCTAGCCCGTGGGGCGCACGCCGCCGGATGACCGGCTGGGCGCGCCATATCGCAGGCGCACTGACCAAGGGAAAGCCGACGTCCAGCCGCGCCGCGTGCGTGGCGGATGCGCGATACTTCTGCTTTTCCAATGTTCCGTCTGGAGCAGGCACCCATGTCCCAGTCCTCTCTGCCGCGCCTCGGCTTTATCGGTGCGGGCCGGCTCGCGCGTTGTCTCGCGCTGAGCTTTTCACGCGCCGGCTATCCGGTCACGGCGGTGGCAAGCCGCTCGGCAACTTCCGCCGGCAGGCTTGCCAGTCAAATCGAGCATTGCGCGGCATTCGAGGACCCACAACAGGTTGTCGACGCCGCCGATATCGTCTTTTTAGCTGTTCCCGATGACAGCATCGGTACGTCAGCGCACACACTCCGGTTCATCCCGGGCGACGCGGCCGGCGCGCACGGCAAGGCGCTCGTGCACTGCAGCGGGGCTTCGCCGGTCGAATTGCTCGCCTCGGCACGCGACCAGGGCGCCTCGATCGGCGGTTTTCATCCACTGTACCTCTTTAGCGGCGAACTCGCCGATCTCGAGCGCATCGCCGGTTGCTCGGTGACGATCGAGGCCGACGGCGCACTGAAGGACACGCTGACAGCGCTCGCCGTCGCGCTGCGCTGCCATCCGCTGTCGATTCCGGCGGGCGGTCGCATGCTCTATCATGCCGCCGCGCACTACGCCGCCAGCTTCGCGCTGTGCAGCCTCGCGGAATGCGTCGCGCTGTGGCGCACGCTGGGCTTTGCCGAAGACGACGCGCTGCGAGCGCTGCTGCCGATGCTTTCCGGCACCATCGAAACCGCCCGCGACAAGGGTTTGCCCAACGCGCTCGCGGGCCCGGTATCGCGCGGCGACACGAGCGTGGTTCAGAAACAACTGGCGTTGCTGGAAGGCCTCGGCGGCGACCACGCCGCGCTCTACGGGCTGCTGTCGCGGCGCGCGGTCGGACTGGCCGAACGCCGCGCCACGCCGCCCGCCGCGATCGACGCCATCTCCGAGGTCGTGGAAGAATCGCTCAACCGGTCGCTGAATCAGGCCGCGGCAGGTGCAAGCGTCAAGTAAGCCGTGATAATGTGACGTCCGGCGCCGCGCGCAATCCGCCAGCGCCGCGCATCGGGACCAACAGACGAGAACTCACAATGATCAAGGTCAGCATCCTCTATCCGTACCGGGAAAACGGCCACTTCGACGTGGACTATTACTGCGTCACGCATATGCCGCTCGCGGCGAAGCTGTTCGGGCCGTCGCTGAAGGGCTGGTCGGTCGACGTCGGCATCAATGCCGGCCCGCCAGGAACGCCGCCGCAGTACGTCGCCGCGGGCCATTTCCTGTTCGACAGCGCGGACGACTTCTACAAAGTCTTCAAACCGGCTTCCGAGCAATTGATGGCCGACATTCCCAACTACACGGACGGTGGCAACGGCACGATTCTGATCAGCGAGATCAAGATTTCCGTGTGATGCCCCGCGGAAGCGGGACGAATCGCGGCCTTTAATACAGTAAGCCGTTGATCGTGACCCGCAAACCGTGGCATCGCAACACCACGCGGCCGCTTCAAACGACGCGTAACGCGCCCGAGTGCGGAAAGGGCGCAAGAAATTCAAATGAAACCGCCGGCGCACCGTTCGGAGAGCGCCGGCACCCTGCGGCCGGTCGGCGGCCGTCATCCGAAGGATAAGGACACGAGATGTTTGGCGATATCGCCCGTTTTCTGCTCAATACCGTCTTCACGCTGTTCGGCGCGGCCCTGTTGTTGCGCGCATGGCTGCAGGTCGTGCGCATGCCGCCCTACAACCCCGTCACGAACGCGGTGCTGCAAGTCACCAACTGGATCGTGCTGCCGCTGCGGCATATCTTGCCGAGCACGCGCAAGATCGATTGGGCGAGCCTGGTCGCGGCCCTGCTAGCGGCCATCGTGTACGTGGTGCTGATGGTGGTGCTGACCGGCGCCGATCCGCTCACGCTGTTGCCGACGCTGCTGATCGTCGCGGTGCTGACGCTGATCAAGTGGGCGCTGAATCTGATCATCTGGTTGACGATCCTGATGGCGCTGCTGTCGTGGCTCAATCCACGTTCGCCGGCCATGCCGATCCTGTATCAGCTCACGGCGCCGTTTCTGAATCCGCTGCGCCGCGTGGTGCCGCAACTCGGCGGCATCGACCTCTCGCCGATCCTGCTATTCGTGATCGTGCAGGTGCTGTTGATGGTGGTTACCCGCGCGGCCGTTCAACTGACTTACTTCGTGATCTGAACGCACAGGTAGCGAACATTCAGAAGCCGCCGCCTATCAAAAAGGCGGCGGCTTTGTTTCATGCGTCGCTTATTGCTTCCGCTTATTGCTTGGTCAACTGCCCGTAGGCGACCGTCGTGTTGGTCGCTGTCTTGATCATGAAGAAAATCGTGCGGACATACAGGTTGCTGCCCGTGATCGGCAGGAACGTAATCGCGGCATTGCCCGAATACGTCGCGCCCGATTTCAACGTGCAGGATGCGGTCGTGCCGGTCACGTTCAACGTGTAGAGATTCTTGCTGGACGACGGCGTGGCGAGCAGCAACGTGCCGGAGACCGGGCAGCTGCTCAATGTGCCGCTTAGCGTGCCGTCGCTTGCAATCGTCAGCGACGAACCGAGGCTGTGTCAAAACTCGAAATTACCCGGTTTTCGGGTGTCGCTTTACCCTTGCCGACGTGCCGCGAAGCCGATACAGAGCGTTCTGGTGGGTCGATTTTCGCGCTCGATGTCAAAGTCGCACGTTTTGACACAGCCTCAACCGGTTTCCGCCCACGTGCCCGCGACGCTCGACTGCGTGACAGCGAGCGCATTCGCCGCGTCGTAGTTCCAGGACAGGTTCACCGTGGTGCCGTTCTCGACGTAGCTGCCCGTGAACGTCTGGTTATTGACGAACGAGCCCGAGCCGGAGGTCGTCGGAAAATAGACGTTGCCGATGAATGCCGCACCCGAGCTGAGCGTCCAGTTCGGCGCGGTGGCCGCGATGACGCCGAAGAACTCCGACAAGCCGAAGCCGCTTACCGTATTCAGGTAGGAGATGTTGCCCTGCGGATCGACGAGCGCCGTGGTCTTGTCGACGCCGGACTGGCTAGTCCATACCCCTTCTACGCCGTTGCCCGCGGCCGCAGCCGAACCGCTCTGCGGACTGGACAGACTCGGCAGTTGCTCGCCGCTGAGTGCGGGCGAAGAAGCCGGAGCCGGCGCGCTTGCGGGACCGGGAGCACTTGCCACTGCCGGCGCCGAAGCGCTGCCGGCCGAAGGCGTCGCCGCCGAATTGCCCCCGTCGCCACCGCCGCACGCTGCCAGAGCGAGCGAAGCGAGCAGGGATAACGTCAATTTAGCTTTAATTTTCATATCCATTTTTTTTTTGGCGAGTGGGCAGCCAATCAGATTGGCTGTGTCACGCCGTTGGTCGTTTTCATTTCGATGTTTGCCGCCAGCGCCGATTCGTTGAATCATTCCAAAAATCCACTTGACAGAATCAAATCGAATGAATTCTTGTAACATTTGGAAAGGACGCTAAAGAAGTAAACGGCGGCATCCCGACAAGCTTTAATATTTATTTGAATTTTTAGAGAGCCCGCTCAGTCAATGCATGATGAAATATCATGCATAACGAATTAAAAATCGAAGCAGACCGCGCGTATCTATTTGATTGGTCTTGTAATTATATGGGCTTATGGCTGCATTCAATTTCCGCGATCTGATTGGGCAGTCGAAGCGTTAATCGGCTAGTTCCGCGCTGCGCGCGGTAGCGGACGGTGCCTGCCTCAATCTACTCAGCTGTGGCGCCCGACAATGACGACGCCACTTCAGTCGTGTGAGGTAGAACTCGCAAGGGAGATAGCCGACCGAATGGGCGAGAGCACGCAACGAATCGCTGAATACGGCTGGCCTGGTGCGGTGAGCCGGTGCGTCGCGGCGCGGAACACCGGACGCTTCCCGTCAGCGCTCCCGCGGCGAGCACACATTCAGACGGGCCGCGAACGTCCACGTTTGCCAAATCGCGTGAAACCCGCGTAGAATAGCGTGCTCTGCGGGCGTCGTATAATGGCAATACCCTAGCTTCCCAAGCTAGAGCCGTGGGTTCGATTCCCATCGCCCGCTCCAGATACTTTCTAGTCAGCTCGTGAGCAACCGGGCAGATTCGCGAAAGGATCTGACTTCATCGTTCTTCTGGCCCCTGCCCGTAAAAGCTTTTCCTGATCGTCAAATCCGGCAATCGATTCGCTTGCTCAAACCGCGCCGAAAAATGTCGCATAGGGACGTCGCCGCGAATGGCATCTCGTAACGAAGTGCGTGCCATCCGTAGTTAGAACGGCAGTATGACCGTTGGCGACGATGCGCATATTCGCTGAGATCGTTACTCGCCCAGATAATCGCCCCAGGAAAATACCTTACAAAACGATTAAATCAATTGTGCGGGCACCTGCGTTATTCAAATGTAATATTCTCACCCACATCCATACTCCCCGCCATCCCCAGTCCGTCTGGACGCGCCCTTTTCGGTTGTGCTACCTTACGCGCACTTGCAATGCCCGCTCCACTTTCCTGCTGACGCCTTCAGCAGAATCCAGCACGAGCCGCCTCCATGAAGGCGGCTTTTTTGTCATAGCGGCGGCCTGGCGCAGCGACCCGTCAACCTCGCGCTCACCAGCCGTGCCTGTCGGAGTTCGCGCTTCAAACCGCGCAAGCCTCGACAGGCACCGTGCAGCACGCCGGGCACGCCGCGAAGCCCTTCACCCTTGTAGCAGCATCGACGATGATCCACGATCCTAACGACGCCGGCCTGCCGGACGACCTCCCGACGCCCTCCAGCCAAACCGAACACCAGTCCGCCGCCGACGACGACGCGCCGCAAGAAGCCCTGCATCGGCGGCGCATCCGCAGCTTCGTCACGCGCGCCGGCCGCGTCTCAACCGGCCAGCGCCGCGCCATGGACGAACTCGGCCCGCGCTTCGTGGTGCCCTTCGTGCCGCAACAACCCGACTGGAACAGCGTATTCAGCCGGGAGGCGCCACGCGTGCTGGAAATCGGCTTCGGCATGGGGGCGACCACCGCCGAAATCGCCTCACACCGTGCCGGCGACGATTTTCTCGGCGTCGAAGTACACGAACCGGGCGTCGGCGCGCTGCTGAAATTGATGGGTGAACAGAACCTGTCGAACATCCGCATCATTCAGCACGACGCGGTCGAGGTGCTCGAACAGATGATCGCGCCGGATAGCCTCGACGGCGTGCACATCTTCTTTCCGGACCCGTGGCACAAGGCGCGCCACCACAAGCGCCGGCTGATCCAGCCGAAGTTTGTCGCGCTGCTCGTATCGCGCCTGAAACCCGGCGCGTATCTGCATTGCGCGACGGACTGGCAGAATTACGCCGAACAGATGCTCGAAGTACTGGGCGCCGACCCAGCGCTGGAAAATACCGCCGACGGCTATGTGCCGCGTCCGGAGTACCGTCCTGTAACGAAGTTCGAGCGTCGTGGGTTGCGGCTCGGACACGGCGTGTGGGATCTCGTCTTCCGCAAACGCGGCGCTGCATAAACGCGCAGCGAGATTGCCACGCAACAAAAAAGGTCCGCAAATGCGGACCTTTTCTCATGGCTCAAGCGAAACGCAAGCGCTCAATCCGCCCAGCTCAACGCGCCGCTATAACCAACCAGCAAAATCAGCAGCCCGAAGCCGATGCGATACCACGCAAACGCCGTGAAATCGTGCGCGGCGATATAGCGCAACAACCAGCGCACGCAAGCAAAAGCACTGACGAAAGCCGCCACGAAACCGACCGCGAAGGTGCCGAGCGCGTCGACGGAAAGCAGGTGCCAGTCTTTGTACAACTCGTAAGCGGTCGCGCCGAAAATGATCGGAATCGCGAGGAAGAAGGAAAACTCCGTGGCGACGCGCCGGTCGAGGCCGAACAGCATCCCGCCGATGATCGTCGAGCCCGAGCGCGACATACCCGGAATCAGCGCGAAACATTGCGCGAGGCCGACTTTCAGCGCGTCCAGCGCGCTCAGGTCGTCCACGCTTTGCACGCGCGCTTCCGTCTTGCCTTGCGCGCGCTGACGCGCCTCCGCCCACAGGATCACGACGCCGCCCGCCACCAGCGCGAACGCAACCGGCACCGGCGAGAACAGCGCCGCTTTGATCGATTTCTCGAATAGCAAGCCGAGCACGATCGCCGGAATTGTGGCGATGATCACGTTCAGCGTGAAGCGGCGCGCATCCGGCCGGCTCGGCAAACCGGACGCCACACTGCCGATGCGGCGGCGGAATTCCCAGCACACGGCGAGAATCGCGCCGAGCTGGATCACGACATCGAAGGTTTTCGCGTGCTCATCGGTAAAGTTCAGCAGACTGCCCGCGACGATCAAATGCCCGGTGCTGGACACGGGCAAAAACTCCGTCAATCCCTCGACGACGCCCAGAATCAGCGCCTTGCAAGCCAATAGCCAGTCCATCCGTGACCCTCATCGCTGTAGATAGTAGGAACGAACAGGGCCAGCACGGAAAGCGCGCGGCCCTGCCGGCCGCGCGCCGCGTCATTTTTCGACGATTTGCACGCGTATGCCGTTTGTAAGGATGGTGATTGTACCGGGTTCGTAATTCACTCCGGCAAATTGCAGTTGTTCGGGCTTGAAGGTGTAGATGGGATAGTTGGTCAGCAACTGCGTGGCGAGCACCGCCGCCGCCGCATTGATCTGCTGCGTATAGGCCTGGGCCTGCCCGCTCACGCTGACGTTGTCGACGTTCGGCGCCTTGAGCACGACCGATTTGCTGGCGGCGTCGTAGGCTAATTCGCTCGACAGCGTGAACACGCCGTCCACCGGCTGCGGCATGAAGGGGCTCACGAGACGCGCGTCGAGCTTCACCGAGACGCGGTTCGCGTCCGGCAGCAAACCGACCACGGGGTGAGTCAGCGCGACCTCGAACACTTGGGAGACCGTGCGCTGATACGGGAATTTGCGCTGCACCGCGTCCTGCACCTGCTGCTGCGAGAACGTGTAATGCGAGGGGATGAACGGAAAAGTCGAGGTTGCGCAGGCCGAGAGCGAAACGGTAATGCCGAGCGCGCTACAGCCTGTCAGCGCGGCAAGCATGAAGCGGCGCCGGGCCGGCGCAGCGGGTCGAGTCATGCGAAATCTCCTGTGGAAACCTGTTCGGGCATGCGATTGCGGTGTTCGTTTTCGGCTCGTGGTTTGTAAATTGCGCTTGGCGGCGATTCGTTTGCGCGCGTTAAGGACGAGCCACCGGTTGTGCGTGCGGTTGAGTTTGCGTCTCAAGCTGCGTAAGCCACGCGAGCGCCTCGCCGCGGTTCGTGCCGCACATTTCCATCTGCGGTTGCAGACCGGAACAGCATGCCGGCCGCTCAGGCTGACCGAAGATCGCGCAGCGCAGATCGTCGCCGAGCTGCGCGCAGCGCACGCCCGCCGGCTTGCCGTTCGGCATGCCCGGAATGGGACTCGAAATCGACGGCGCAATACAACACGCGCCGCAATCGGGGCGGCACGCGTGACCGGCCACGTGGAACGGAGACTCGGGCTTCACGGCGCTATTCGGCACATCACTCACGACATTTTTCCTGAACCCGAAAACGGGCAATGCACTATCAGACCCGCATTGTGCCACCGCATTCCATGCGACCTTTTTACGCAATCGGGCGAATACCCGCTCACGTAAACTCGAAGGATCTTAAAGGCCATGCTCAAGAGGCGTCCGCGCTGTTCGATCCCGTCGCGCGAACCGCGGCGGTCCGCCTCTTCCTCGATGGCCACCAGCCAGCCCTTGAGTCCCTCATGTCCATCGCCAGCACGCTGTTCCGCCCTGACCTGCTCGCCAAATACAGTGCGAACGGCCCACGGTATACGTCCTATCCGACCGCCCTGCAGTTCCGCGACGACTTCGATCCCGCCGACTATTTACGCGCCGCCGCCGACCCAGGCGCGTCGGCCACGGATCTCTCGCTGTACTTCCACATTCCCTTTTGCGACACCGTGTGTTTCTACTGCGGCTGCAACAAGGTCGCCACCAAAAATCGCACCCATGCGCGTCCGTACCTCGATCGGTTGAAGCGCGAAATGGCGTTGCAGGCGACCTGTTTCGACACGCGGCGTCCGGTATCGCAATTGCATTGGGGCGGCGGCACGCCGACTTTTCTGTCGCACGACGAAACGGCCGAGCTGATGGCCGTCACGCGCGAGCACTTCACGCTGCTGCCCGACACCGAAGCCGAATATTCAATCGAAGTCGATCCGCGCGAGGCGTCGCCCGATACCATCGCGCATCTGCGTAAGCTGGGTTTCAATCGGCTGAGCCTCGGCGTGCAGGACTTCGATCCGGTCGTGCAGCAGGCGATCAACCGCATTCTGCCGCTCGAGATGACCTCGTCGGTCATGCAGGCCGCGCGCGACACCGGCTTTCACTCGATCGGTGTCGACCTGATTTACGGGCTGCCGCATCAAACGGTCGAGAGCTTCAGTCGCACGCTCGACACGATGCTCGCGCTCGCGCCCGATCGTCTCTCCGTATTCGCCTATGCGCACATGCCGCAGCTCTTCAAGATGCAACGTCAGATGGACCCCGCCACGCTGCCTTCACCTGAAGTGCGACTCGCGATCCTGCAGCGCGTGGTCGAACGTCTGACGGGCGCGGGCTATGTGTACATCGGCATGGATCACTTCGCGCTGCCCACTGACGAACTCGCGCGCGCGCAAGCGAAGCGCACCTTGCACCGCAATTTCCAGGGCTACAGCACACGGGCGGAATGCGATCTGATCGGCTTCGGCGCATCGTCGATCGGCAAGGTCGGCGACGTGTACGCGCAGAACGTCAAGGATCTGCCGGGCTATGCCGCGACGATCGATGCGGGCACGCTCGCCATCGCACGCGGCGTACGCCTCACCGCCGATGACCGTCTGCGCCGCGACGTGATCACGCAACTGATGTGCAACCTCGAATTGCGCTTCGACGAATTCGAAGCGGCTTACGGCATCCGCTTCGCCGAGACGTTCGAGCCGGAGCTGAAGCGTTTGCGCGGCTTCGAGCAGGACGGGCTGGTGTCGCTCGAAGTGGGCAAGCTCGAAGTGCGGATGGCCGGACGTATGCTCGTGCGCAACATCGCGATGGTGTTCGACCGGTATCTCGGCCAGCAGACACTCGAACGATTTTCCCGTACGGTTTGAAGACCTTGCGGCGGGTGAAAGCAACTGGCTTGCCCGTCGTCGAATTTTCGGCCATAATCTGCGTCTTCGCCGCGCGCCAGCTTCTGACGCGTGCGCTGCAAGACCTGCCCAGGTGGTGAAATTGGTAGACGCAGGGGACTCAAAATCCCCCGCCGCAAGGCGTGCCGGTTCGATTCCGGCCCTGGGCACCAAAGATTTCGAATGACCGCTGTTTCAGTATTTCCTCAAACCCCGCCAGCACGTGCTGCTCGCGGGGTTTGTCGTTTCTGGCCTACCTGAAAACCTCAACGGTCTTTAACGGCGTGAGCGCGAACGTCGCCCCTCACGCCATTCGAGACGCCTTACCGCCCCGCCACCCGCGCCCCACCCTGCACAGCCGCGCGCCGACGCTTGAACACATACCCGGCCCACATCACCACCAGCCACGCCGGCACCAGCCACACCGAAACCGACAGCCCTGGCGTCATCGCCAGAATCACGAGGATCAGCGCCATGAACGCGAGGCAGATCCAGTTGCTGACCGGGAACCAGAACGACTTGAACACGAGCGTCTCGCCCGCCGCGACCATCGCCTTGCGCGACTTGAGATGCGTCAGGCTGATCAGCGCCCAGTTCAGCACCAGCGCGGCCACCACCAGCGCCATCAGCAAACCAAGCGCTTCGGCCGGAATCAGGTAGTTGACGATCACACACGTGAACGTCGCGAGCGCCGACAAACCAATCGCCATGTACGGCACGCCGCGCCGGTCGACCTTCATCAGCGCACGCGGCGCATTGCCCTGCTCCGCGAGGCCGTACAGCATGCGGCTATTCGCATACACGCCGCTGTTGTACACCGACAGCGCGGCGGTCAACACCACCACGTTGAGGACGTTCGCGGTCAGCGTCGAACCGATCTGCGAGAAGATCATCACGAACGGACTGCCGCCGGCCGCCACTTCATTCCACGGGTACAACGACAGCAGCACCGCCAGCGAGCAGATGTAGAAAATCAGAATCCGGTAGATCACCTGATTCACGGCCTTCGGAATGCTCTTTTGCGGTTGGTCGGCTTCTGCCGCCGTAATGCCGATCAGCTCCAGCCCGCCGAATGAAAACATGATGACCGCGAGCATCGTGAACAGGCCGTGGAACCCGTGCGGGAAAAAGCCGCCGTGGGCCCAGAGGTTGGTGATCGAGGCTTGCGGGCCGCCGTGGCCGCTGATCAGCAGATAGCCGCCGAACACGATCATGCCGATCACCGCCACGACCTTGATGATCGCGAACCAGAACTCGGTTTCGCCGTAGGCCTTGACGTTGGCGAGATTGATCGCGTTGATGCCGGCGAAACACACCAGCGCCGACACCCACGTCGGCACGCCGGGCCACCAGTAGTGGACATAGGTGCCGACGGCGGTCAACTCGGCCATACTCACGAGCACGTACAGCACCCAGTAGTTCCAGCCGGACAGAAAACCGGGAAAGTCGCCCCAATACTTATACGCGAAGTGGCTGAACGACCCGGCCACCGGCTCCTGCGCTACCATTTCGCCCAATTGCCGCATGATCATGAAGGCGATGACGCCGCCGATCGCGTAGCCGAGAATCATCGACGGTCCGGCTGCCTGCAACACGCTGGCGGAGCCGAGAAACAAGCCGGTGCCAATCGCGCCGCCCAGCGCGATGAGCTGGATATGCCGATTCTTGAGCCCGCGCTTCAGGCCGTCTTGCTGCTGTGCACTATTCAACGTTGCGCCCCAGTGTATGGATATCGATCACCCGATCGGACTTGTGGTCCGGCCCGGCAGAACCTGAAATTTTACCGTGGCCGATATTAGCTAGATACTGGGAGCAACCCGCGCTTGGTTCTGCGCCGCACTTAACGGCGAGGATAGTGATTGTCACTGGCGCAGGGCTTCTGTATGTTGCCCTAGTCGAGCCTTCAGCCTTCGGAGATTCAACATGTCGCCCAAACGTCTGCTTTGCGCCGCTGCTGTGTGTCTCTGCTTCACGGGGGCCACCGCGCTCGCCCAAACCACCGCGCCCGCCGCGACGCCGGCGCCGGCGCCCACCATGGCGCCGAGCATGGCGCCCGCTGCCGAGCCGGCCGACGAGTCGGGCACGGAGGCGAGCGCGCCCGAAGCGCCGGCGCCTGCAGCGCCCGCCGCACCGCCCGCCAAGGCCGCCGCCACGCCGCCGCCCGCGGCGCCCTTGACCGGCCCGGTGCGCAACGTCGTGCTGGTGCACGGCGCGTTCGTCGACGGATCGAGCTGGAACGGCGTGGTCGCCAAATTGCAGCAGAAGGGCTATCACGTGAGCTCGGTGCAGAATCCACTCACCTCCCTCGCCGACGATGTCGCCGCGACCCGCCGCGTCCTCGCGCGTCAGAACGGCCCGACCATTCTGGTGGGGCATTCGTGGGGCGGCGTCGTGATCACCGAGGCGGGCGCGAACGCGCCGAACGTCGCCGGCCTCGTGTATATCGCTGCAATCGCGCCGGACCTGCACGAGTCGACCATGGATCTGATGAAGCGCGCCGCGCCGGCGCCCGGGGGCGCCAGCATCATGAAGGATTCGAGCGGCTTCCTCTGGCTCGATCGCACGAAATACCACGCCGACTTCGCTGCGGATGTCCCCGAGAATCTGACGCGCGTGCTGGCCACCGCGCAGGTGCCGATCGCCGCGACCGCCTTCAATGAAACGGTCAGCCAGGTCGCCTGGAAAGAAAAGCCATCGTGGTACGTGCTCACGATGCGCGACCGGGCGTTGTCGCCGGATGTCGAAAAATTCATGGCCAACCGGATGGGCGCCAAGATCGTGCCGATGGCGTCGAGCCACCTGGCGCCCGTGTCGCACGCGGGCGCGATCGCCGACGTGATTGATCGCGCCGCGCGTGAACTGAGCCGGCAGCAGTAATCCAAGTCAGGCGTATGCGCGGATGCCAGTGCGCGTACGCCTGCGGAAACAAGCCAAGCCCAAATGCGTTTCAGCGCAGATTCGTAGTCGCCAGTTCAACGACCTCATCCCCGCGACCATTCAGCACTGCCTTCAGCATATACAGGCTGAAGCCCTTGGCCTGCGCCCACTGGATCTTCGGCGGCATCGCGAGTTCGTGTTTCGCGGTCACCACGTCGATCACGGCCGGACCCGGATGCGCAAACGCCTCGCGCAATGCCGGTTCGATATTCTCCGACAGTTCGATTCGGACACCGTATATTCCCGCGCCTCGCGCGATCGCCGAAAAATCGGTCGTCGCCAGATCGGTGCCGGCCTCCAGATAACCGCCCGCCTTCATCTCCATCGCGACGAAGCCGAGCACGCTATTGTTGAACACCACGACCTTGATCGGCAGATTGAGCTGACGCGCAGTAAGTAGATCGCCGAGCAGCATCGACAGGCCGCCGTCGCCCGATAGCGAAATCACCTGGCGGCCCGGCTCGGCCGCCTGCGCGCCCAAGGCCTGCGGCATCGCATTGGCCATCGAGCCGTGGTTGAACGAACCGTGCAGCGTGCGCTTGCCGTTCATCGTCAGATAACGCGCGGCCCAGAGCGTCGGCGTGCCGACGTCGACGGAGAACACCGCATCTTCGTTGGCGACCTTGTCGACAATGCTGGTGAGGTATTGCGGATGAATCGCGCGCCCCGGATCGGAAGGCCGCGCGAGGTCGTCGAGGTCTTTGCGCGTGTTCGCGTAGTGCTTGCGCGCATTCTCCAGGAAGCGTCGGTCGCTCTTGTGCTTGAGCCGCGGCATCAGCGCCTGCAAGGTCGCCTTCACGTCGCCGACCAGACCGAGCTTCAACGGCACGCGTTTGCCGAGCGCCGAGCCGCGCCGGTCGATCTGCACCACGTTGCCGTGCGACGGATAGAAGTTGCGATACGGGAAATCGGTGCCGAGCATCACGAGCGTGTCGCACGACATCATCGCGTGATAGCCGGAGCTGAAGCCGATCAGCCCGGTCATGCCGACATCGAACGGGTTGTCCCACTCCACGTATTGTTTGCCGCGCAGCGCATGCACGGTCGGCGCGCCGAGTTGATCTGCGAAGGCGACGACTTCGTCGTGCGCGCCGGCGCAGCCGCTGCCGCACAGCAGCGTCACGCCGCCCGCCTGGTTGAGCAGATCGGCGAGCCGGTCGAGGTCCGCCTCGGACGGCACCACCGTCGAGCGTTCCAGCGTGCCGGCCCAGGCCGGCGTTTCCTCGGGCGCTTCGCTCAACGCGACATCGCCCGGCAGCACGATCACGGCGACGCCGCGCTCTTCGATCGCCGTGCGCATGGCGCGCGCCAGCACGCGCGGAAACTGCGACGGATTCGTCACGAGTTCGACGTAGTGACTGCACTCCTTGAACAGCTCTTGCGGGTGGGTTTCCTGAAAGTAGCCGAGGCCGATTTCCGACGACGGAATATGCGCGGCAATCGCGAGCACAGGTTGATGATTGCGGTGACAGTCGTACAGGCCGTTGATGAGGTGCAGATTGCCGGGACCGCAACTGCCCGCGCAGACGGCGAGCTTGCCGGTCGCGGCGGCATCGGCGCCGGCGGCGAAGGCGGCCACTTCTTCGTGGCGCGTGTGCATCCAGCGAATCGAACCCAGGCGTTGCAAGCTATCCGACAGGCCGTTCAGGCTGTCGCCCGTCACGCCCCAGATTCGTTCGATGTCTGCCGCCGCCAGTGTTTTGGCCAGATAATCCGCGATAGTCTGCTTACCCATGCTGTACCCCGCTCAGTGAGAAAGACGCCGCCTCCGGAATGCAGGAGAGTAACGCGTCCTCACGAAACGTGCCGCCACGGTGCCGCTGTAAGCGTAGTGAAATGACCGCGCAGGGAGAACGGCCAGTTGCCGCGCGATCAGCGCAACATGAACGACATCGCCGACAGGCAATTCAACATGCGCACCGCATGTTCCGCCGACGCCGCGCCAAAGCGCAGCGTGACCGCGTCGACGCGTGTGAGCGTCGGCCACTGGCAGAAAAGATCCGCAAGCGCGCTGGTTTGCACGCGCAGTTCGCATTCGACCGGCTTCGCTTCGGCGCGGGTGGATTCCCGCGCGTGTCCCTTGGCGAGATGCTGCTGAACCACTTCACGCGCGGCGGTTTCGATCGCGGCGCGCGCGCTTGCCGGCGATTGCGTGACGCCGCTCGCATGCCCCGTCGCGCTCTTGGTGACGACAAAACGCGCGCCTAGGAAACGCGGCGCGGTTTCTTCGGCGAAGACGTCGTCGCCAGATAAAAGCGCGACCTGTGCGCCATATTCTTCCGCCAGCGCGCCATAGACGCCCGCCTCGCCGACCTCGACGCCGTTCAGTGACACGCGTGCGAAGGCAAAGCTGTTGATCGTGTGTGCGAGGATGCCGCGCGTTTGCGACATGGCGTGATAGCCGATCATGAAGACCAGCGCCGCGCCGTATTCGAGCCCGGCCATCATGCCCAATGTGCGCGGCTTGCCGAGCACGATCTGGGCGCGCGCGTCGAGCAGGTCGGGCAGCAGATTGCGAAAGCCGCCATGCGAGTCGTTGACCCAAACCTGTGTCGCGCCGCCGGCGAATGCACCTTCAATCGCGGCGTTGGCTTCGAGCGTCATCCAGCGGCGTGCGGCTTCGTATTCGCCGTTACCCGTACGCGTCTGCTCAGGATGAAACACGCCGGCAATGCCTTCGATGTCGGCGGAAATGAGGACTTTCATCAGCGAGTCGTGTTGAGTAGTTGGGCGAGATCGGGCACTGAGTCACGCAGCGATAGACGCTGGTGAGCGTCGCGCCCGGTTACGGATACGGCGCTCCACAAGGCATCGAGAATTGCCTGCTCGACGCTGTCCGCGCAAGCGCGAAAAAGCGGATCGAGACGCTCGTCGGCGACGAGCGGCGGAAGCGTGATGAAGTCGGCGCCATGCGGCACGGTATAGGCCGTTGAAAACGCGAGCGCGATATCGCCGCTGCCGTGCCCGTACACCGAACCGGTGCGTGCGAGTCCCGCTGCCGCGCGCAATGACAGACGCTTGAGTTGGCGCGCGTCGAGCGGCGCGTCGGTAGCGACGATCATGATGATCGAGCCTTGCTCGGGCTTCGTCGCAGACGTGGCCGATGGTGCGGCTATCGCCGCCTTGGCCGCGCGTTCGGCCAGCACACGGCCGAGCGGCGCGCCGTCGATGGTGAGCATCGGCAGCCGGCCGAAGTTCGCCAGCACGAGTGCGCCGACGGTATAGCTACGGCCCGCTACATTAACCACGCGCGACGCATTGCCGATGCCGCCCTTCATATCGAAGCACGACATGCCCCGCCCCGCGCCGACCGAACCACTCGCGACATCCGCGCTGGCCGCTGCATGCGCATCGTCGAAATGCTGCGCGGTGACGGCCAGTGCCTGGATATCGTTCAGATACCCGTCATTGCATTCGAACACCAACGGATTGACCGTCGACCACTCGCGCCCAATCCGCGGATTCGTACGAATGGCCGCGCGAATTTGCGCCTGTGCGACAGCGGCGACGCCGAACGTATTGGTCAACGCGATCGGCGTTTCCAGCGTGCCGAGTTCTTCGACCTGCACGAGCCCGATGCTTTTGCCGAACCCGTTGATCACCGACGCCGCCGCCGGCACTTTCGCGAGAAACGGATCGCCGTCATGCGGACGAATCACGGTCACGCCGGTTTGCACGGTGCCTTGATCGAGCGAGCAATGTCCAACCGTCACGCCTTGCACATCAGCAATCGTGCCGAGCGGACCGCTTGGCAATTCCCCGACATGCGGCGCGTTCTGAAGCTCGGTCGAATTCATGACCGGTCGAGTTTCGGATCGAGCGCATCGCGCAAACCGTCGCCGAGCAGGTTGAACGCCAGCACGGTCAGGAAAATCGCCAGACTCGGAAACAGCGCGATATGGGGTGCCGTGACCATGTCGGCGCGCGCTTCATTGAGCATCGCGCCCCACTCCGGCGTCGGCGGTTGCGCGCCGAGGCCGAGAAACGACAGGCTCGCCGCGGTGATGATCGAGGTGCCGATACGCATCGTGAAGTACACCACCACCGAGGAAATCGTCCCCGGCAGAATGTGCCGCATGATGATCGTCCAATCCGACGCGCCGATGCTGCGCGCCGCCTCGATATACGTGAGTTGCTTGAGCATCAGCGTATTGCCGCGCACGAGCCGCGCGAACGCCGGAATACTGAAGATCGCGACCGCGCAGATCACGTTGATCATGCCGTTGCCGAGAATCGCCACTACGCCGATCGCCAGCAGAATGCCGGGAAAGGCGAACAGCACGTCGGCCACTCGCATCGTGATGCGATCCCACCAGCCTTCGTAGTAGCCGGCCAGCAAGCCGAAGAACGTGCCGATCACCGCGCCGATCGCAACGGACAGAAAGCCCGCCTCCAGCGAAATACGCGAACCCGCCAGAAGGCGGCTGAAAATATCGCGGCCCAGCGAATCCACGCCGAACCAGTGCGCCGCGGACGGCCCCGCGTTCAACGCGTCGTAGTCGAAGAAATTCTCCGGGTCGTACGGCACGATATGCGGCGCGACGATCGCGACCGCAATCAACAGCAGCACGAAGATGCCGGCGCCGAGCGCCACGTGCTGCTTACGGAATTTGCGCCAGAACTCGCTCCACGGCGTGCGGATCGCGGGTTGGGCTTTAACGGTGTCGGCCGCAGTCGGCCCGGTGGCGGTCGTGCTCATGCGGGCCTCACTTGAAACGGATGGTCGGGTTGATCACGGCGTACAGCACGTCCACGACCAGATTGATGATGATGAATTCCAGCGAGAACAGCAGCACTTCAGCCTGAATCACCGGATAGTCGCGCATGGAGACGGCGTCCACCAGCAGGCGTCCGAGGCCCGGCCAGTTGAACACCACTTCGACCACGATCGAGCCGCCCAGCAGAAAGCCGAATTGCAGGCCCATCATCGTGATGACGGGAATCATCGCGTTGCGCAGACAGTGTTTGACGATCACGAGACGTTCGGGGACGCCTTTGGCGCGCGCGGTGCGCACGAAGTCTTCGTTCATCACCTCAACAAACGAGGCACGGGTGAAGCGCGCCATCACCGCCGCGACGGCCGCGCCGAGCGTAAGCGACGGCAGCACATAGCTCTGCCACGAACCATCACCGACAATCGGCAGCCAGCCGAGCCTCACCGAAAAAATCTCCATCAGCAGCATGCCGAGCGCGAATGCGGGAAACGAAATACCCGACACTGCGAGCGTCATGCCGAGCCGGTCGGGCCAGCGATTGCGCCACACGGCCGAAACGATGCCGATGCCCATGCCCAGCACGACGGCCCACACCATGCTGGCGAGCGTGAGCAGCAGCGTCGGCATGAAGCGCTCGCCGATTTCCTCGCTGACCGGGCGCTTGCTGCGCGTCGAGATGCCGAAGTCGCCGTGCGCGATCTTCACGAAGAAGCTGGCGAATTGCTGCGGCATCGGCTTGTTCAGGCCGAGGTCGGCGCGCACCAGCGCGACGGTCGCCTCGTCCGCATCGGGACCGGCGGCGAGCCGCGCCGGATCGCCCGGTAACAGATGCACGAACAGAAACACCAGCACGGCGACGATGAAAAGCGTCGGCAGCAGGCCAAAGACACGTTTGACGAGGAAGTTCAGCATGACATCCAATCCGGCAATGATGCGGGCAACGAAAGATCTTGTGCGGCGCGTATCAGGCGCAAAAGCAGGGACCATGCAGCGCGGCGCGTCTGAAACGACACGCCGGCGCGCACGGTCGACTCATCACTTGATCGCGATCTCGTCAAAATTGAACGAACCGTCCGGCGCAACATAAGCACCCGACAGACGCTTGCTGCGCGCGTACACGACCTTCTCCTTGACGAGGAAGATCCACGGCGCGTCGGTCCAGATGCGTTTTTGCGCGTCGGTGTAGAGCTCGGCTTTCTTCGCGCGGTCGGTGGTTTCGAGCGCCTGCTTCAGATCGCTGTCGACGGTGTCGTTCTTGTAGTACGCGGTGTTGACCATCTTCGGCGGGAACGAGACCGACGCGAGCAGCGGCGTGATCGCCCAATCCGCTTCGCCCGTCGACGACGACCAGCCCGCGTAGTACATGCGAACCGGCGCCGTCGCGGCGTCCTGCGCGCTTTCCACCTTGGCGACGCGCTGACCCGCCTCGAGCGCTTCGACCTGCGCCTTGATGCCCACTTGCGCGAGTTGCTGCTGCACGAACTGGATCACCTTCTGCGCGGTCGAGTAGTTATACGCCGACCACAGCGTGGTTTCGAAACCGTTCGGATAGCCCGCTTCCTTCAACAAGGCGCGCGCCTTGGCCGGATCGTACGGCCACGGGCCCTGCTTCACCGCATAGTCGACGCCTTGCGGCACCACGCCGTCGGCCGGCGTCGCGTAACCGGCGAACACGACCTTGGTGAGCGCGTCCTTGTTGACCGCATAGTTCAGTGCTTCACGCACCTTCGGATTGTCGAACGGCTTCTGGTTCACGTTCAGGCTGATATAGCGCTGAATGATCGACGGCGAGGCAACCAGATCGACCTTCGGGCTCGACTGCAATTGCGCGGCCTGTTCGAACGGCACCTGGAACGCGAAATCCGCTTCACCGGTACGCATTAACGCAGCGCGCGTGTTGTTGTCGACCACCGGCTTCCAGTCGATCGCATCGACCTTCGGGTAGCCCTTCTTCCAGTAGCCGGCAAACTTCTTCACCGTCAGGTCGCCCGCCGGATCCCACTTCACCAGTTCGAACGGACCCGTGCCGACCGGATGGAACGCAATGTCCTTGCCGTACTTCTTCAGCGCGTCCGGCGAAATCATCACCGCCGACGGATGCGCCAACACGTTGACGAACGCCGAGAACGGCGCCTTCAGCGTGATCTTCACCGTGTACGGATCGACCACTTCGGTCTTCTCGATGCGGTTGAACATGTTGTAGCGCTTAAGCTTGTTCGCCGGATCCGTGACGCGGTCGAAGTTCGCTTTCACCGCCGCGGCGTTGAAGTCGGTGCCGTCCTGGAACTTCACGCCGTGGCGCAGCTTAAACGTGTAGACCTTCGCATCCGGGCTGGCTTCGTAGCTATCGGCCAGCACGTTGACCAGTTTCATGTCCTTGTCGAAGCCGAACAGCCCCTGATAGAACGACTTGGCGACGGCTTGCGAGAGCGTGTCGTTGGCATCGTACGGATCGAGCGTCGTGAAGGTCGAAGCGACGGCCATCACGGCCGTGGTGTCGGCATGCGCCGCATTGCCCGCGAGCATCGCGAACACCACCGCGCCGCCGCTGACCAGCGCGCGCAAACGAAACGGAGAAGACGGGACCAGCAGGTTCATGAGGTTGGCTCCAGGCTGCGAAATGAAAACAGGTTGTGATGCTGCGAGAAGAAACGTGTGACTAGAGGTTCTAGTACGCGGTTTTAGTACGCGCCGCCGACATGGTGCTGGGCGACGAAATGATCCGGTCCGACCGCAATGAGCGGCGCGACGATGGGTTCATCGTTGAGCGCGCGGATCGGGCTCGGAATCTCGTCGGCGGCGAGCATGCGTTTCGCGTGTCGGCGCGCCGGATCGGCGACCGGCACCGCGCCCATCAGCTTGCGCGTGTACGGATGCTGCGGCGCTTCGAACACCGCGCGGCGTGGACCGATTTCGACGATCTGGCCGAGATACATCACCGCGACGCGATGACTGACGCGTTCGACCACGGCCATGTCGTGCGAAATGAACAGATACGCGACGCCGAGTTCACGCTGCAAATCGAGCATCAGGTTGACGATCTGCGCTTGCACGGAGACGTCAAGCGCGGACACGGATTCGTCGGCGATCACGACTTTGGGGTTCAACGCCAGTGCCCGCGCAATCGCGATGCGTTGCCGTTGACCACCGGAGAATTCGTGCGGATAGCGCCGCGCGGCTTCGGGCGGCAAGCCGACTTTTTCGAGCAGCCACGCCACGCGGGCTTGCGCTTCGGCGCCTTGCGCGACGCCGTGCACGAGCAGAGGCTCCATGATCGAGAAGCCGACCGTCAACCGCGGATTCAGCGAAGCGAACGGGTCCTGGAAAATGAACTGGATATCGCGGCGCAACGCCTGCAACGCGGGGCCCGTCAGCGAACTGATTTCCTTGCCGTTGAATTCGATCGAACCGCTTTGACTTTCGACGAGACGCAGCAGCGAGCGGCCCGTAGTCGATTTGCCGCAACCGGATTCGCCGACCAGCGCGAGCGTTTCGCCGGGCCGCAAATCGAAGCTGACTTTTTCCACCGCGTGCACGCGGCCCGTCAGGCGGCCGAATAGTCCGCTCTTGACCGGAAAGCGCGTGACCAACTCGCGGACCCGCAGAATCGGCGGCGTGGCTTCGAGCACTAGCGGCTGCGTTTCTTCGGCGACGGCGGCAGCGGGACGCACGGCCTGGTCGGTGCCGCTCAGGCTCGCCTGCTCGACGGTCAGGATCGGAAACTTGGCCGGCTGATCCGTGCCTTGCATCGCGCCGAGACGCGGCACCGCGGCGAGCAGCGCCTTCGTATAAGGATGCGACGGCGCGGCGAACAGCGCGTCGGACGCGCCCTCTTCCACCTTCTCGCCGCGATACATCACCAGCACGCGATCGGCCACTTCGGCGACCACGCCCATGTCGTGCGTGATGAAGATCACGCCCATGTTCATCTCGTCCTGCAAGCCGCGAATCAGTTGCAGAATCTGCGCCTGGATCGTCACGTCGAGCGCGGTGGTCGGTTCGTCGGCGATCAACAGCGCGGGCTTGCACGACAGCGCCATCGCGATCATCACGCGCTGGCGCATGCCGCCCGACAGTTGATGCGGAAACCGTGCCGCCACGCGCCGCGCTTCCGGAATGCGCACGAGTTCGAGCAGGCGCAGCGTTTCAGCGTGCGCGGCAGAGCGGCTCTTGCCCTGATGCAAGGCAATCGCCTCGCTGATCTGATCGCCCACCGTGAAGACCGGGTTGAGCGAGGTCATCGGCTCCTGAAAGATCATCGCGATGTCGGCGCCGCGAATCGAACGCATCGTGCCGGACGACGCTTTCGCGAGGTCGAGCACGCTGCCGTCGCGGCGCCGGAAAGCGATGCTGCCGCCGGCAAGGCGCCCACCGCCGTGCTCGATCAGCCGCATCAACGCGAGCGAGGTCACTGATTTCCCCGAACCCGATTCGCCGACGATCGCCAGCGTCTCGCCGCGCTCAACCGTCAGCGACAGATTGCGCACCGCGTTGAAGGTGGTGTCGCCGCTGCGGAATGCGACCGACAGATCGTCGACCGCGAGCACGCGTTGCGGCGGCAAGGTTTCGATAAGCGGACGGGCGGTGTGCGATGAAGTCGGCACTGTGGTTCCTTTATTTCGAACGCGGCTAACGGGGATTCAGGCGGAGCTTCAGGCAAAGCTTCAGCCGATGATTCAGGCGGTTGTCAGACGCACGGACTAGCGGTAAATCGCCGTCACCGGCGCTTCGCCGAGCCGAGCAAAACCGCGATACATGCCTTCCGTATTGAAGGGCAGCGTGACATTGCCGCGCGCATCGACGGCGATCAGGCCGCCGCGTCCGTCGATCTTCGGCAGGCGGTTCATCACCACGTCGTCGGCTGCTTCCTGCAGCGACACGTTGCGGTAGGCCATTTGCGCGGCGACGTCGTAGGCCGCGACCATACGCATGAACATTTCGCCCGAGCCGGTGGTCGAGACCGCGCAGGTCGCGTCGTCCGCATAGCAGCCCGCGCCGATCAGCGGCGTGTCGCCGACCCGGCCGGCCTGCTTGTTGGTGACGCCGCCGGTCGATGTCGCCGCGGCCACGTGGCCGTGCTGATCGAGCGCGACCGCGCCGACGGTGCCGAACTTGCGGTTCGGATCGATCGGTTCGTGCGGCGTTGGCTCGTCGTCATTCGGGGACGGCGCGGCGGCGAGCGTCGCGCCGTCGTGATCGAGCACGACGCGCTGTTGCCCGCGCGCGATCAGCCATTGACGATGGCGCGCTTCGGTATGGAAATACTCCGGCTCGGCGAATTCGAGTCCTTGCGCGGCGGCGAAGGCTTCCGCGCCTTCGCCGGTGAACAGCACATGCTCGCTGCGTTCGAGCACGCGGCGCGCCGCCAGAATCGGATTGCGCACGCGCTTCACGCAGCAGATTGCGCCGGCTTCGAGCGTGCTGCCGTCCATGATCGCCGCGTCGAGTTCGTGCGTGCCGGCCGCCGTGTAGACGGCGCCGCGGCCCGCGTTGAAGAGCGGACAGTCTTCGAGCAGGCGCACGGCCTCGCTGACGGCGTCGAGTGCGCTGCCGCCGTCGGCGAGCACGCGCTGGCCGGCGCTCAGCACCGCGTGCAAGGCGGCGTGGTATTCGGCTTCGGCGCTGGCCGACATCGACGTGCGCAGGATCGTCCCTGCCCCGCCATGAATGGCAATGACTGCGTTGGAGTTCATCGTTTGGTTTTCGTAGTGCGAGGAGTACGGGAAGTGCAGGTCGCGCCGCGCGCGGGCCGCGCATTCGTGCCGGCGGCCTCGGCTTGTGGATCGACGAGCCACGGCAGCAGGAATTCGCTGACTTCGGCGGCAGCCTTCACCGAGCGTTTGGCGCGATAGGCCACCGCGTCGCACAGGGCTTCGATCACAGCGAGCACGGCCGAATCGGCATTCGCCGCGAGCCGTCGATCGGCGCGGATGTAGAGCGAGATGTCGGCGAACTGCGCGAGCGGCGAACGCGGACTGTCGGTGAGCGCGAGCACGCGGGCGCCACGGCCCGCCGCGCGATGCGCGAGCTCGATCGTGTCTTCGACGTAGCGCGGAAAAGCGATGCCGATGACGAGATCGCCCTCGTTGGAAGCAAACAGACGCCGCGCGGCATGCGACGGTCCGCCCATCAGCGCAAGCGACTGCACGTTGTCGTGATACGGCATCAGGCCGTGTTCCATCAGACCCGCGAGAAACGCGCTGGCACCGAAGCCGAGCACGAAGACGCGGCGCGCGGCGATGATCGCTTCGACGGCGGCTTCGGCCGCGGCGCTGTCGATCGCCGTGCGGGTGGCGTGCAGATTGTTGGCGGCCTGTTCTAGCGATGCGTCGACCACGTCGTCGCCGGCTGCGAGCGATTCCTGCGCACTGCGCAAGCGCTCGACCGGTGCGAGCGTCGCCTCGAAGCCGCGCACCAGCGCCTCACGGAACTGCGGATAGCCGTCGAAACCGAGCGCGCGAGCGAAGCGGTTCGCCGTCGCCACCGAGGCGCCGACCACGCTGGCCAGTTCGTCGATCCGCATGGTCGCCGCGCGAAACAGATTGGCCAGCACGTAGTCGCCCATGCGCCGATGAATCGGCGTGAGGGTCGGCATGGCCGCGGCGATGCGCGCGGCTATGGCCTGCTCGGCGGAGTCGGAAGCGATGGACGGTTGATGAATCATGCGAACGAGGCGGTAAGCGCCTAGGCCTAGTGAAAATAGATGAAAGTATATTTACATAGAAATCCTGTAGAAAAAAATTCATTTTCATTTTCGAGGGTTTTCACGGACGCGCCCGCGCTGAAAACGCCTGTTTGCAATCCTGATTTGGCGGCGCTGATTTGGCGCAAGGTGATCGTGAATTTCAGAATTGTCTGATTTGCATGGATGTCGACTGCCCTAAGAGTTGTCGCGCCTTCGAAGGCGCAACTGACAATTCAGGGAGATATATGAAAGCGTGGAAGAAGCGCGGCACATCAATGCGGCTCGTCCAACTGTCTGTGGCGGCGAGCCTGCTGCTGACTGCCGCTAGCGCGAACGCTGCAGACTACACCCAATGCATGCAGACGTATCAGAAGTCCCTTGGGATTCCCGGGACCAAAACCTGCGCTATCCAGGTGGCTGCCACGTCACCCATGTCCAGGGGCCCAGGCGACCCGTTCAGCAGCATGAATTACTACAACTGTCCTAATGCACAGGACTGGATACAGGATTATTGTGCCGGTGCCCCGGTCCCACCTTCGCCAGAAGATACCTGTCCGGCATCTGATCCGGTACTGCCGGCAGAGGGCATTGTCACGCTCTCAGAAACCGACTTCATGAGCGGTGACGCACTGCCACTTACCTTCAGCCGCACGTATCTATCGAAGCCCTATGACACTACCCAGACGGCGATGGGCCGCAACTGGGTCAATAACTGGCAACGACGACTTGATCTGACAGCGGTCAATGCGGCCACGCCGCAGATCGTTGTTTATAGCGGCAACCAGCGGCCCCTGACGTTCAAATGGAATGGCACGGCGTGGAGCATGCTGGGAAATCGCGGGCTCACGCTGACGAAAGCAACCAATGGCGACTACTCGCTAACTGACGGACTGCTCGGCACGACGGAAGTCTACTCGGCCAACATCGGCACTCTCTACTCGGAGACGACCCGCACCGGCACCCTCCGCAAGTTTGGGTTCGATTACCGTGGCCGGATGGTGGCGATCAATGAGTATCTGGTTGACAGGATAGGCCCGGGCGCACTC